>JAILZB010000099.1 GCA_023512725.1 Chloroflexota bacterium | reverse complement strand
GCCCAGCACGGCCTCCCGAACGACGTCTACACCGTGCGGGTCGATGGGAGCAAGCCGACCCTGGTGGCCAAGCTGGCAGAAGATGACCCGACGCCCCTCTGGTCGGCGGATGGCCAGCGCTTGCTAGTGATCGGGGCGCAAGCGTTCTATGTCGTCGCTCCCGACGGGAGCAACCTGGTCCGCCTGCGCGAGCCGGGTGGCGTCGGTGGTGGCGACTGGAGAGGGAAGTGAACCACCCACCCACCCGGGCCAGCGAGCGTATCCAGCGCCGGAAGGAGCTGCGGCAGACCCGCCTCCAGGCCGCCCGCCGTCGGCGCGCTCGCCGCACCTGGGTGCTGATCATCCTGGCGCTCCTCGGGCTGGTGCTGCTGAGCCTCGCGGTCTGGTTCGGTCTCGCCCTGCTGTTCCCAGCGGCGGCTGCCTCCCTGGGCAGCACGGCGGCCGGCTGGACGGTGCTCCTGCCAGTAGCTGGCTGGCGGACGTCAGACGACCTGAGGGAAAAGCTGTGGCACGAATCCTGGTGGTCGACGACGAGCCTGCGCTCGTCGATACCATCCGCTACAACCTGAAACGCGAAGGCCACGAGGTGAGCGTGGCCTATGATGGACTCGAAGCGCTCGAGGTTGCCCGGCGGCAACAGCCGGACCTCATCGTGCTGGATGTCATGTTACCCAAGCTCGACGGCTTTGAGGTGTGCCGTCAGCTCCGCGCCGAGACGACCTCGCCGATCCTGATGCTGACCGCCAAGGCGAGCGAGATCGATAAAGTGGTGGGGCTCGAGATCGGGGCGGATGACTATCTGGCCAAGCCGTTCAGCTTCCGCGAACTGATCGCGCGGGTACGCGCCTCGCTGCGCCGCGTCCAGATGCTGCGGGCGGAGGCCCGCCCGGCTGGGCCGGTCGATGAGCAGCTCGTCGCTGGCGACCTGGTGGTCGACCTGGGCCGCCATGAGGTGCGTAAAGCCGGCCAGCCGATCCCGCTCAAGCCCAAGGAGTTCGACCTGCTGGCCTACCTGATGCGCAACCGTGGGCGTGTCCTCACGCGGGATGTCTTGCTCCAGAACCTGTGGGGCTACGAGTACGACGGGGGTACGCGGACCGTCGACGTGCACGTGCGGGGGCTCCGCGAGAAGATCGAGGACGACCCCAGCACCCCCTACTGGATCCAGACCGTCCGCGGGGTGGGCTACCGCTTCCGGGCCTGAGATGGGCCTGCGGGCGCGCCTCGTTGCCACCTCGACTGCGGTGACGGCGGCCGTCCTCCTCACTCTGCTGCCGCTGGTCGGGAGCGAGGGAGTGCCACTCCTGGCGGGCGGCGTTCTCCTCGCTGCCCTCCTCGCCTGGCTTACGACGGGCTGGGTCCTCGCGCCTCTCGAAGCGTTGCGCCGTGAGGCCGTTCAGCTGGCAGGCGAAGGAGCGAGCAGCGGCCTGGAGGGGCTGCGTCAGGCGGTCCACTCGCTCGCCCTGACTGACCAGCGCCACCGGGCAGGCATCCAAGCCTCCTTCCGCGCCTGGGAGGCGATCGTCGAAGAACTGCCCGTCGGGGTGATCGCAGTGGGGGAGGATGGCCGGGTCGAGTTCGCCAACTCGGCTGCTGCGACACTCCTGGGAACCACCCGCCAGACTGGCAGCCTTGTCCAGCTCGTGCGCCAGCACGAGCTCGTGGCGCTCGCTCGTGCTGCGCTTGAGGGGGAGCAGCCCCCACCCCTGGTGGTCGAACTGGCCGCCCCAAAGCGTTTCGTCCACGCCGTCGCGCGACCAGCGCGCGAGGCGGGTGTGCCCGTGGTGCTGGTGGTCCAGGATGTGACCGAGCTCCGCCGCGCCGAGAGTGTCCGGCGTGATTTCGTCGCCAATGTCTCTCATGAGTTGCGCACGCCGGTCGCCTCGCTGATGGCCCTGACCGAAACGCTGCTGGCCGGTGCCCTCGATGACCCCAGTGTATCGCGCTCGTTCCTGGAGCGGATCGAAGTCGAGGTGGACCGCCTCAACCAACTGGTGGAGGAACTGTTCGAGCTGACCCGCATCGAATCGGGCGAGCTGCAGATGCGCTTCGCGGCGGTCGACCCACGCACCCTCTGCCAGGAAGCGGTGGACCGCTTGGCTGGCCAGGCGCTGCGGGCCGGGCTCAGCCTCCAGGTCGAAGCGCCGGCCACCGTTCCTCTCGTTCGTGCCGATCCCCAGCGGGTCGAGCGCGTGCTGGTCAACCTCGTCCACAATGCCATCAAGTTCACTCCACCGGGGGGAAGTGTCGTCGTCGGGGTAGACGCCGCCGTGATCCCAGCAACCCCGACGGCACCTGCCTTTGTCCGCTTCTGGGTTCGCGATACCGGCGTCGGGATCGCGCCGGAGGAACTGGGACGGGTCTTCGAGCGCTTCTACAAAGCAGCACGGACGCGCGCCAACAGTGGCACGGGCCTCGGACTGGCGATCGCGAAGCATACGGTCCAGGCCCATGGCGGGCGGATCTGGGCGACGAGCGAACTGGGGCGCGGCACCGAGTTCTCCTTCACTCTCCCGCTGGCGAGCGAGGCCCAGCCTCCTCCGGAGCCCTAACGTTCCCCCCGCAGTCCTTCCTCCGCTGCGTGCGGTGAGCGGTCAGCTCCGCGACCGGACGGGTGCCGCCGTCCGGTTACGGGGCGTCAACTGGTACGGTGCCGAAAGCCCTGACTTCGTCGTCGCCGGGCTCCACCGCCAGCCACTCGCGCGGATAGCTGCCAGCATCGCTGCTCTGGGGGCCAATGTCGTCCGTCTCCCCTGGTCGCTCGCACTGGTAGCAGACAACCCTCCGGTGCCCGCCTTTGCCGTCGCGGCTGAGCCCTGCTTACAGGGAGCTTCTGCCCTCGCCGCGCTCGATGCCACTATCGCTGCTCTCACCGCAGCCGGCCTCGCTCTCATCCTCGACTGTCATCTCGACCGGGCCGACTGGTGCTGCGCCGACGATCACGACCCCCTCCCCCACCTGACTGCGGACCAGGAGCAGCGCTGGATCGCCGCGTGGGTCACCCTCGTCCGCCGCTACCGGACCTCTCCACTCGTGATCGCTGCCGACCTCTGGAACGAACCGCGCGGGCGCGCCCGCTGGGGGCGTGGTGGCCAGGCGCACGATTGGCCAGCTGCTGCTGAGCGCGCCGCAGCGGCCATCCTCCGGGAGCATCCAGACCTGCTGATCATTGTCGAGGGAGTCGACTACGCCGCCGACCTGCGGGGGGTGCGCCAGCGGCCGGTCCACCTTCCGCTCCCCGGCCGGCTCGTCTACTCCGTTCACGATTACCCCTGGTTCCACCGCCAGCTCGCGCCAGCGGCCTTGCGCCAGCGCTGGGAGGAACGCTGGGGCTTCCTGGCACGGGGGGAGGTGCCGCTCCTGGTCGGAGAATTCGGGCTGGCGAGCGACGCGTGGCCAGCTGGTCCGGTAGCTGGCTGGCTGCGCACCTTTCTGGACTATCTCGATGAACTCGGTGCCAGTTGGACCTACTGGCCACTGAACGGGACGATGGCGAGCGCCAGTGCCCGCTGGGGGCGCCGGTTTGGTGCCCGCGAGCCGTTCGGCTTGCTGGACGAGCGCTGGGAATGGCCCGCCAACCCCGGGCTGGTCGAGGTGCTCTTTCGGTCGCCTCGCCCCAGCTAGCGCTTGGTGTACTGCGGGGCCTTGCGCGCGCGCTTCAGGCCATACTTCTTGCGCTCTTTGATGCGCGCGTCGCGCGTGAGGAGGCCATGCTCGCGCATCAGGGTGCGCAAATTCTCGTCGTACTCCACCAGGGCCCGGGCGATGCCGTGACGGATCGCGCCGGCCTGGCCACTGGAACCGCCCCCAACCACCTTGGCCATCACGTTCACCGTGGTCAGCCCGGCGAGGCGGAGTGGCTGGAGCACCGTCACCTGGTCGGTCAGGCGGGGGAAATACTCCTCCAGGAGCTTGCCGTTGACGATCACCTGCCCGGAGCCAGGGACCAGGCGGACCTGCGCGACGGCTATCTTCCGCTTGCCGACGCCACCGCCCAGACTGGTGCGTGGAGTGGTCATCCCTTATGCCTCCTTCGCTGCTTCAGCAGGTGGGCTCGCTGCGGCTGCCTGGGCCGCTTCTTTCTTCCGCCGCAGGCCGGCTAGGTGACGCTCGTGGGGGTGGGTCGGACCGGCGTACACTTTCAGCTTCTTGAGCTGCTGGCGTGCCAGGGTCGTGTCCGGCATCATTCCCTTGACCGCCAGCTTAATCGGCCGCGTCGGGTCCCGTTCGAGGACCTGCTGTAGGGTCAGCTGCTTGAGCCCGCCAGGGTACTGCGAGTGGCGGTAGTAGATTTTGGTGGTCAGCCGTTCCTTGGTCACCCGGAACTTGCCGGCGTTCACCACGATCACGTAGTCCCCACAATCGAGATGGGGGGTGTACATCGGCTTGTGCTTCCCGCGCAGCAGGGTCGCGATCTGGCTCGCCAGGCGGCCAAGGTTCTGTCCCGTCGCGTCGATGACGTGCCAGTCGCGTTCGATCTCGCGCGGGGTAGCACTGTAGGTGCGAAATCCCGCCATCGTTCCTCCTCGTTAGGGCGCAAACCGTTCACCTGAGCACCACGCCGAGCGTTGCGCTCCCCCAAGCCACGCCAGCACCTGCTCCGCCTCGCTCGCTCGCCCAGGCAGGTCGTCGGCCAGGCGGACAAAGGCCAGGAACAGGCCATGCCCCGGCGCGCTCGGCCCAGCTTCCCGTCGGTCGCGGCTGGTGAGGAGCTGTTCCAGCGCGCTCACCGCGAGCCGACCGCGCCCCACCCAGACCAGCGTCCCGACAATCGTGCGGACCATATGGGGCAGGAAGGCATTCGCCTCCACCTCCACCAACAGCAACGGGCCGGCCCGCCGGAGTTCTATTCGGTCCACCCGCCGCACCGTCGATTTCACCGCTGCCCCGCTCCGCTGTGCAAAGGCCGCGAAATCGTGCTCGCCTAGCAGGGGCGCCGCGGCACGCTCCATCGCCGCCAGGTCAAGCGGGTTGCGAACGTGCCAACTATAGCGGCGCAGGAAGGGCGACGGCCATGCCCCCTGCCAGACCTGGTAGCGGTAGCAACGGCTGAGGGCGGAGCGACGGGGGTGATACCCCGGTGCTACCGCCGTTGCTTCCCAGGCAACGATGCTGGGCGGGAGGTAGGTATTCAGCCCCGCGAGAACGGCGCTGGCGTCGAGCTCCCGGCTCGTCTCGAACGCGATCACCTGCCCTTCGGCATGGACCCCAGCGTCGGTCCGACCAGCGTAGCGGATGGTGATGCGCTCGGCGGTGAAACGCCAGAGGGCGTCCTCGATCGCCGCCTGGACTGTCGGCTGCCGCGGCTGACGTTGGAACCCGGCGTAGCCCGTTCCGTCGTAGGCGACACGTAAGCGAAAGGTCCGCGCGTCCTCTCCCTCCCCTCTTTTATTCGACGAATTCGATCCGAGCCATGGGGGCAGCATCGCCCCGCCGCGGGCCCAACTTCAGAATCCGAACGTAGCCACCGTGGCGGTCGGCGAAGCGCGGCGCGATGACGTCGAACAGCTTGCGCACGGCCAGCCGGTCGTAGAGCACCCGGGCAGCTTTGCGCCGGGCGAAGACCGTCCCTTCCTTCCCGTAGCTGACCAGTTTCTCCGCCAGCGGCCGGATCTCTTTCGCCTTCGCCTCGGTCGTCGTAATCGCTTCGTGCTGGACGAGCGAGGTAAGCAGATTGCGGAAGAGCGCCTGGCGATGGTCGGTATCGCGACTGAACTGGCGACCGCGGACCCGATGCCTCATTGGTCCTCCTCCTCGATGTACTTCCGGATCGGCTGGCCCGTGACATCGAGCAGCGGGTTGCCCTCCTCGTCCAGCTCGTACTCTTCACTCTCCGCCGGTGGCGCCTCACTGGCCGCTGCCGTTCCGGCGGCCTCGGCCGGGAGGTAGCCGTGCTGGACCAGCTTCTGGCGAAGCTCATCGAGCGACTTGCGCCCGAAATTGCGGACGGCCATCAGGTCCTCGTCGCTCATTTCGACTACCTGGCCGACCTTGGTAATCTGGGCCCGCTTGAGCGCGTTATAGGTCCGCACTGAGAGCCCCAGCTCTTCGATAGGGGTCTCATAGAGCTGCGGCGGCAGCAGGCTGGCCCCGGGCCGCGAGCCTTCGAACGGCCGCGGGCCCGGCTTCTTCAGGTCGGTAAACAGGCGCAGGTGGTCGATCAGGATGCCGGCCGCGCGGCTGATCGCTTCCATCGGGGTGATGGTGCCGTCCGTCCAGACCTCGAGGATCAGGCGGTCGTAAGTGGTGACCTCGATCCGCATCGGCTCGACGAGAAAGTTGACCTTGCGGATGGGGGTGAAGATGGCATCGACCGGGATCACGCCGATCTGGCTGCCATCCTGCTGGGAGGCCGGGACATAGCCCTTACCGTGCTCCACCTGGAACTCGATCGAGAGCCGACCCTCGGGGGAGTCGATGGTGGCGAGGTAGAGGTCGGGGTTGACGATCTCGAAGTCCCCCTGCACCTCGATATCGGCGGCAGTCACCACCCCAGGTCCCTGGCAGTCCAGCACCAGCCGCCCTGGCCGGTCAGAATAGGCCCGCAGCCGGATCTTCTTGATATTCAGCAGCAGGGTGACGGTATCTTCCCGCACGTGCGGGATCGCCTGAAACTCGTGCTGGACCTGGTCGATCTTCACCCGCGTGATCGCGGCGCCGGGCAAGGCGCTCAGCAGCACCCGCCGCAAGGCGTTGCCCAGGGTGGTCCCGAAGCCAGCCCCGAGCGGTTCGATCAAGAACCGGCCGTACGCCGGGTAGAGGTCCAGCGGCTCGATCTTCGGCGGCTGTGGCTCGTGCACGGGTTCGGTCGCCCCGCGCAGGCGGTCAATCATCATGGCGCTTCCCCTCTCTTCCCGCGATGGAGAGCTTCCCGCATTAGCGAGAGTAGTATTCCACGACCGCTTGTTCGCTCAGGTTCTGGGGCATCTCGGCGCGCGAGGGGACGCTGAGGACACGGCCGCTCAGGGTGGCAGGGTCGAGCGCGAGCCAGGCCGGAACATCCTTCTCCGCCAGCTTTTCGGCCTGGAGTTTGAAGAACTCCCGGTTGCGGCGGTTCGCTCGCACTGCGACAACCATCCCCGGCTTCAGCACCATCGACGGGATGTCGGTCTTGCGGCCGTTCACCTCGAAGTGCCCGTGGAGCACGAGCTGACGCGCCTGCTTGCGCGAATCGGCCAGGCCGAGCCGGTAGACGACATTGTCAAGGCGCAGCTCGAGCTGCTCGAGCAAGCGCAGGCCAGTCATCCCCGGGCGCCGGCTCGCTTCAGCGAAGTAGCGCCGGAACTGGCGCTCGAGGACGCCATAGGCATGGCGCACCTTCTGCTTCTCGCGCAGCTGGATTCCCCGTTCGGAGAGCTTGCGCCGCCGCCCCGGGCCAGCCTGGCCGGGCGGGTAATTCCGCCGCTCGAGGGCACATTTCGGCGTGAAGCAGCGCTCGCCCTTGAGGAACAGTTTTTCGCCGGCCCGGCGACAGAGCCGGCAGACTGGACCATGATATCGAGCCACTCGTGTCTCTCCTCGCTGCTCCGCCCGCGGCGGGCTAGACCCGCCGCCGCTTGGGCGGGCGGCACCCATTGTGCGGGATGGGCGTCACGTCGGTGATGCTCATCACCAGGATCCCGCTGGCCTGGATCGCCCGAATGGCGGCCTCGCGGCCGCTCCCTGGCCCCCGCACGAAGACATCCACCTGCCGCATCCCGTGCTCCATCGCTTTCCGGGAGGCGTTCTCGGCTGCGACCTGGGCAGCAAAGGGCGTGCTCTTGCGCGACCCCTTGAAGCCCGAGGAGCCTGCACTCGCCCAGGCGACTGTGTTCCCGTTCGGGTCGGTGAACGTCACCAGGGTGTTGTTGAAGGTCGACTGGATATAGGCGCGCCCACGCGGAACGGACTTCCGCTCACGCCGCCGCCCCCGCTGGGCACGCCGCCGCGGATCTGCCATCCTGTACTCCCCGGCCTACTTCTTGGCCGTCGACCGCCGCTTGCCGGCAACCGTCTTGCGCGGGCCACGCCGCGTGCGGGCATTCGTTCGCGTGCGCTGGCCACGAACGGGCAACCCTTTGCGGTGACGCAGGCCGCGGTAGCAGCCGATGTCGATCAGCCGCTTGATGTTCATCTGCACTTCGCGGCGCAGGTCCCCCTCGACGACGTAGTTCTTTTCCACCACCTCGCGCAGGCGGTTCACTTCGTCTTCGGTGAGGTCCCGCACCCGCGTCATCGGGTCGACTCCGCTTTGCTGGCAGACGTTGCGCGCCAGCGTTGGGCCGATCCCGTAGATCGAGCGGAGCGCGATTTCGAGCCGCTTCTCGCGGGCCAGGTCTACCCCGGCAATTCGGGCCATGACGCTATCCTTGCCTCTGCTTGTGCTTCGGGTTCGAGCACACCACCAGCACATGGCCGTGCCGGCGGATCACTTTGCACTTTTCACAGCGCGGCTTGACCGAGGCACGCACTTTCATCGGGTCACCTTACGCGCGCAAATCCGGGCGAACACACAGAGCGCCAACCGTCGTGGCGAACTGGGAAAGTATAAGGCTTCGCCCGCTCATCTGCCAGCCTCGCCCGGGCGGAGCGTCAGCACCTCGGGTCCGCTCGCCGTCACCGCCACGGTGTGCTCGAAGTGGGCTGAGAGGGAGCCATCGGCAGTGACGACCGTCCAGCGGTCCCCGGGCCGTTGCTTGGTCTGCCAGCCCCCAAGGTTCACCATCGGTTCGATTGCCAGCACCAGCCCCGGTTTCAGCAGCGTCATCACCGCCCGCTGGGGGTCGAGGTAGTTGGGCACCTGGGGGGGCTCGTGGAATTCGCGCCCGATCCCGTGCCCCACATATTGGCGGACGATGCCGTAGGGGCCGTGTGCTCGGACGCACGCTTCGATCGCCGCCGAGATATCGCGCACCCGATTCCCGGCCACCGCCGCCCGGATCCCGGCCCAGAGGGCCGCTGAGGTGACAGCGATCAATGCCTGCGCCTCCGGCGAGACCTCCCCCACCGGCACCGTCACCGCGGTGTCGGCGTGGTAGCCGCGGTACTGCGCTCCCAGGTCGATCTTCACCAGGTCGCCCGCCTTGAGCACGCGCCGCAGGCTCGGGATGCCGTGGACGATCTCATCGTTGATCGATGTGCAGATCGAGGCGGGGAACCCGTACAGGTTCAGGAAGGAAGGCACGCCACCCCGCCGCCGGATCGCTGCTTCCGCAATGCGGTCGAGCTCAGCCGTCGTGATGCCGGGCGCTACCGCCTGGGCGGTCTCTTGCAGGGCTTCCGCCGCGATCCGGCCTGCCTCGCGCAGCAGCGCGATCTCCCGGGACGATTTCAGCACGATGAGCCGTTCGCTCACCGGCGCCCGCTCGGCCATCAGGCCGGGGTCCCCAGGGCAGCCGCCAGGAGCGCCTCGCGCACCTGGGCGATCTCGCCCACGCCGTCGACCTCGACGAGCTTCCCCTGGCGGCGGTAGTAGTCGAGGAGCGGGAGCGTTTGCTCCCGGAACACTGCCAGCCGTTTGCGCACGACGGTAGGGGTGTCGTCGTCGCGCTGGAAGAGCGGCCCGCCGCAGCGATCACATCTCCCCGGTTGGCGGGGTGGGTTACTCACTTCGTGGTAGCTGGCACCGCACTGGCGGCAGAGCCAGCGGCCGGCCAGCCGCCGGACCAGCTCGTCGTCGGGCACCACCAGGAGCAGCGCGCGGTCAACGCCGGCACCCCGCTCGGCCAGGCGAGCATCCAGTGCCTCGGCTTGCACCACCGTGCGGGGAAAGCCATCCAGCACCGCACCCTGGCGGGCATCCGGCTGGTCCAGGCGCTCCATCACCATGGCAATCGTCACGTCGTCGGGAACCAGCTCCCCCCGCGTCATGTACTGGTGCGCCATCCGGCCGAGCTCCGTTTGCTGGGCCACGTGGGCGCGCAGCAGGTCGCCACTAGCCACGTGGGGAACGCCAAGTGCCTTGGCCAGCACGCTGGCCTGGGTGCCCTTGCCAGAGCCGGGCGCACCGAGCAGGACGAGATAGGGCATCTATTTAATGAACCCTTCGTAGTGGCGCATCAGCAGCTGCGCTTCGAGCTGCTTCATCGTATCCAGCACGACGCCCACGATGATGAGCAGTCCCGTCGAGCTAAGCTGGATCGCCTGGATATTGGTTGCCAGTTGCGCAAAGTAGGGCAGGATGGCGATCACGCCAAGGAAGAGCGCTCCCGCCCAGGTGATCCGGGTCAGCACCCGCATCAAGTATTCCTCGGTCGGCTTGCCCGGGCGAATGCCGGGGATGAACCCGCCGTACTTCTGCAGGTTTTCCGCCAGCCGCTGCTGCTGGAAGATCACCATGGTGTAGAAGAACGTGAAGCCGACCGTCAGGATGAAATAGAGCGTCCAGTAGAGCGGGCTCGTCGGGTCGACGAGGCGTTGGAGGAAGGTCGCGGACTGGGCGATCCAGGGCGTGCGCGAGAACTGGAACCAGCTAGCGATCGTCCCGGGCAGGATCATGATCGACATCGCAAAGATGAGGGGGATCATGCCGGCCGAGTTGACCTTGAGCGGGATGTGGGTGCTCTGACCACCGTAGAGGCGGGCACCGCGCATCCGCTTGGCATAGTGGACGGGGATCCGCCGCTGGGCCTCTGTGAAGACGACGATGGCTGCCACCGTGATCACGCCTAGGATGATGAACACCACCAGGCCAAACAGCTGGTCGGCGGTCAGCAACGACTGACCGATCAGCGCCGGGATGTTGGCGACGATCCCGCCGAAGATGATGATCGAGACGCCATTGCCGATCCCGTATTGCGTGATCAGCTCGCCCAGCCAGACGAGGAACACCGTCCCGGCGGTAAGGCTGAGCAGCATGGCGATGGTGGGCACGAGGTCCGGCCCGGTGAAGCCAAGCCGCGGGATGACCGGGGTCGGCTGATTATGGAGCAGCACCAGCTGTCCGTAGCCTTGCAGTATCGCCAGCGGGATGGTCAGGTAGTGAGTGAATTGCGCGATCCTCTGGCGACCGGCCTCCCCTTCTTTGGAGAGCGCTTCCAGGCGCGGGATGATCGGGATGAGCAGCTGCATCACGATCGAGGCCGTGATGTAGGGGTAGACGCCCAGTGCGGCCACGCTGAAGTTGCGGAGCGCCCCCCCGGAGAAGAGGTCGAGCATGCCGAGCAGAGCCGCGTTCGGACCTGAGGTGAACAGCTGCTCCAGGGCTTGCGCGTTCAGCCCAGGCACCGGCACGTGGGCCACGAACCGGAAGACGACCAGCATGGCAAAGGTAAAGAGGATCTTGCGACGGAGGTCGGGTAGCTTAAGCGCATCCACGACCGCTCGGAGTTGCTCCACTCCTCCTCCTTAGGCGCGAGATGGGGCAAGTGTAGAACAGCCCGTGCGCCGGTGCGAAGGTTACCGCGGGGTCTTCGGCCGCGGGTTGGCTCCGCGGCTCCGGCTCGAACGCTCGCGCTGGTACGGCAGCTCTTCCGCCACGCCCCCGTTCGCTTCGATTTTCGCTTTTGCCGCGGCCGAGAACTTATGCGCCCGCACGATCAGCCGCTTTCCCAGCTCGCCGTTACCCAGGATCTTGATGGGGAGGCCGCGCTTGGCCAGGCCCAGCTCCTGTAGCCGCTCGGGCGTGATCTCGGTGCCCTCCGCCAGCTCAGCGAAGTCCTCGACGTTGAAGACCTCGTACTCGATGCGCCACTTGTTCGTGAAGCCGCGCTTTTCCGGCAAGCGCTTGACCAGGGGAAGCTGCCCACCCTCGAAACGGGGCGGCAGGCTACCACCCGAGCGGGCTTTTTGCCCCTTGATTCCCTTGCCGGAATACGTACCATGGCCGCTGGCGTTCCCGCGGCCGACCCGCTTCCGTGCCTTGCGTGGCGGGGCCTGAAGCTGGTCCATCCTCATGCTTGCACCTCTTCCACCGCCACTAGGTGGCGCACCTTCGCGATCAGCCCGCGTGTCGCGGGAGTATCTTCCTGCTCGACGGTCTGGTTGAGACGGCGGAGGCCGAGCGTGCGGATGACATCTCGCTGGCGCTGGCTGTAGCCGATCGCACTCTTCTTCCAGGTGATGCGAAGCTTAGCCATGGTGTGCCTCGGGAGCGGCTGGTGAGTGCCCGTTGTGGCGCGGGCGGCGCTGCCGTTCTTCCTCCGGGTCCTTGAGCGCCTGGAGGGCAGCGATCGTCGCGCGGACGACGTTGACGGGGTTATTCGAGCCGAGCGACTTGGTGAGGATATCGCGGATGCCCGCCGCTTCGACCACTGCCCGCACGCCCCCGCCGGCGATCACCCCGGTGCCCGGGCTCGCCGGCTTGAGCATCACTTTGGCGGCGCCAAACTCGGCGGTGATCTGGTGCGGGATGGTGTGGCCGACGAGCGGCACCCGGATCAGGTTCTTCTTGGCATCCTCGGTGCCTTTGCGAATGGCATCAGGCACCTCGTTCGCCTTCCCCAGGCCCGCGCCGACATGGCCGCGCCCATCACCGACGACCACCACCGCGCTGAAGCTGAAGCGGCGGCCACCCTTGACGACTTTGGCCACTCGGTTGACCGAGACGACGCGCTCTTTTTCCAGTGCGAGGGTCCGTGGGTCGATACGCATGGTCGTTCCCCCTAGAAGACCAGGCCGGCCTGGCGGGCCGCTTCGGCCAGCGCTTTCACCCGACCGTGGTAGAGGTAGCCGCCGCGGTCGAAGACCACGCGCTCGATCCCGAGGCGGCGGGCGCGCTCAGCCACCAGCCGACCGACCAGCTGCGCCCGCTCGGTCTTTGACTTCCCCGCGAGCTGCTCCCGCAGCTCGGGGTCGAGCGTTGAGGCAGCGGTCAGGGTGTGACCAACCGTGTCGTCGATGACCTGGGCGTAGATGTGCACCAGGCTCCGATAGACGGCCAGGCGCGGCCGTGCTGGCGTTCCCGAGACCTTCTTGCGGACGCGCCGATGGCGACGCAGGCGGGCAAGCCGCGGATCATTACGCTTGAACATGGCTACTTCTTCTTCCCAACAGTCTTTCCTGCTTTGCCAGCCTTCCGCCGGATCACCTCGCCCTGGTAGCGGATCCCTTTGCCCTTGTATGGCTC
>JAILZB010000098.1 GCA_023512725.1 Chloroflexota bacterium | reverse complement strand
GAACCGCCCTCCCTACGCCTTCATCATCTTTGCGGCATCTTTGACCGCCGCCAGGATGTGCGGGTAGGCGCTGCACTTGCAGAGATTGCCCGCCATCGCATGGAGAATCTGCTCATCGGTCGGGTTCGGGATCCGCATCAGGAGCGCTGTGGCCTGCATGATCTGCCCCGGGGTGCAGAAGCCACACTGAAGGCCCATGCGCTGGGCGAACGCTTCTTGCACCGGGTGCAGCTTGCCGTTCTTTTCCAGCCCCTCGATCGTGATCACTGTGCCACCGTTGGCGCGGATCGCCAACTCCGAGCACGAGTTGACCGCTTTGCCGTTCAGAATGACGGTGCAGGCGCTGCACTCCGAACGGTTGCAGCCGATCTTGGTGCCGGTCAGGGCGAGGTCCTGGCGTAGCACTTCCGCCAGCGTGCGGTGGGCCTTGACGAGCAGCTCATGGGTCTGGCCATTGACCGTGAGGCGGATGACCTGACTGGCCACCGGCTCACCAGCCTTCCCCTCCGGGGGTGGGCCGGTGCGGACGGCTCCCCCGAGTGGCCCGCCACCGACCACCTGGACGATCCCGGCGCCAGCGACCACGCCCGCGGCGCCACCGGCTGCCGCCCCGATCAGAAAGGCACGGCGGCTCGGTCCAGGCGGATGCAGCGGTGGGGTGGTGGACCCGTTCGTGGCAGGAGTGGCAGGGGGTGTGACTGGCTCGTCGTCGAGGATGTCGCGATCGTCGTCGGACGCCATCTCCCCTCCTCTGGAGTTGTACGGCGCAAACCAGCATGCCCGCCCCGAGTGCAGGCAGCACGCAGTATATACATACTATATCCTGCCGTCAACAATTTTTCGTGTCGTAGGTATTCGATCACATCTGATATATTTAGGCTAGCCTATCTTTCCTATTCACGGCCCGCAGTTTCCCTGTAGACAGCAGGCAACGAAATGAGGCAGCGGGCGTCTAGAAGCGAGCGAGCCGACGAAGCGCGGTGACGATCTCGCTCGGCTGGGGAATGATTGCTTGCTCTTCTTCCGCCGTGTAGGGCAGGTGACAGTCGCGGGCAGCCAGGCGCACCACCGGAGCATCCAGGCTCTCGAACAGCTCTTCGGCCGCAAAGGCCGCTACCTCCGCCCCCACGCCGAGCGTGCGGTTCGCCTCGTGGAGGATGGCCAGCTTGCCTGTCTTCGCCACTGAACGCGCGATCGCCTCGTAGTCGAGCGGCTTGAGGGTGCGCAGGTCGAGGATCTCCACCTGGATCCCCTCGCTGGCGAGGGTGGCAGCGGCCTCACGCCCCCAGTGCACGCCTACCCCGTAGGTGACGAGGGTGAGGGTCTCGCCCTCACGGTCGCAGCGGGCGTGGCCCAGGGGGATGGGCGGGGCGTGCTCGTCCACCGGTTCGCGGTAGCGGCGGTAGCTCCGCTTGTGCTCGAAGAACAGCACCGGGTCGTCGTCGCGGATGGCCGCCCGCAGAAGCCCAGCCGCGTCGCTGGCGGTCGCCGGGAGCACCACCTTCAGGCCGGGGAGGTGGCAGAACAGCGCTTCGACACTCTGGCTGTGGTACAGGCCGCCGAAGACGCCGGCGCCACAGGGGGCGCGGAAGACGACCGGGCACCCCCAGCTGCCAACGCTGCGCCAGCGGATCGTTGCGGCTTCGTTGGCGATCTGGTCGAAGGCGGGGTGGATGTAATCGGCGAACTGGAACTCGGCGACGGGGCGCAGGCCAGCGAGCGCCGCGCCAATCGCCATCCCAGCGATCGCGATCTCGGCGATCGGGGTATCGAGCACCCGGAGCGGCCCGAACTCCTCCAGAAAGCCCGCGGTGATGCCGAAGACGCCACCCTTGCGGCCGATATCCTCCCCCAGCACCACCACCCGCGGGTCGGCCCGCATCTCGGCCCGCAGGGTCTCGCGGAGCGCTTCGAGCAGCGTCCACTCGGGCATTAGCGGTCCTCTGCGTACAGCCAGCGCCGCGCTCGGCTCGGCTCGGGTGGTGGCTGGGCTTCGGCAGTGTCCTGGGCAGCGATCAGCTCACGCTGGAGCTGCTCTGCCCACGCCTCAGGCTCTCCTGGCGTCAGCACGCCGAGCGCCAGCAGCCGGTCGCGAAAGGCGGGCAGCGGGTCACGGGCTTGGAGGGCCGCTTTCTCAGCCTCGCTCCGGTAGCGGTCGCTATCGTCCGAAGAGTGGGGGACGAGCCGCAGGCAGGTCGCCTCGATCAGGGTGGGCCCGTCGCCGGCGCGGGCACGTTCCAGGGCGGCTGCGGTCGTCTGGTAGACGGCAAAGGGGTCGAGCCCATCGACCAGGACGCCGGGCATCCCGTAACCGGCCGCTCGCGCTGCCACCGACCCTCCGGCAACCTGCTCCCCTAGCGGCACGCTGATCGCCCAGCCGTTGTTCTCGCAGAAGAAGACCACCGGCAGCCGATGGATGCCCGCGACGTTCAGCGCTTCGTGGAACTCTCCCTTGCTGGTGGCGCCTTCGCCGAAGGAGCAGAAGACGGCCACGTCCTCCCCCTGCACGCGCACGGCCCAGGCGGTGCCAACCGCGTGGGGGATCTGGGTCGCCACGGAACTCGACGTGGTCGGGACCCGCAAGGCGCGGGACGAGAAATGGTTAGGGAGCTGGCGAGCGCCGGAGATCGGGTCGGCGGCTTTACCGAGCACGCCCAGGAAGATGTCATTCGGCGTGAAGCCCAGGGTCAGCGCCGAGCCGAGCGAGCGGTAGTACAAATAGACCCAATCCTGGCCGGGGCGGAGGGCGAGGGCGCTCGCGCACTGGGCCGCCTCGTGACCACGACCGGTCAACACGAAGTGCGCTTTGCCCTGGCGGCAGACGATCCAGAGCCGTTCGTCGAGGAGGCGTGTTAGCAGCATCAGCCGGTACAGCCGGCGTGCCCCCTCGCGCCCGAGGGCCGGGGGGAGTGCGGTCGCGGGGGAAGCGGTCATGCGGCGATGGTACCGGTAGAGCGGTGGACCATCAATCGACGCTCAGCGCACCCGATAGGCGCTATCAAAGTTGTAGGCCTCCAGCAGTGGCACCTCCAGCCCTTTGATCTTGGGGCTGTGGACGACGAAGCGGGCGACATCCAGCAGGAAGATCACGGGCACATCTTCACGGAAGAGGCGGTTGGCCTCCAAGAAGAGGTGACGCCGCCGCGCCGCGTCTGGCTCGCCAGCCGCAAGGTCGAGGAGGTGGTCCCACGTGGGGTTGCAGTAGAGGAGGGCCCGCTGGTCGGCACCTGCCGGGCGGTCGCAGCCGTAGAAGGTGCGCAAACTGGTGAAGAAGCCGTTGTCATCGCTGTGGCTGCCCAGCCAGAGGTCACCCTTCGGAAGGTTGCGCCGGCCATAGGCCTTGTCCACGAAGACGCTTTCTTCGTTCCCGATCGCCTCCACGTGAACACCGACGGCGCGCAGGTCGTCCTGGATGGCAGCGACGAGCTGCTGCTGGCCCCGGGCCAGCGAGTAATCGAAGCCACCGGGCAGGGTGAACCCACGAGGATAGCCCGCTTCGGCGAGCAGCCGCCTGGCCTGGGCGGGGTCGTACGGCCACGGGGGGACGTTCGGGTCGTAGAAGAGGCTACCGGGCACGGCCACCTGGCCGGTTGGCCGGGCAAAGCCGCGGTACAGCGCGGTGGCGATCCGCTGGCGGTCGACCGCGTAGTTCAGCGCCAGCCGGACGCGCCGGTCCCGGAGCGGGGTAGCGCGCAGTTCGTAGGAACCCTGGGGCATCGCGACCTGGAGGTTGACCGAGAGGCGCTGGATGACCTCCACCCCACGCTCCTGGAGGGTCGCTGCCTGCTTGCCCGACCAGGCGATGCCAGCGGCGATATCGATCTGGTTGCTCACCAGCCCGTTCAGGACCTGGGTTGGGTTCGCTAGCACCCGAATGACCAGCTCCTCCGCCACTGGCGTGCGGAAGGGGTGGGGCTGGGCACGCTTCCGGTAGCGCAGCAGCTCGCCGGGTTGGAACTCTACCAGCTCGTACGGCCCCGACCCGACCGGTCGCAGCGCAAACTGCTCGAAGCCCACTTCCTGGTAGTACCGTTTCGGGAGCACCCAGAGGAAGGGGGCACCGTGCGGCACGCTGGCATCCCGCGCCCGGGTGATGATCCGGACCGTCCTCGTGTCGAGCGCTTCAACCGCGGCCGTTAGCCCGAAGTAAGCCGTCTGCGGCCACCGGTGCTCCAGCACTTCCGTGAGGGTGAAGGCGACATCTTCTGCGGTCAGCGGTTCGCCGGTGGAGAAGGTCAGGTCGGTGCGGAGGGTGAAGGTCCAGCTCAGACCATCCGGCGCTACCTCCCAGCGCTCCGCCACCGAGGGGCGCACCTCGTAGTCGGGGCCGAAGCGGGTGAGGTTATCGTAAAGCGGCCAGAGCTGGAAGACGTTGCTCCGCGAGGCCCGGGGCGTTGGGGTGCTGACCAGAGCAGGCGCAGCGACCCGGAGCACCTGGTTGTGGTGCCGGCGCTCCGGTTCAGGCGGGGGAGGAGCGGTCGGCGGGCCGGGCGGCGCGCAGGCGGCCACCAGGAGCGCGAGCAGCGTTCCAAGTTGGGTAAGGGTGCAACGCACGCGGCCTCCCTAAGCGCACCTGACGGAAGCCGTTCCTTCATCCCGCCGCCATCCCGCCGCGGCGATCCTGCCAACTTGGGAGCGCTGCGTCAAGTTCCCACGAACAGGGTGGCACGCGGCGCTAGAGCCAGTCGAAGCGGCGGAACAGCCAGCCGAGCACGGCAGCGATCAGCCCCATTGCGGCGAGCGCCAGCGGGAAACCGTACGGTTCGTGCTGGAGCGGTATCAGCTCGAAGTTCATGCCGTAGATGCCGGTCAGCAGGGTGACGCTCATCAGGATGGTGGCGTAAGCCGTCATCCGCTTCATCACGGTGTTGAGGTTGTTCGAGATGACAGTGAGCGCGAGCTCCGCTACGGAGATCGCGAGGTCGTGGAGGGCATCCAGGGTATCGAGCGCACGCTGGAGGTGGTCGTAGAGGTCCTGAAGGAAGAGGGGTGTTTCGGGCCCGAAACCGGTCAGGTCGTGGCGGAACAGCTGAAGCACGACGTCGCGGCAGGGGCCTATCGTCCGCCGTAGCCGGAGGATGTCCTTCCGGACGGCGAGCAGGTCGTGGAGGTCGTGCACCTGGCGGGCGTGGAAGACACGGTCCTCGACCCGCTCGATCCGGTGGGCCAGGCTATCGAGCACTGGCAGGTAGCCATCGACGATACTCTCGAGCAGCGAGGAGAGTATCACCCCGCTGCTGCTGGTGCCGACCATCGCCTCGTTCTGGCGCCAGCGCCGGAGCGCCTCGTCGATCTCGGGGAGTTCTTCCTCGTGGATGGTCACCAGGTAGTTCGGTCCGACTACCAGCCGCAGCTCCTGCACCCTGACCCGACCGGTGTTTTTTGCCGCCCCAAAGGCGATCAGCGCAACCGCACCGAACACGCGCAGCTTGGGGCGCTGGGTGGGCCGGCGAAGGTCGGCGAAGAGCAGCGGGTGCCAGGCGAATTCCTGCTGGAGAAGCTGATAGTCCTCCTCGTGCGGCCGCAGGATATCCAGCCAGATGAGCTGGGCACGCTCGGCCAGGAGGGGCGCGAGCGGTCCGTTCGCCTCCCCCGGCTGGATCTCGCCATCCTGGTAGACGAACAGCCGGCGCGCCCGTGCCGGCGGCGTGGCAGCCGCCTCCGGGGCAAGGGGGGCACGCGCTCCAGCGCGCCGGCTCATTCCCTCACTTCGCTCCCCCGCGGGGCCGGAAGTTCCCGCGGCTTCCTGGCCTGCATGATAGGATAGGCGATGGGTGCCCGGGGAGCGTAGTCCATGCGGGTTGGCGTCATCGATATCGGCAGCAATACCATCCACCTGCTGATCGCCGACAGCGACGGCGCACACCTGACCCCGCTTGCTGACCCGAGCCGGGCCCTCTTCCTGGGGCAGGATGTGGCCCGCTACGGCCGGATCTCACCGGTGCGGCTGGGAAAGGCGGTCGCCGCGGTCGCCGAATTTGCCGACCAAGCCCGGCGGGCGGGGGCGGAGGTGGTGGTCGCGCTCGCCACCGAAGCCGTGCGGGCGGCCGCCAATGGTGAGGAGGTGCTGGCGGCCCTACGGGCAACGGGCGTGCCGGTCGAGCGGATTTCGGCCCGTCGGGAAGGTGAGCTGGCGGTGGTGGGGGCAGCGCTCGACTCCCCCCTGCGTGCCCCTGCCCTGGTCGCCGATATCGGCGGAGCGAGCACCCAGCTGATCTGGACCCAGGGGATGCATCCCCAGCAGCTTGCCTCAGTCCCGCTCGGTTCCGGCACCCTCGCTGCCGGGCTGCCGGGCGATCCGCCAGGCCCGGTGGCGATCGCCGCCCTGGGCGGTCGCATCACTCCCACCCTCCAGGCCGTGCTCGCGGAGTTCGCCGCCCTGCCGCCCGTCCACCGGGTGGTCGGCGTGGGCGGCACGATCCGGCGGCTGGGGCGCCTGGCTGCTCGGGCAGCGCCGCCAGTCGAGCCGAGCCGGGCGTCCCTGGTCGAGGTGGTCGAAGCACTCTACCGGGCCTCGGCCGAGCAGGTTGGTCGCCGGCTCGGGCTCGACCCCCGGCGGGTGGGAACGCTGCGGGTGGGAGGAGTGATCATGCTCACCCTGCTGCAGCTGTTGGGCAACCCGAAGCTTCGCGTGAGTGCCGGCGGGATCCGGGAAGGGGCAGCGCTGCTCCTTGCCCGTGGGGTAGACCCGACCGCTGAGGGCTGCTTCAGCCCGACGCCCCTCGTGGCGAGCTCGTCCTAGCCTGGCTGGGCCCAGCCGCATGGCTGTGGTGGCAAGGGAGCAGCGGCCAGGGAGCAAACCGGTGCGGCCCAGGGTGCCTCACTCGGCTGTTAGGCGCAGGATCCGGCCACCCAGGTCGATCAGGTAGAGCTCGCCGGCCAGGTCTTCCGCGAAGGAGCTGAGCCGGAGGGTGGGGTCGTGGAGCAGCTCGGTCGTGACCCAGCCGCCTTGTCCATCCAGGGTGAGGCCCCAGACCCGCCCGCTACAGTAGTCTCCGTAGAGATAGGTGCCGACGAGCCAGGGGAGGGCGCTCCCCCGGTAGACGTACCCCCCGGTGATCGAGCAGCCAAGCTCACGGGAGTACTCAGCGACCGGCAGCACCAGGCCGGTGCTCTCGCAGGTTGGCGTGCGGAAGCAGCGCGAGCCTTCCATGATGCTCCAGCCGAAGTTCAGGCCACCCGGCGTTCCCGCGGGGATGTAGTCCACCTCTTCGAGCAGGTTCTGGCCGACATCGGCGATCCACAGGTCGCCGGTCTGGCGGTCGAAGCTGTAGCGCCAGGGGTTGCGCAAGCCAAGCGCCCAGATCTCCGGCCGCGCATCCGGCTGACCGCGGAAGGGGTTATCGGGAGGAATGGCATACGGCTCTCCCCGGTCGACATCCAGCCGCAGCAGCTTGCCCAGCAAGGAGCCCAGGTTCTGGGCGGTGCGCTGGGGGTCGCCAGCGCCACCACCGTCGCCCGTTCCAATGTAGAGGTAACCATCCGGCCCAAAGGCGAGGTGCCCACCGTTGTGGTTGGACGCGAAATCGGGGATGGCCAGCAGCACCCGACCGCTCAGCGGGTCAACCTGGTCGGCGCCGGCTGCCAGGCGGTACTCGGCCACGGTGTTGTCGCCGTTGCGGGCGGTAGAGGCGAGAAAGAAGCGACCGTTCTCCCCGAAGCGAGGGTGGAAGGCGATGCCGAGCAGCCCTTGCTCCTGACCGCTGCTGGTGATCAATGTGCGGAGGTCCAGCACCGGCTCTGGCACCAGCTGGCCCTGGCGGAGCAGGCGGACCAGCCCCGCCCGTTCGAGGACGAAGAAGCGCCCCGAGCCATCCGGCACTTCCGCCAGCGCCGTCGGTTGGCGCAGGCCAGCGGTGACCACCTGCAGGGTGAGGCGCTCACTCGTGGGCCGGGCGGCCGGTGGTGCCGCTGGCGAGGGGAGGGAAGTGGGCCGGTTGTCGGGAGCACGGCAGGCCGTGAGGAGCAGCAGGAAACCGACCAGCAGACGGACCACCTCTCCTCCGCAGGGACGTGTGCTCGCCAACGATCTGTACGTTGGGCGGCACGGGCGAGTTGCAGGTCAGTCGAGGGGAGTAGCGCCGGTGCGGATCCGCTCGGGGGCGATCTTCAGGATCAGTCGCTGCTCACCAGGACGGCGCCAGGGATACCGCTCCTGGCCGAGGTACTTCTGAGCGAGGCGGTCGATGTGCTCATCTGCACCGACGGTTGTAATCTCAACGACGCGCCCCTGGGCGACAAACAGCCGGTAGGCATCGCGCGGGTCGATCACCTGGAGGGCGACGCGCGGGTCGCGGCGAACATTCCGGACCTTCTGCCGCCCCGCGGCGGTATTGACCAGCAGGTACTGGCCATCGGTATCGACCCAGACCTGGCTGAGCTGGGGGGAACCGTCGGGATTGATGGTCGCGAGCTGGGCGAAGCTCGGCTCGCGGGCGAGGCGGACCATCCCCGCCGTCAGGGGCTGGAGCTGGGTGGGTGAACTCACCGTGACCTCCCTCACTAGTTGCTTGTCGAAGCAAGTTTATCAACCGGCGGTCTGGCCCGTCCATTTCGGATAGAGTTGGCACGAACGCGGCACAGGAGGGAGCATGGAATCGGACGAGGCGCGGGAGCACGCAAAGGCACTGGTCCGCCGCTGGGTCGAGGAAGCGGTCAATCAGGGGCGGCTCGAGGTGCTGGATGAAATCATCCACCCCGCGATGGTGAACCACGAGAAGGTAACCCCACTCGATGGGCGCGAGGGGTTCCGCCAGACGCTCACCTTCTTCCAGCAGGCGATCGCAGACCAGCGGATGGAGCTCCTCGACCTGATCGCCGAAGGCGACCGGGTGGCGGCCCGGCTGGTGTGGAGTGGTCGGCCGAAGAACCCGTTCCTCGGCCGACCGGTGAACGGCCGGCCGTTCCGCGTGACCCACACTCACATCTTCCGCGTGGAGGACGGCATGCTGGCCGAGCACTGGGCGAACCGGGACGACCTCGGCATGTGGCAGCAGATCAGCACCCGCTCCGTGTTCGGGGAAGACGCCCCGCCGGCAGGATCGGGGAATCCCTGAGCCGCTTTCCGGCATTCTCCTGATCTGCCCGGCAGACGCCGATAGCTACCATGAGAGCTGCCGTGCCGGGCTGGAACAGGCGTCTCGGCGGCAGGCGGGGAGCAGGGATGGACCTCAACGATAAGGTCGTGCTGGTCACCGGTGGCACCGGCTCGTTCGGGCAACAGTTCGTCGAAACGGTGCTCCGGCGCTGGCAGCCGCGAAAGCTGATCGTGTTCAGCCGCGACGAGCTGAAGCAGCACGAGATGGCGCAGAAGTTCGACCATCCCGCGCTGCGCTTCTTCCTCGGTGATGTCCGCGACCGGGACCGGCTCTACCGGGCCTTCCAGGGGGTGGACTACGTTGTCCACGCCGCTGCGCTCAAGCAGGTGCCCGCGGCCGAGTACAACCCCTTCGAAGCGGTCAAGACCAACATTCTCGGCGGGCAGAACATCGTCGATGCCGCGATCGATTGTGGCGTCCAGCGCGTCATTGCGCTCAGCACCGATAAGGCGGTCAATCCGGTCAACCTGTACGGCGCCACCAAGCTCTGCATGGAGAAGCTGCTGATCCAGGGCAACTCCTATGCTGGCGCCGAGGGGGCCAAGTTCGCCTGTGTCCGCTACGGCAACGTGGTCGGCAGCCGGGGCAGTGTGATCCCGGTCTTCTGGCAGCAGCGGCTCAGCGGCAAGGTCACCGTGACCGACCCCCGGATGACCCGATTCTGGCTGACCTTGCAACAGGGAGTGGACTTCGTCCTCCGCGCGCTTGCCCTGATGCGCGGGGGAGAGATCTTCGTCCCCAAGATCCCAACGATGGGCATCATGGACCTGGTCGCGGCGATCGCGCCCGACTGCGACGTCCAGATCACGGGCATTCGCCCGGGTGAGAAGCTGCACGAGGTGCTGGTCTCGGCGGATGAATCCCGCCTGGCGCGCGAGTTCGCGGATATGTTCGTGATCCAACCAGCTCACGTCTGGTGGACCACCACGCGGGCCTGGGAGGGTGGCCAGCCGCTGCCCGACGGCTTCGTCTACTCCAGCGAGACGAACCCCTGGAAGCTCACGATTGCAGAGCTGCGCACGATGGTCGAATCCCTCGGCCTGCCCCAGCTGGTCCCGCCCGGCCAGCGGCGGCTGCGGACGGTCGCGTGACCACCCTCGCTGCCTCCACCCTGGCGCTGGCAGGTGGTGAGCCGGTGCGCCGGACCCTCCTGCCCTACGCCCGGCAGCAGGTGGCGGAGGAAGATATCGCTGCGGTCGTGGCCATCCTCCGTTCCGATTGGCTGACGACTGGGCCGACCGTGGCCGCCTTTGAGGAGGCGCTCGCGGCGCGAGTGGGGGCGCGCTTCGGCGTGGCCTTCTCCTCCGGGACGGCGGCGCTCCACGCGGCCGTCTTTGCCGCCGGGATCGGCCCGGGCGATGAAGCGATCACCACCCCCCTTACCTTCGCGGCCACCGCCAATTGCCTGCTCTACCAGGGCGCTACCCCGCGCTTTGCCGATATCCGCCCCCACGACCTGACCCTTGACCCCACCCGGGTCGCGGCCGCCCTCACGCCGCGCACCCGCGCCATCCTGCCGGTCGATTATGCTGGTCATCCCGCGCGCCTCTCGGACTTCCGTGCCCTCGCCGATCGCCATGGCCTGGTCCTGATCGAGGATGCTGCCCACGCCCTCGGTGCCCACTTCGGGGACCGCCCCGTTGGCAGCCTGGCCGACCTGACGATCTTCAGCTTCCACCCCGTGAAGCACATCACGACTGGTGAGGGGGGGATGGTGGTCACCGACGACCCCCTGCTAGCGGCGCGGCTGCGGCGCTTCCGCACCCACGGGATTGTGCCGAGCCAATCGGCGGCCGAGCCCTGGCGCTACGACCTGATCGACCTGGGCTACAACTACCGCCTGCCCGACCTGAACTGCGCCCTCGGCCTGACGCAGCTTGGGCGGCTGGAGGCGAACCTCGCGCGGCGGCGCGCGATCGTCGCGACCTATCAGGAGGCGTTCGCCGACCTGCCCTGGCTTACCCGCCCCGTCGAGGAGCCCGACGTCACCAGTGCCTGGCATCTCTATCCCATCCGGCTGAACGTGGAGACGCTCACGGCCGACCGCGCGACCATCTTCCGCGCCTTGCGGGCGGAAGGGATCGGCGTTCAGGTTCACTATCAGCCCGTCCATCTGCTGCGCCTCTACCGCGAGCGGTTCGGCTACCACGGAGGGGAGTTCCCGCTGGCGGAAGATGCTGCTGCCCGCCTGCTCTCGCTGCCACTCTTTCCCGCCATGACCGCGGCCGAGGTCGAGGATGTCATCACGGCCGTGACCAAGGTGCTGCGGGCCTATGCGCGCTGAACGGTTCGCCATCCTCGGCTGCGGCTCGATCGGCACCCGCCATCTGGGCAACCTGCTTGCGCTCGGGGCGCGGGCAGTGCTCGTCTACGACCCTCACCCAGCGGCCCGCGAAGCAGCCAGCAGCCGTTTCGGGGTTCCGGTTGCAGCGAGCCTAGACGCGGTCTGGGCCTGGCGGCCGACGGTCGCGTTCATTACGGCCCCCACGAGCGAGCATCTCGGTCTGGCCCTGGCGGCTGCCGAGCATGAGTGCCACCTCTTCATCGAAAAGCCCCTGGCAGCAAGCCTGGAAGGCACCGAGCGGCTGCTCGCGCTGGTCCAGGAGCGGCAGCTGGTTACCCTGGTCGGCTGTAATTTGCGCTTCCAGCCTGGCCTCCAGGCAGCCAAACGACTACTGGACGATGGAGCGATCGGCCGGGTGGTAGCCGCGCGGATTGAGTTCGGCCAGTACCTGCCTGACTGGCGCCCTGCCAGCGACTACCGGACCAGCTACAGCGCCCGGGCTGAGCTGGGCGGCGGCATCATCCTCGATGCCATCCACGAGATCGACTACGCCCGCTGGCTCCTCGGCGAGCCGGAAGCGGTGGCCTGCTTTGCTGGTCGGCTCAGTCAGCTCGAGATCACCAGCGAGGATACGGCTGCTCTCCTGCTCCGCTGTGGTGGCGCCATCGTCGAACTCCACCTCGACTACGTCCAACGGGTCTACAGCCGCACCTGCCAGCTGATCGGTGAGGAAGGCATGGTGCGTTGGGACTACAGCACGGGCACGCTGCGCTGGTTCTCGGCGCGCACCCGCAGCTGGGCGACCCTGACCAACCCCCTGGGGTGGACGGCGAACGACATGTACCTGGCTGAAGTGCAGCACTTCCTGGCCTGCCTGCGTGGCGAGCAGCTTCCTGCCCTCGATGTGGCGGGGGGGAGGCGAGTGCTCCAAATTGCTCTCACTGCCAAACAGGCGGCCTGCGAGGGGCGCGTGATCACGCTCGGAGGCCCGGGTGATTAGCGGAGCGACTACTCCCCGCCAGCTGGAGCGGTCCCTGGCGCTCAAGGCCCGCGCGGCGCGACGCATCCCGACCCTTGCGCAGACCTTTAGCAAGGCGCCGACTCAGTTCGTCCAGGGCGTCGCCCCGGTCTATCTGGAGCGAGGGGCGGGCAGCCACGTCTGGGATGTCGACGGGAACGAATACATCGACTACCCGATGGCGCTCGGCCCGGTCATTCTGGGCCATAACGAGCCAGCCGTCACGGCAGCGGCGATCGCGCAGCTGGAGCGCGGGATCGCGTTTTCGCTGCCGCATCCCCTTGAGCTGGAGTTGGCTGAGCTGCTAGTGGAGGTGATCCCCTGCGCGGAGATGGTCCGCTTCGGCAAGAACGGGTCGGATGCGACGAGCGGAGCCATCCGCGCTGCCCGCGCCCTGACCGGACGAGACCTCATCGCCTGCTGCGGCTACCACGGCTGGCAGGACTGGTTTATCGGGACGACTAGCCGTTCTCGCGGGGTCCCGGCAGCCGTCCGTGCCCTCACCCGGGTCTTTCGCTACAACGACCTCGCCTCGCTGGAACAGGTCTTCGCTGAGCACCCTGGGCAGGTAGCAGCCGTTATCCTGGAACCGGTCGGAGTGGTGCCGCCCCAGCCGGGCTTCCTCGAAGGGGTGCGTGAGCTCGCGCACCGGCATGGCGCTCTGCTGATCTTCGATGAGGTAGTGACCGGCTTCCGCCTGGCGCTCGGAGGGGCACAGCAACTGTTCGGCGTTACGCCAGACCTTGCTTGCTTCGGGAAGGCCCTGGGGAACGGTTTCCCCGTTCCCCAGGGC
>JAILZB010000097.1 GCA_023512725.1 Chloroflexota bacterium | reverse complement strand
GTATGGGGATCGTCGTCGAGTAGGCGGCGACTGGGGAAGCTTGCCTCGCAAGCGCATGACCCCGGAGGACAACCATGCCAAAGCACGGCAAAAACTATCGCGCTGCACTGGCCCGCATCGAACCCGGGCGGTTGTACACCCCAGCGGAAGCGATCGCGCTGGCGAAGGAAATCCACTACGCCAACTTCGACGAAACGGTGGAGGTGCACCTGCGGACCGGGCTGGACCCGCGTCACGCCGACCAGCAGGTCCGCGGGGTGGCGCTCCTTCCCCACGGGCTGGGCAAGCCGGTGCGCGTGCTTGTCTTCACCGCCGACCCTGAGGGGCTCCGCACGGCGGAAGAAGCCGGAGCGGACTACGTCGGCAGTGATGAGCTCATCAAGCGGATCGAAGAGGGCTGGCTTGAGTTCGACATCGCCATCGCAACCCCCGAGATGATGGGACGGGTGGGGCGGCTCGGGCGTATCCTCGGCCGGCGTGGCCTGATGCCGAACCCGCGCTCGGGCACGGTTGTCCCGCCAGCGGACCTTGGTCGCGCCATCCGGGACGCGCGGAAGGGCCGCGTGGAATTCCGCCTAGACCGCACCGCGAACTTGCACGTCCCGATCGGGAAAGTGTCGTTTGACGACCGCGCCCTGCTCGATAACTTGGCGACCATCATCGATGCGATCGTCAAGGCGAAGCCAAGCGGAGCAAAAGGACAGTACATCCGGACCGCAACGCTCGCGACGACGATGGGACCGGGGATCCGCCTCGACCTCGGTCCGACGCTGGCCCTGAAGGCGGCCTGACCCCGCCTTGGTCAGTCTGAGGAGGCAGGAACTGCAGAGCCGAAGACGCAGGCACGCTACGCGTTGAAACGCCCTGCTGAGGCCATCCACCTGGTGCCCGCTGGCGCCAGGTGCTCGGGATGACCTCCGCCTGGCGCGGGGGTCATCGGCTGTTCGGGGCGGGCGAGAAAGGAGCTGGATGCCGACCCAGAAAAAGGTCGAAACCGTGCGCAAGCTGGCCGACCTCCTCGGTCGGAGTACGATCGCGATCCTGACGGACTACCGGGGCTTGCGCGTTCCGGAGATGCGGGAAGTGCGTCGGCGCTTGCGCGAGGCGGGCGCAGCGTACCATGTCGTCAAGAACACGCTGGCCCTGCGGGCCGCCCGCGAGACCGGCTACCAGGCGATGGAGCCCTTCCTCGTCGGGCCGACCGCGATCGCCTTCGGCCACGGGGAGCCGGTGGCCGTCGCCAAAACGCTGCAGGAGTACCTGCGCACGACCCGTACCGTCCTGAGCGTGAAGGGCGCGGTCCTCGATGGCCGGGCTCTGACGCCCCAGCAGCTGGCTGAACTGGCCGCCCTGCCACCGCGGAACGAGCTCCTCGCCCGGGTGCTGGGCTCGCTCCAGGCGCCAGCAGCTACGTTGATCGGTGCGCTTCAGGGCGGCGCCCTGAGCCTCGTGCTCACCCTTCAGGCGCGGGTGCAACAGCTTGAACAGGCAGGAGCAACCCCGGCCACGGCCGGGCGGGAGGAAACGATGGCAACCAAGATTGACGAACTGGTCGACCAGATCAAGCAGATGACGGTGCTGGAGGCTGCCGAGCTGGCCAAGCGGCTCCAGGAGGAGCTGGGCATCAGCGCGGTGGCGGCTGCGCCCGTGGCCGCCGCTGCTGCCGCTCCGGCTGCGGGCGCGGAGGCTGCCGCACCCCCGGTCGAAGAGAAGACCGAGTTCGACGTGATCCTGACAGGCTTCGGCGACAAGAAACTCGAGGTGATCAAGGCGATCCGTGAGATCACGGCCCTCGGGCTGAAGGAAGCGAAGGACTTCGTCGAGTCGGCCCCCAAGCCGGTCAAGGAAGGGGTGACCAAGGAGGAAGCCCAGGCGCTCAAGGCGAAGCTCGAGGCAGCGGGCGCTACGGTCGAGATCCGCTAGCGCCCGCCCTCCTTCCCCGGACAGCGGACGACGGTCGTCCGGCTGGCGTGGAACTCATAGACCGTGCCAGCAAGTTCCAGCCGGATGATGTAGCCGGGGGTGAGCACCTGGAGATAGAACCGCCCGGCCTCAGGACAGCCCAGGCTGGTATCGGGAAAGGTGGTCTCCTCTAGGCTCCGCAGCCGGACCTGGCTGACATCGACCCCGTGCTCGGCGGCAAGCTGGCTCTTGGCTGCGGCAACTACCGCGGCCGCTTCCGCCGGGATGGGCGGCTCGCTCGCCGACCCACCGGGAAGACACGCGCTCATCAGGAACATCCCGCCCGCAAGCAGCGCCCTGAGTCGGGCTAGCGGCGCCGGTGGGCGAACCACCACCAGGTACCTCCCGCTCCCAGGGCCACCGCCAGGAGCCCCACTTCCACCGCCCGATAGAGCACGGGCGGGAGGGTCGGTGCGCTGATCCCCAGGAGCGGCTGATCCGTACTGCCTTCTCCGACGCTCACCGTTAGGGGCGCCTGGAAGCACGACCCTTGATTCTGTCCCCCACACCCAGCGACGAGGACCGGCACCGGCTGGGAGGCGAGCGCGAACTCTGCCACTCCCATGGCGATGGCCAGCACTACCGCCGCAGCAGCGACAACGGCGAACAGGCGACGCAACCGCCCCGCTCGCTGATCGCGGCGCCGGCGCTGCAACGCGAGCTCGTCGATCTGAAACGAGCGCGGGACCTGCGCGCTTGGCAGCTGGCGAAGCGCGAGGATGGTGAGGCGTAACTCGGCCCGCTCCTCCTCACTCCCCTCTTCCGCTAGGTGGCGCTCCACCTCGGCCGAAAGCTCCGTCACCGTCACGCAAGTCGCCAGTAGCTCGCGCAGCGATGGTGTGGTCATCACTCCCTCGTTCCTTCGGAGGCTACGCCGCCCTTGCCAGTGGCTTTCTGCCTCGCGCTACGGGTCTCTTAAGTTACTGACGGTATAGGCGAGGCAGAAGTTCCCGGTTCTGTTCGAGATAATCGCGCAGCTTGGCGCGGGCGCGCGAGAGGCGCGATTTGACCGTCCCTAGCTCACTCCCCGTCACCTCGGCGATCTCGTTGTAGCTAAGGCCCTGGATATCGCTCAGGATCACGGCCATCCGCTGCTCGGGCGGGAGGATTGCCAGCGCCCGCAGGAGCAGCTGGCCGAGTTCTCGCCGCAGAAGATACTGCTCGGGGGACTCGCCCGTATCTGGGAAGTCCTTCGGCTCCTCCTCATTGTCGACCAGCTCATCGAGCGAGGTGCTCGGCCGGCGCTTGCGACTCCGCAGCACATCGTAGCAGGCGTTGGCGGCAATCCGGAGGAGCCAGGGCTTGAACGCCCCCCCCCGGAACTGGCCGAGGTGCTCGTAGGCGTTGAGGAAGGTCTCCTGGGTGGCATCAGCAGCAAGCTCGGGGTCGCCCAGCATCCGGCGACAGAGGGTGAAGACTGCCTGCTGGTAGCGCTCGACGAGCTGGTTGAAGGCGCCGATATCGCCCGCCTGGCTGGCCAGGATCAGACGATCTTCTTCGAGTAGCTGGGTCTGGGCTGGAGCCGGCTGGGCCGCAAGCGTGCTCTCCTCGGTCTCCATGATGGCCTCTTTTTCATACTTTCGCCAGCGCTGGCGGTGCCGGCTCGCTGAACGCCCCGAAGGTCCGATAGCGGGCGTAGCGTTGCTCGATCAGCTGCTCAAGCGGCAGCCGCTCCAGTTCGGCTAGCTGGCGCTCCAGCGCGGCGGCAAGGGACCGCGCCGCACTGGCGGGGTCGTTCTGGGCGCCACCAGGAGGTTCAGGGATGACGGCATCGATCAGCCCGAGGGCACGCAGCTCCTCTGCGGTAATCCGCATGGCGGCCGCCGCTTCCGGTGCGTGCTTCGGGTCGCGCCAGAGGATCGAGGCGCATCCCTCCGGGGAGACGACCGAGAAGTAGGCATGCTCGAGCATCAGCAAGCGGTCGACCAGCCCGATCGCCAGCGCGCCGCCGCTGTTGCCTTCCCCAATGATGATGCCCACCAGGGGAACCCGCAGGGCGGCCATGGCCAGCAGGTTATCCGCGATCGCTTTCGCCTGCCCGCGCTCTTCGGCCTCTTTATCGGGGCTTGCCCCCGGGGTATCGATCAGGGTCACAACCGGAAAGGCGAACTTCTCGGCCAGCTTCATCAACCGCAGGGCCTTGCGGAAGCCTTCGGGCTGCGGCATCCCGAAGTTCCGTTCGGCATTCTCGGCCGCCGTGCGGCCCTTCTGGTGTCCGATCACCATCACCGTGCGCGTACCGAAGCGTGCCACACCGCCGACCAACGCCCGGTCATCACGGAATAGCCGGTCGCCCCGCAGCTCGACAAAATCTCGAAAGACCATGCGGAGGTAGTCCAGCGTGGCGGGGCGCGCTGGGTGACGCGCCAGCTGGACATGCTCCCATGCGCTCAGTCGACCGGTCCGGCGCGCCGTCGCTCGCTGCATTGCGCCCTATGATAGCAGAAGCGTGCTGCCCCCCCCGCCGGGACGGCTAGACCTTCCAGGTCAGGCCGTAGCGGATCTCTTCCCGGGCAAGCGTCTCTCCGGGACGCGTGAACCCTTCGGCCCGGAACTGCTTCACCTGGCAGTGGATGAGCGCCCAGCGCTCGGCCGCTTGCTCTCTCGTGACCCCCTCGAAGGTGCGCCCCGCCGCGACCGCCCGGTCGTACCAGGCGAGGACGGGCTCGCCCGTCAGCACTTCGCCCAGGCACTTGGCAAAGACGACGCGCGGGACGGGTCCGGGCGTGGCTTCGCGCTCCCACCAGATGAACAACACCCCCGGGTTGCGCTGCACCTGCTCGATCCGCTTGAAGCCCAGGGTGGCGATGGTGATGATATCGACCGTGTAGTCCGGGTTCAGGGTGGCGCCGAGGGTACGCCCGGTGGGCAGGCCGTTCCGATCGATCGTGACCATCTGGGAGATCCGCGGTGGACGGCAGAACTCCAGCACGATCTGGCGCATCTCTTCGATCGATGGCATGCCCATTGGCAACTCCTTCCGTAGTACCGGTCTGCGCTGCACAGTAGCGGCCGGCTCGCCCGCTGTCAACTCGCGATTGCGCTGCGAAGGCGCCAGAAAATGTTCGCACGCAGTGGCGGTTGCGACTACACTACTGCCTACCAGCGGAGACGACGGCGACACTTCCTCCGCTGGTTGATGCCGCCATTAAGGCCGGAGGTCAGCATGCGCGCGTCTGTTCTTGCCTTGCTCGCGACCCTCCTCGTCGCCTGTGCCCCCACCTCCCCTGCACCGGCAGCCCCTGCACCGGGCGCACCCACCCCCGCGAGCGAGCGGGCTGAACGCCAGGTGCTGCGCATTGGTGGGAATATGCTTCCCAGCAACCCGACTCCGCAGGGAGGCACCTTCTTCCCCCAGTACTACGCGCCGCTCTACGACACGCTGACGTGGTTTGGGCCCGGCTTCTCCGTCGTGCCGGCAGTCGCAGAGCGATGGGATGTCTCGGCAGACGGGCTGACTTGGACGTTCACCCTCCGGCGGGATATGCGCTGGCCGGACGGCTCGGCCCTGACCGCGGAGGATGTCAAGTTCACGATGGACACGATCTTCGAACTGCGCTGGCCGCAGGTCGCCCTCTTCACGGCCGTCACCGAGACGCGCGCCGTGGACGCGGCGACCTTCCAGATCGTCACCCGGGTGCCGGATATGGCGATCCCGAACAACGCGGCCCAGCTGCGGATCGTGCCCAAGGCCTACTTCCAGTCGGTCGGCGGCTTCGATGGCTACCTGCAGAAGCCGGTTGGCTCGGGGCCGTACGAGCTGGTCGAGTATAAGCCGGGCGATATTACCCGCTACCGGAAGCGGGCGGCCAAGCACGCCTTCCGCGACCCGCCACTCGAAGAGATCGTCTTCCGGATCATCCCAGACGTCGCTCAGCAGTTGAACGGGCTGCGCCTGGGCGAGATCGACCTCGTCTTCGGGAACTTCACCGCCGACCAGCTCGAGCAAGCGCAGCGCGCCGGGCTGGAACTGTTGAACGTTGAGGTGAGCAGCTCGCACATCAACTTCCCGTACAGCACCTATGAAGCGAAGAACTCCCCGCTCAAAGACAAGCGTGTCCGCGAGGCGCTGAACTACGCCGTCAATAAAGAGGCGCTCGCGCAGGCGGTCTACAAGGGCTTTGCCCGACCCGTCGGCCAGATGGGCACGCCCGGCTCCCCGTGGTGGGACGACAGCGTGCAACCGTGGCCCTTCAACGCCCAGCGAGCGAAGCAGTTGCTCGCCGAGGCGGGCTACGCGAGTGGCTTCAAGGTGAGCTACGACCTCCAGCCTGGACAGTTGCCACAGGAGCTGGTGCTCGCGGTTCAGTCCAACCTGCGCGATGTTGGCGTTGAGATGGAGATCATCCAGAACGACCAGGCGACCTTCCTGGACAAGTACTTCGGGCGCGTTCAGAAGGCCGACCTGTTCCCGCTCGTGACCGGCGAGACCAACGGCTTCTTCCAGTCGATGCGTAACGCCTACACCTGCCAGACGCCGGCGGGCCCGGGGCTCGGGATCTACTGCAACCCCGAGTTCGACAAGTTGGTCGCCGAGGCCTACAGCGAGCGTGACGCTGCCAAACGCGCCCAGATCTTCAAGCAGGCCAACCGGCTGATGCGGGCGGACGTGCCGCAGCTCTGGCTGCTGACCTACAACAACAACATCCTCTTCAGCAAGAAGGTGCGCGACCTCAAGCTGGTGACCCCAACTCAGTTCAACTTTGACTCGGTCTGGATCGCCAAGTAGCACTCCGCGCACGGCGCTCTTCCAGCCCGGATGGCCAGGCCAGGTGGCCCTTGCCGGGCCGCGGCACGTCGGGGCATGATTCTGCCGGTCGTTTCGGTGGGGCTACCCACCGGTCACCGAAAGGAGAGCGATGTTCGAACGGATCCTGCTGCCCCTCGATGGCTCAGCGCTCGCAGAGCAAGCGCTCCCCTATGCCGTGGCCCTGGCGCGCTGTCAGGGCGGCACCATTCACGTCCTGCGCGTTGTCCCGATCCTGGCGCCCATCGATGTCGAGGTGAGCGCCATCGCGTACCAGAAGGTGATGGAAGAAGAACGCGCCGCCGCGCAGAGCTACGTCGAGCGGACGGTCGCCCAGCTGCGCCAGGATGGGCTTACCGCCGAGGGGAAGGTGGTGACCGGCGACCCCGCCGCGGTGATCCTCGAGACCGCTCGCCAGATCGATGCGAGCGCCATCACGATGGCCACCCACGGCCGGAGCGGGCTCGGGCGCCTGCTCTTCGGTAGTGTCGCCGACCAGGTGTTGCGCGGGGCAAGCGTCCCCGTGTTCCTCATTCGGGCGACCGATTCCCGCTCCTAGCCAAGCTCCCCTGGCCACTGCCACCGCGCGCAGCGGAAAGGTGCCTCCCGGTTTCCAGCCGGCACTCGCTGCGGGTAGAGTGCTCTTCACGCGCTGAGCCCGTGTGGCAAGCAGTCGCCCCAGGCTACGCATTCCTGCACCCCACCTGCAGAGGGAGTGGCCCACCCTGGGGCGGGAAGATGCTATCCTGGGGGCCGGAGGCAACGATGAGGATTGTGCGCTACCGCGGCGCGCGCGGCATCAGCTGGGGTGTGCTCACGGGTGAAGTCATCCGGCGGCTCCCGCACTTCGACTTCAGCCACGTTCCCACGCCGGAGGGGGAAGCGGAGCCCCTGAGCGCCGTCGAACTGCTTGCCCCGATCGCTCCCCCGCGGAACGTCTTCTGCCTGGGGCGCAACTACGCTGAGCATGCCCGGGAAGGTCCGGGGGGCGACCAGCCCCTCCCCAGCGCCCCGATCTGGTTCACCAAAGCGCCAACTACAATCACCGGGCCAGCGGCGGATATCCACGTCCCGCGCGACCTGACCCGCCAGCTGGACTGGGAGATCGAGCTTGGCGTCGTCCTCGGGCGCGGGGGCAAGCGGATCCCAGAATCTCGCGCGCTCGAGCATGTCTTCGGCTATACGGTGCTGAACGACCTCTCGGCCCGGGATCTCCAGTTCAGCCGCAACCAGTGGTTCTACAGCAAGAGCCTGGACGAATTTCTCCCCGCTGGGCCCTGCCTGCTGACCGTCGATGAGGTGCCAGACCCCCAGGGACTGGAATTGGTCCTGCGCGTGAATGGCGAGATCCGCCAGCACGGCTTCACTCGCGACATGATCTTCTCGGTCGCGGCTGCCATCGCCGACCTCTCGCGCGGGATCACCTTGCTGCCGGGCGATGTCATCGCCACCGGTACTCCTGCGGGCGTGGGGATGGGGCGCCAGCCCCCCCTCTGGCTGGAGCACGGTGACCTTGTCGAGGCGGAGATCCCACCGATCGGCCGGCTGCGCAACCGGATCCTGTTTGTCGAGAGCGGGGATTGACCTCTCACTTGGGCAACGGGCGCCGGATGTAGACCACCGCGATCAGCACCACGCAGAGCGCCACGATGGTTTCGGCCCAGAAGAACGCGAGATAGTCGCCGAGAGTGCCGATGGGAGGCGCGCCCGGTGCTGCGTTGCGCAGAGCGGGGAAGGCGAACAGCATCGCCCCGAGCCAGCTGAAGATCGTCGCTTCGATCTTCTTGCCAAAGGCGACCACGGCTACCGTCAGCCCAAGCACGATCAGGGCAAGGCTCCACATGGTGGCCATCGTCAGCAGGGCGAAGCCTTTCGTTGCCCACGAGCGCGTGATCGAGAACTGGACCTCGAGCGTCCCATCACGGGTCGGAACAATCTCGGCCTGCACGGCTAGCCCATGGACCCCCGCCACCACCCCCAGCGCGAGGGGCACCGGCTCCAGGCTGGGCGGGCGCCCGCTCCCTACCGTGAGCAGGAGTGTCGCCTGGTGGGCATCAAAGGGAAAGTCCGCCGCCTCCCCCCCGTAGAGCGAGAGTGTCACCTCGGTGGGGCTTGGCAGCCGACCAGCAGCCAGTTGGCGCTCGCTCGGCCCACTCGCAGCGTTCACGAGCAGCACCAGGTCACGCGCGAGGGTCACGCCATCGGCACTGCTCAGTGCCCCGCGGGGGACGAAGGCGAGGCGGACCAGCATCTCATAGCGGTTGATATCGATGGTGACAACATCAGCGAGAATGTCCAGCCGGTCGGGCTGGGTCGTGCCGCCCTGGAGATGCACCTGCCGCGCACCAATCTCAGTCAAATAGAGCGCGAGCGAGAAGGTGAGGAGCACGCCAGCAACAACCGGCACGACCGCGAGGGCGACCACCCGCCGACCAGCGTGCATCCGTCTTTCAACAACCGGCACGACCGCGAGGGCGACCACCCGCCGACCAGCGTGCATCCGTCTTTCAGTGCGGCCGCTGGCGTGCCAGAATGGCCGCCCGGGCAGCCGGATTGGCCGCCAGCGGTGGCACCGCTGCTCGCGCTAGCTCAAGGGCATCCCGCAGGAAGAGATCCCGCCCGCGGACGAGGATTTCCTTCGTCCGTTGGACGGCCCAGGGGTCATTGGCCGCGAGCGTACGGGCCAGCTCCTGCGCACGCGCCAGGAGCTGCGCACGCGGTACCACCTCCGAGACCCACCCGACAGCCAGCGCGCGGGCCGCATCGAGTGTCCAGCCGCCACCCGAGAGGATGAGGAGTTCGGCGAGCGGCAACGCCAGACGCCGTCGTTGGGCCAGCAGATCTTCGAACGGCACCCCTTCGCTGAGCGGGGCTCCTGCGAAGGTGGCCTCCTCAGCGGCGAGGATGATGTCGCCGTAGCCGACAAAGCGCAGCCCGGCGCCAGCACAGCGACCGTTCACCGCCACGATCACCGGCTTCCAGCATTCGTAGGCCGCCGGGTCGATCGCCACCGGCAGCTCACCTTCGCTCCCCTCACAGAAGACCTCGCCTTCCCCCGTCAGGATGATGGCGCGGAGCGCCGGGTCGGTCGCCAGGTGGCGCCACGTCTCCGCCAGGGCAGTTGCGAGCGCGGCATCCAGGCGGTTGCCGGCCGCCGGGCGACGAAGGGTCAGGACCGCCGTGGTGTCCTCGCGCTGGACGGTGAGGGTCATCGCAGCGCCTCCTGCAGGCGGCGGGCTTCCATCCGGCCGTACACGAGCGCATCGCGCAGGCCCAGGTCGCGGCTGCGCTGGGCAATCCGGCGCAGCGCCCGGACGACCGCGGCGGGCTGGCGTGCGATCAGGCCTGCGACCTCGAGCGCCCGCGGCAACACCTGCTCGGGTGGCACCAGCTCGCAATAGCAGCCCAGCTGATAGGCCCGCTGAGCGGAGAGCCGGAAGGAGATCCCCTCGGTGCCAATGCGAAACACCTCGCCCCAGGGCAGCAGATCGGTGATGTCCAGCGCTTCCCCGGTGCCCGGCCAGCCAGCGTAGGTCACGTGCGCATCGGCTAGGTAGGCCGTTTCCGAAGCGATGACGACATCGGCTGATCCGAGCAGCATTGTCCCCGCGCCTACCACCAACCCGTTGACCGCCGCCACGATCGGCTTGTCGAACTCGAGCCACATGTTGTTATTGGGGAAGGCTCCCGTCAGCTCCAAGCGAACCGGCACCAGGTTCAGCTGGCGCTTCTCCCGCTCGATCACCTCACCCCGCTGGCGAGCTTCCCCGCGCTCCCGGAGGTCGGCGCCAGCGCAGAAGGCGCGGCCACTCCCGGTGAGGACGACCACCGTGAGGCGGTCGTCGCGGAGCACGTGCTCCCAGGCGTGGTAGAGTTCGCGGTGCATCACACTGTTAAGGGAATTTAGCCGTTCCGGCCGGTTGAGCGTGATGATGGCGATACCATCCTGCTCTTCGTAGCCAAGCGTTTCAAACTGCGGCATTGGTCACCCCATTCTCGGCGGCCGGATCGTCCAGACCGGCTTGCGCTTTTCGGTGAACGCGCGTGGACCTTCCAGCATATTCTCGATATTCTCGAACCGCTCGTGGTACTCGTACCCCAGCACCAGGGCGTCGTCATAGCCGAGGTCGCGCCGGGCATGGAGGGTCGTGGCCATCGCTCGGACGGCATCACCGGCCTGCTCGGTGATGGTGGTGGCGACTGTCCAGGCGCGCTCGAACAGGCGGGCTGGTGGCATTACTTCACTCACCAGGCCGAGGGCGTGCGCGCGCGCCGCCTCGAGGTGCTCCTGCTCCCCCAGCAGAGCGAGCCGCAGCACCGCTCCGAACGGCATCCGGTCGGCCAGGAGGAGCGCGCTTTCTGCCGGCACCAACCCCAGGGATACTTCTGGCAAGGAGAAGGTCGCCGTCTCGGCGGCGAGGATGATATCCCCCTGACCGACCAGCACCAGGCCTGTCCCCTGGCAGGGGCCGTTGACCGCCACCACCACGGGCTTCCAGACGTTCAGCTTGCGCCGGCGGTAGTGCTCGTAGCGATAGCCCCAGAGGCGGCCGTCGCGTGGCTCGCGGTAGCGCTCCGGCACTGTCCCCTGCTCCAGGGCGGTCGCGATCTCCTCCTGGTCTTCTCCCAGGCAGAAGGTCTCGCCGGCACCGGTGAGGATGACCACCCAGCTTTCCCCGTCGAAGCGAAAGTCGTTCCAGGCGGCCCAGAGTTCGCGGTGGAGCTGCCCATTGAGCGCATTCCCGTGATCCGGGCGGTCGAGAGTGATGATGGCGATGTGGTCGCGCTTCTCGTAGCGGATCGTCTGAAACTCCATCGGCCCTCCCCAGAAGCGCCAGTATAGCCGGGCGCCAGCATCCCGACAGGAGGGCACGCGGGCAGTGGCCAGATAGATATTAGAACTTCGTTAGTGTTGTGCCCCAGAGGAGGCCAGGACGAGGACGACCCTTGCCGCTGGTCGCGGAGCGGCGATAGAATGCCGACGGTTAGCACTCGGCGTGCGTGAGTGCTAACGTGTCGTTGTGCAAAGCATCTCGAAGAACGGAGGAGCCTTCGATGACTGTGCTCAAGCCGCTGGGTGATCGGGTGGTCGTCACCCCGCTCAAGCAGGAGGAGGTTACCAAGAGCGGGATCGTCCTGCCCGATACGGCAAAGGAGAAGCCGCAGGAAGGGACGGTCGTGGCGGTGGGCCCCGGCCGCGTGCTCGATAACGGGACCCGGGTGCCGATGGAAGTGAAGGTCGGCGACCGGGTGCTCTACGCCAAGTACGCTGGCACCGAGTTCAAGTTGGACGACACCGAGTACCTCGTTCTGCGCGAGAGCGATCTGCTGGCTGTCGTCTCTCCCAATGGCGCGAATTCCTAACACCAGAGGAGTGAGTCCGAGCGATGGCAAAGCAGATACTCTTCAAGGAAGATGCCCGACGCGCCCTCAAGCGCGGAGTCGACGCTCTCGCTGATGCGGTCAAGATTACGCTGGGGCCGCGGGGCCGGAACGTCGTGCTGGACAAGAAGTTCGGCGCCCCCACGATCACGAACGATGGGGTGACCATCGCGAAGGAGATCGAACTCGAAGACCCCTTCGAGAACATGGGGGCTCAGCTGGCCAAGGAAGTCGCCACCAAGACGAACGATGTCGCGGGCGACGGCACGACCACGGCCACGGTGCTGGCCCAGGCCCTCGTCCACGAAGGGCTGCGCAACGTGACGGCCGGGGCCAACCCGATGGCGCTCAAGCGTGGCATCGAAAAGGGCGTCGAGAAAGCGGTCGAGAAGATCAAGGCCCTTGCCACCCCGGTGAGTGGGGCGGAGGAGATCGCGGCGGTCGCGGCCATCTCAGCAGCTGACCCGGAGATCGGCAAGCTGATCGCCGAGGTCATGGAGAAGGTCGGCAATGACGGCGTCATCACGGTCGAAGAGTCGAAGACCCTGCGGTTCGAGATCGAGTACACCGAAGGGATGCAGTTCGACCGGGGCTACATCAGCGCCTACTTCGTCACCAACCCCGACCGGATGGAAGCCGTCATCGAGGAGCCGGTCATCCTGATCACCGATAAGAAGATCTCCTCGGTGCAGGACCTGCTGCCGGCCCTCGAAAAGGCGCTCCAGGTGACGAAGAACGTCGTCATCATCGCCGAGGATGTCGATGGCGAGGCGTTGGCGACGTTGGTGATCAACAAGCTGCGCGGGACGATCAACGCCCTGGCCGTCAAGGCACCAGGCTTCGGCGACCGCCGCAAGGCGATGCTCGAAGATATCGCCATCCTGACGGGCGGAACGGTCATCAGCGAAGAGACTGGCCGCAAGCTGGACAGCGTGACGGTGCAAGACTTCGGTCGCGCGCGCCGGGTGGTGGCCAATAAGGACGAGACGACGATCGTCGAAGGTCGCGGCTCAGATGCGGCGATCCAGGCGCGGATCAAAGCGATCAAGGCCCAGATCGAGGAGACCACCTCCGACTTCGACCGCGAGAAGCTGCAGGAGCGGATGGCCAAGCTGGCCGGCGGGGTGGCGGTCATCAAGGTCGGGGCGGCCACCGAGGTCGAGCTGAAGGAGAAGAAGCACCGCGTCGAGGATGCCCTCTCGGCGACGCGGGCAGCCG
>JAILZB010000096.1 GCA_023512725.1 Chloroflexota bacterium | reverse complement strand
GTACTGACCCTGCCTCGCGCAGCCCTGGCTCCCCCGTGCGAGGAGGCAGGCGTTAACGAGCCGCCAACCGAACGCTCACCAGGCGTTTACGTTGTTCATCAAATCGCAACGTCATGTTCACCGTGCGCTTACCTGGGTGGCGTATCACCAGAGCAGTGGCACCCCCGCCTGCCGCGTGACGACCGCGAAGGAGAGCGCGCGTGACTGACCGTGACACGTCGATTGGCACCCCCGACCACGGCACGGGCGAAATCTTCGCCGAGGTGCTGGAGCGATTCATCAGCCGCCGCAGCGTTCTGAAGGCAGGCGCCGCCCTGGGGCTCGCGAGCGTGGGCGCAAGCCTGCTGGAGACGCCGCCTGCTGCCGATGCCGCCACCCTGGACTTTGTTGCTATCCCTGCCGACCCGGCCGATGCCGACCGCCTAGTGGTGCCCCCCGGCTACCGCGCCCAGGTGCTCATCCGCTGGGGCGACCCGATCCTGCCGGGAGCGGAGCCCTGGAACCCCGAGCGGCAGAGCGCTGCCCAGCAGGCGCGCCAGTTCGGCTACAACAACGACTTTGTCGGCTACCTGCCCCTCCCCTACGGCTCGAACAGCTCGACGCGGGGGCTTTTGGTCGTCAACCACGAGTACACCAACGCCGAGCTGATGTTCGCCAACTACAGTCTGGAGCGCCAGACTCGTGAGCAAGTCGATATCACGATGGCTGCCCACGGGATAAGTGTGGTCGAGGTGGTCCGCCAGCCGGATGGCAGCTGGCGCTACCGGCCAGATTCCCCCTACAACCGACGCATCACCGCCACGACGCCAATCCAGCTGACCGGGCCTGCGGCGGGGCATCCCTGGCTGGTGACGAGCGCCGACCCGACCGGCAGCTGGGTCTTGGGCACCCTGAACAACTGTGCGGGTGGCAAGACCCCCTGGGGGACTGTTCTCTCGGGCGAGGAGAATTTCAACGGCTACTTCGACAACGCCGGTCGGCTGCCAGCGGACGACCTGCGTCGGGCCAGTCTGCAGCGCTACGGCATCCCCACCGGGCTAGGGCGCTACCAGTGGAGCAAGTATTACGACCGCTTCGATGTGAGCAAGGAGCCGAACGAGAGCTTCCGCTTCGGCTGGGTGGTCGAGATCGACCCCTACGACCCGACCGCCACACCGAAGAAGCGGACAGCACTCGGACGTGCCAAGCATGAGGCAGCCACGTTCGCCCTCAACCCCGACGGCCGCCTGGCCGTTTACATGGGCGATGACGAGCGCTTCGACTACATCTATAAGTTCGTCCCCAGTGGCCGCTTCAACCCGAATAACCGCGCCGCCAACCTGGGCCTGCTGGACGAAGGGACGCTCTACGTTGCGCGCTTCAACGATGACGGGACCGGACGGTGGATCCCGCTGGTCTGGGGGCAGAACGGACTGACGCCCGAGAACGGGTTTGGCTCCCAGGCGGACGTGCTGATCCATACCCGGATTGCGGCCGATCTGGTAGGCGCGACCAAGATGGATCGCCCCGAGGATATGGAGTGGAACCCGGTCAACGGCAAGGTCTACGCCGTGATGACCAACAACGAGCAGCGTGGTGGGAGCGGACGTCCCGGCCCGGATGCTGCCAACCCGCGGCCAAACAACCGCACCGGGCACATCCTGGAGATCAGCGAGGCGAGCGACGACGTCACCGCCACGACCTTCACCTGGAACGTCTTCATCCTCGGCGGTCTGCCGAATGACCCGAGCAGCTACTACGCGGGCTTTCCGAAGGAGCAGATCACCAGCGCGCTGGCGGCGCCGGACAATATCGTCTTCGACAGCCAGGGCACGATGTGGATCGCCACCGACGGCGCTACAGGCCCGCTCGGGATCAACGACGGGGTCTACGCCGTGCCGGTGGCGGGCAGCGAGCGGGGCTACCTGCGCCAGTTCCTCAGTTCGCCGGCTGGCTCCGAGGTCTGCGGTCCGGAGTTCACGCCCGACAACACCACCTTCTTCGTTGCGATCCAGCATCCAGGCGAGGAAGGGACAGTCGAGAAGCCAGTCAGCACCTGGCCCGACGGGCTGCCCTACCCCCGGCCTGCGGTGGTGGCGATCACGGCGGAGCATGGCGGCCGGATCGGTCAAGGCTCCAGCAGCGCCCTGTTCACCGGCCAGCCGGGGAGCGGCCTCGCCGAGCTGTTCCGTCGCCTGTTCCGCTAGCCGCTAACAGGACGCACGCGCGAAGCCCAGCCGAGCGCCCCGGGGGATTTCCCCCGGGGCGCTGTGCATTGGCCGCCGGCAGCCGAGCCTTGACAGCCAGGCGAAGGATCCCGGATAGTGGAGGCGAGAAGAGGCGGAGCAGGAGGCTGGGCCATGGGCGGCTGGCGTCTCGCGTTGACCGTAGGTCTTCTTCTCGGGGTTCTCCCCCTGGCGCCAGCTGAGGCAGGGCGCAGCCCGGGTCCGGAGCACTCGGCGGGCTTTCCCCAACCGGCAACTGGCACCGTCGCCGGTACCGTCCGCGCGGGCGATACCAATGCGCCCCTGGGCAACGTGCCGGTCCAGGTGCGGACGCTTGGTGGGGTCGTCCAGGCCGCGACGACGACCGATGGGAGCGGTGCCTACAGTCTGCCCAGCCTGCCGGCCGGCTCGTATCTGGTCCAGTTCGGTGCGGTCGGGAACTACGCGCAGGTCTGGGCGTTCAACCAGCCATCCCCGGCGCTAGCGAACACGGTTACGGTCACGGGTGGCCAGACCACGACGGTCAATGCCCTGCTGCCACGCGGCGGCACCCTGACGGGAAGCGTCGTCGGTAGTGATGGCCCCCCGCTGGCGAATGTCTTTGTCGAGGTGACGGATAAACCCTCGCCCACCCTCTCCTACTTCGGGTTCACGGATAACAGCGGTGTGTTCACCCTCACCCAGATCATTTCTGGGAGCTACCGAGTGCGGCTGGTCCCGCCGCCCGGCTACCTGCCGGAGTACTACCACGACCAGCCAACGATCGGCACGGCCACGCCCGTGACCGTCACCAGCGCCCAGACGACGACCCTGAGCGCGACCGTGCAGCGCGCGGCCGTACTCTCGGGTACTGTGACCGACGCTCACACGGCCCAGCCTCTGGATTTGGTCACGGTGAGGGTCTACAACCTCTCCCACCAAGTGGTCCGGCAGGTAGCGACGGACGTGAACGGCCAGTACCTCGTCCCGAACTTGGACCCTGGCCCCTACCGGCTCGAGTTTAGCGCGGCTCCACCCTATCCGGGCGCGTACTTCTACAACAGCCAGACCCTGCTGGCATTTGCCACCGTGGTCACTGCTACCGCTGGGATGACCCTGACGATCAACCAGGCGTTGCCGCGGACCGGCCAGGTGGTGGGGCGGGTGACGGGTGAAGATGCACCGACCATCGGGCTGGCAGGGGTGAGCGTCTCGCTGTTCAGCGCGGGCCAGGTGCCGGCCGGCACTGTCACCACGGATGCGGGCGGGTACTTCACCATCACCGGGGTGACCAGTGGAACCTGGACCGTTCAGTATGACCCGCAGAGCCCCTCGCCGTACCTGCGCCAGTACTACCGCACCAACGGCCGGGCGGAGAGCTTTGCTCAAGCGAGCTTCTTCAGCGTGCCCTACAGTGGAACGGTCATCGCCAACGCCACTCTGGCGCTCGGCGGCACGGTAAGTGGACGGGTCATCGACGGTCGGACGAGCGAGGGGATCAGTGGGGTCACCGTGTGGGCGCTCCGGCTGGATAACTTGACCGAGCGCAACGCCCTGAGCGGACCCAATGGCGCCTTCACGCTGGCTGGCCTGCCGACTGGTGCCTATCTCATCCGCTTTGAGCCGCTCCCCCCCTATAGCGTGCGCTACTACCCATCAGCCTCTCAGCCATCCCTGGCAACCCCGGTGGTGGTGATGGCGGGCGCGACTGTCCCCATTACCGGGGTGCTGAGTGCAGGGACCAGCACGCTCACCGGGCAGGTGACGGCGGCCACCACCGGTGCCGGGCTCAGCGCCTCCCTGCGGCTGTACAATGCCAGCGGGGCGTTGGTGCGCACCCTCACCTCCGACCCGGCGGGCTTCTACGCGTTCACCGACCTGCCGGGTGGGCACTACCTGCTGCAGGCTACTGCCGACACCTTCCCCACGGTCTGGTTCAGCGGCAAGCCAACCCGCCAGAGCGCGGATGTCATCACCCTTGCGGAGGGGCAACGAGCAACGGCCAATCTGGTGCTGCCGGAGCCAGGCACCGTGCGGGGGCAGGTGACGGCGGCCGATACTGGCCTGCCCCTGGGGAATGTTGCCGTTCGGCTGCTGGATGCTGCTGGCAACGAGGCCGACTTCGTGACGACCGACGCCAACGGCCAGTATGCCTTCCTGATCGCGCCGGGGCGGTATCGCCTCCGCGTAACGCCGCCTACGGTCACGCCCTATGCTCAGCAGTATGCCAACGGAAAGCCTACCCTGGGAGATTCCGACCTGATCGTGGTCGCGAGCGGGATGACGACCGTCGTCAACGCCGCGCTGGAGCGCGGCGGCACCCTGACCGGCCTGGTGACAGCGCGGGATACCGGGCAACCCCTGAGTGGGCTCGAGGTGCGCGTCTTTGACCGCTACGGCCAGCTCCTGCGGACGGAAACCACCCTGGCAAGCGGGGTGTATAGCGTGACCGGCTTGCCCGCGGGAAGCTACTTCCTGGGCTTCAACCGGCCGAATGCCATTGGCCAGCTGGCCGCCTACGGGGTCCAGTACGCCAACGACCAGCCCACCCTGGCGACAGCTACCCCGATCGGGGTAGGGATGGGGACCGTGAGCACGGTCAATGCCAGCCTGCCTCGCCGTGGCCAGGTGACAGGCCGGGTAACCGCTGCCGATAGTGGGGTCGGGCTGGCCGGCGTGGCAATCCGATTCCTGCCAGTTGCCGGTGGGGAGATTTTCGCGGTCACCACCGACCTCAGCGGCTACTACACTGCGACGACTGTCCTGAGTGGCAGTTACCGCATCCAGGCCCGCCCGCCCGGCTTCGGCCCCGGACGAGAGTACGCCGCGGTCTGGGCACCGGATCGGGCCAGTGAGAACGACGCGGCGGTCTTCACCATCACCGATGGGGCTCAGCAGACGCTGAACGTTGCGCTCCCCCGCGGGGGCATGGTGGCCGGGCGGGTGCTTGCGCCCGATGGCCTCATCCGGGTCTCAAGCGGCGTCACCCTCGTTGCCGCCGATGGCAGCTTTGTCACCGCGCAGGTGGCCAGTCCGGAGACCAACGGCTGGTACACCTTCACCAACGTCCTGCCGGGCACGTACAAGCTTCTGGTCGAACCGTTCCTGGCGAGCGGCTATGCGCCCCAGTACGCCTTCGATCGTCCCACCCAGCTCAGTGCCGACCTGCTTGCGGTAAGCGCCGGGAATGTGACCCTGGCGCACATCACCGTCCGACCGCTGGGCGCCGTTGGGGGGCGGGTCTTCGCGGCCGATACTGGCCAGCCGATCGCGGACGTCCCGGTGTGGCTGCGCGATGCCAGCGGCAGTGTGGTGAAGCTGGGAATGACGAACGCCTCTGGCTACTACTCGATCACGACCGTGTTCAGTGGCAGCTACCTGCTCAGCTTCGGACCAAGCGGTCGGTACCCGCTTCAGTACTACCAGGGAAGCCCGACCCTCGCGGGGGCCCGCCCGGTGGCCATCCCGCACGCGAGCAACGTGGTCATCGATGCGCAGCTGAGCCCGGGGGTGGCCCTGAGTGGGCGCGTAACCGCTCAGGATACGGGCGCGCCGCTCGCGCGGGTGCTGGTGAGTGCCTTCACCGGCGGCGTGGGGACGCTCACCCCGGTGACGAGCCAAGAGACCGACCCGACAGGGGCCTTCACCCTGACTGTCCCGGCGCAGACGGCGCTCTTCCTGCATTTTCTGCCGCCGACGAGTGGAAATGCCGCCCAGTACGCGCAGCAATGGTATGGGGGGGCGGCATCCAGCGCAGGCGCTACCAGCATCCTGCCCCAGGCAGGGATGCCTCCCCTGAACGTCCAGTTGCCGCTGGGTGGAACCATCAGTGGGCAGGTCACCGGAGGTAGCGCGGGCGCGGCGAGCCTCATGTCGTCCCGCGGGCGTGGCCCCCTGATGCTAACGGGGACCGGGATCCCGTGGGTACGCGTGGAGGTGCTGGAGAGGAGCCAGCAGGTCATTGCCACCGACTTTACCGACGGCGCTGGCTACTATGCTGTGACCCAACTCCCGGTTGGAGAGTACTTCCTGCGCTTTGTGCCTCCCGCCGGAGCGAGTGGCAGCCAGGCGACCTTCTGGACCCGGCAGTACTCCGGTGGGGCCTACTCCCTCCCGTATGCGCAGTCGGTGGTGGTGCGTGCCGGTCAGATCACGCTGGCCGACGCCGTGCTCCGCCCCGGCGGCGGCATCCAGGGCCGGGTCACGGCGAGCAACAGTGGCTTCGGGCTGGGGGAGGTGACGGTGACGGCGCTCAGTCGGACCGGCGAGGCGTTCGCCAGCACGACCACCGGCCCCGAAGGAACATACCTGCTCCTAGGGCTGCCACCTCAGGACTGGTACCTGCGCTTCGACCCGCCCACCACTGGTCCGGCCAGCGCCTACGCCGGCCGCTTCTTCGCGGGGAGCACTACCCTGGATCAGGCCGCGCCTGTCCCCGTCCAGGTGAACCAGCTCAGTACCGCGGACGTCGTGCTACCGTTCGGCTTCCGTACTATCACCCCGTTGGTCGCGCAGCGCGCCGTCTTCCCCTGAGCGCGGCGCGACCCGCCCGCGCCCAGCTCCCGCTGGAGGCAAGCGGCGGCAGGCCTCCGCAGAGGCCACCTGGGCGGCCGGAGAGCGCGCTGCCCCGGGGGCGAGGCGCCTCCCCCAGCGCTAGGCGCGGCTATGCGCGCGCTGGCACAGCAAGCCATCCGCTTTGCCTGGCGTGGGGGGTGAGGCCGGCCAGCAGTGGTGACCAAAAAACCTGTACAGCACCTGGTGCATCCGGCATGATGCGAGTACCTTCCGGCTCGGAGGTCTGCAGCATGCAACGTCTACCGTCGCTCTTTGCCTTGGTCCTGCTCACGGCTTGCGCTCCGGGGGCGCCATCGGCCGGCCCAGCAGCTGCCCCTGCTCCTGCTGCCGAGCAGCGTGCCGAGCAGCAGGTGCTCTCGATCGCTGCGGCCGGCCTGGTCAGCAATCCGACCCCCTCAGCCAGCGGGGGCAACGCCTACATGCTCTGGGCGCTCTACGACAACTTGATTTCGCTCGGCAAGGACTACGCCCTCCGTCCCTCGATCGCCGAGCGGTGGGAGCTGCTGCCGGATAGCTCCACCTGGCGCTTCCAGCTGCGGCAGAACCTCACCTGGCCGAACGGAGAGAAGCTCACCGCTGCCGATGTCGAGTTCACCATGAACCAGGTGATCGAAAAGAGCTGGCCCCCGCGGGCCCAGTTGGCCAATGTTACCGGCGCCCGCGCCGTCGATGAGTACACGGTCGACTTCATCGCTCGCCAGACGGACCAGTCGATCCCGTATGCCAGCCAGTACCTCTGGATCGCCCCGAAGGCCTACTACCAGTCGGTTGGCGAGCAGGGCTTCATCCTGAAGCCGATGGGCTCGGGGCCGTACGAACTGGTCGAGTTCAAGGCGACCGACCTGCTCCGGCTGCGGAAGAAAGCCCAGCCGCACCCCTTCCGGGCACCGATCGCCACCGAACTGATCATCCGCCAGATCCCCGAGAACTCCCAGGCGATCGCAGGCATGCGCACGGGAGAGATCGACATCATCTCCTCGCGCAATCTCACGGCCGAGCAGGCGGATACCCTCAAGAACGCCGGCGCGATCGTGATCGCCAACCCGGGCTCCAATATCGCGGGGATCATGCTCCAGGGGGTCGCCGAGGCGAGTGCCACCCCCTTGCGCGACCGCCGGGTACGCTACGCGGTCAACTATGCGGTCGACCGCTTCGGCCTCGCCCAGACGCTCTACCGCGGCTACGGCACCCCGATGGGCCAGCTGGCGATCCCCGGCTCGCTCTACCACGATCCAACCGTCCAGCCGTGGCCCTACGAGGTGGCCCGGGCGAAGCAGCTGCTGGCGGAAGCGGGCTATCCGAACGGTTTCAAGCTTCCCTACGGGGTGGACTTTACCCTCTCGATGACCCCCGCTGACCTGATCGTGGCGATCCAGAGCAATCTGAAGCAGGTTGGCATCGACCTCGACGTCCACCAGCTGGAGCTCACTGAGTACGTCGATAAGGCCTACGGACGCAAGCAGCAGGGCGATATGCTCTTCGGCGGCACTGCCGATGCGATCGGCTTCGGCCCCAGCCGCGTCTTCCAGGGCTGCGGCAAGCCGGCCGGTGGCCAACCCGGCACGACCTGGTACTGCAACCCCGAATGGGACCGGCTGATGGACCTCGCCTATAGCGAACGCGACCTCCAGAAGCGGATCGCGTATATGCACCAGGCCAACCGGATCCAGCGCGAAGATGCGTATCTCCTCTTCGTGGTCCACGCGCCGAGCTTTATCGCCCACTCCTCCAAGGTGCGCGACGTCGCTCCCGAGCTGACCTTCATCTACAACTTTGACCGTGCCTACAAGATCAAGTAGACAACCAACCTTGCAGCGGGAAGGCACGCGCAGTAGACTGTCGGTTAGGATGGGGGCATACGGTGGCTTGGTACGTTGCCGGCTGGTACCGGCTGCGTGAGGGTACGGAGGCACGCTTCCAATCCCTGATGCGTCGCCTCGCTCCCTCCATCCGCGTTCGGCCGGCCATGACCGAGTTCTGGACGCTCAGTGCGGAGGACGACCCCAGTCACGTGCTCCTGCTCGGACGCTACCGGGAGCGTGCCACGGCGCAGCCGCAGCGTTTGTATTTCAGCCCAGAAGAGGAGGCCGAGATCCAGGCCTGCGTAGAGGGGGTCGTGGTGCCCGCGCGCTGGTACCAGAGTGTGCGTGAGGCCGAGAACCTCGCCGAGCGGCGGTTGGTCGTCACCGCACTCTTGCTCCGTGTCGACCCCGTCCATCAGGCCGGGCTCCGCCAGTGGGCACGCAGCGTGCAGCCCCAGCTTCTCCAGCTTCCCGGCCTCGGGGCCACCCGTCTGCTGGTCGCCGCGGATGACCCTTCCCAGTACCTACTCGTTCACGAACTCCGCGACTGGACCATCCGCCCCCAGGTGCTGGCGACCTTGCAAAGCTACCCCTTCCCGACCCTGGTCTATCAGCAGCGGCCGGTCTTCCTCGGCGAGCTGTACTACCAGACAGCAGCCTCCCCCGCCGAGCGAGCGGGGCGCTCTTCCCGGCGCTCCACTTCCTGACCGGCAGCGCACTCGCCATCTCCCTGCGGGAAGCAGCGAGCGATACTCGCTTCGCTCTGCTCACGCACGTATGGCGGCGGGACCAGCCGGCCGAGCAGCCATTCGTCGCGCCTCCCCAGCCCGACCGTGCTGAGGGCGGCGGTGAGTAGAGCGAGCCAGACGAGCGGGCTGCCCAGCGCGAAGAGGACCACTCCGCGCAGCCTCAGATCGTGAATGGTGCGGTGGCTCAGCGGGCGAGACGAGACGGCGCCGGTAGGAGGCGGAGCGCCAGCGGGCGACGCTGGGCAGGCCGGCGGTGAGCGCCACCGGCAAGGAGCAGACGACGGCGGGCAAGAAGCAGAATGCTCCTCGCCACCAGTCGCGCTGCTGGCGCGGTCCTAGCGCACCGGGCGCTTGCCAGCTGGACGCCGAGCACGCATGCTAGGCAACGAGTTTCGCCAACGGAGCATCGCGATGAACGCACGGTTTGGCCTGGCACCCCTCGTTGGTCCCTTCGAGGACGATTTTCGCGTGATCGCTGCTGCCGAGGCTGCCGGCTTTGCCAGCGGGTGGACGAATGACGGTACCATCGATGCCTACGTGCGCCTGGCAGCCTATCTCTCGCGGAGCGAGCGGATGGTCTTTGGGAGCGGGGCGGTTATCCAGCCACTGCGCAGCCCCGTCACCCACGCTGCTGCGGCGCGCGACCTGGCAGAGCTTTCCGGTGGACGGGCGATCATCGGCGTTGGTTCGGGGGTGAAAGGGCAGCTGAACACCTATTACGGCATCTTCGGCGACCAGGCCGAGCACCCGGCACCACGGATGCGCGAGTTCATCCGCCTCTTTCGCTTGCTGACCACCCCCCCCGCCAACGGAGTTGTGCGCTTCGAGGGACGCTTCTTCACCCTGGCCGCGGCCCGCGGTCGCAGCGGGAGGCACCGCATTCCGCTCTACCTGGCGGCAGTCAACCGGCACATGCTCACCGTTGCGGGCGAGCTGGCCGATGGGCTGATCGGCCACCCAATCACCAGCTTCTCCTATCTGCGCGACGTTGTCGTGCCGACGGTTACTGCCGCCCTCACCCGCGCGGGGCGCGCGCGCTCCCAGTTCGAATTTGCGAGCTATCTCCTCACCGCCATCAATGCGGACCGTGCCCTCGCCCAGCGTGATGTCGCCATCTCGCTCGGGTTTTACCTCTCGCCGCGGGCATTCGACTGCATCTTCGACCACAACGGTTGGGAAGAGGAGAAGGTGACGGTGCGCCAGGCCTTCCGCTCCGGCAACTTGGAACAGCTCGCGCAGGCCGTCACACCACGGATGGTCGAAGCGTGCTGCCTGTTCGGCACGCCCGACGAGGTACGGGATCAGCTGCGGCGCTACGACGGTCTGCTCGACCACGTGATCCTCTACTCCCCTGGGCACCTGGTGCCGCGGGAGCGCCAGTACGCCAACTTCTTCCGGATCGTCGAGACATTCGCCCACTGAGCGACAAAAGCGGTACATTTGTTCGAGTACGTCACGAGGGGGGAGGATGCCACCGAAAGGGCGGAGCCGGACGGTCTTCTGCTGTAACGAGTGTGGCGCAGAAAGCCCGAAGTGGCTGGGGCGCTGCCCAGAGTGCGGCAGCTGGAACAGTATGGTCGAGGTGGCGGTCGAGCGGAGCTCGGCGGGCAAAGTGGCTCCGGCCGGTGGTCGCAACGAGCCCCAGCCGCTGCCAGCGATCGCGGCTGATACCTTCCAGCGGATTCCCCTGCCGTTCGAAGAGTTCAACCGGGTGCTGGGCGGCGGGATCGTCCCGGGATCGCTCGTCCTGATTGGGGGGGAGCCGGGGGTAGGCAAGAGCACGCTGCTCGCCCAGGTGGCGGCGGCGCTTGCCCGCCAGGTTGGCAAGGTGCTCTACCTTTCGGGAGAGGAGTCGGTCCAGCAGATCAAGCTCCGGGCCGACCGCCTGGGGATCGCCGAGCCAGCGCTCTACCTGCTGGCGGAGACTTCGCTCAACGAAGCCTTTCCCGCCATCGAGGCGCTCGACCCCCGGGCGCTCGTCGTCGACTCGATCCAGACGATCTACCTTGAAGAGCTGGAATCGGCTGCCGGCTCGGTGAGCCAAGTGCGCGAGTGCGCGGCGCGGCTCCAGCGCTGGGCAAAGGCTCGCCACGTCCCGGTTTTTCTGGTGGGCCACGTGACGAAAGAAGGAGCGATCGCCGGCCCGCGTGTGCTGGAACACATCGTGGACTGCGTGCTCTATCTCGAGGGCGAGCGTTTCCAGAGCTACCGCCTGTTGCGGAGCACCAAGAACCGCTTCGGTTCCACCCACGAGGTCGGCGTCTTCGAGATGCTGAACGAGGGGCTGGTCGAGGTCGAGAACCCCTCGGCAGTGTTCCTGGCCGAGCGCGGGGCCACGGCCTCTGGATCGGCCGTGACGGTGACGATGGAAGGTACCCGCCCGCTGGTGGTCGAGATCCAGGCGCTCACCAGTCCGAGCGCCTACGGGCTCGCTCGGCGTACTGCCAACGGCATTGACCCCAACCGGCTCCACTTGCTGGTCGCGGTGCTGGCGAAGCGGGTTGGGATGAGCCTGGCGGCCCAGGATGTCTTCGTCAACGTCGTCGGGGGGCTGAAAATCGGGGAGCCAGCGGCCGATCTCGCCGTGGCACTCGCGCTCGCCTCCTCCTTCAAAGACTTCCCCCTCGACCATGAGATGGTCTATCTCGGCGAGGTCGGCCTGGGGGGCGAGCTGCGTGCAACCGGCCAGCTTGAGCGGCGGCTGGCCGAAGCGGCCAAGCTCGGTTTCAGCCGGGCCCTCATCCCCGCGACCGTCCGGCGCGACCGCCTGCGCAGCGAGGGGATCCGGGTGGTGCCAGTCCCGGACCTGGCAAGCGCGATCGAACTCTTTGCCAGCAGCTAACGGGGGACGATCAGGGCGACCGCGTGGGCGGCGATCCCCTCCCCCCGTCCGGTGAAGCCCAGGCCATCGGTCGTCGTCGCCTTGACCCCCACCTGCTCGACCGTGAGGCCGAGGTCCTCTGCGATCGCGGCGCGCATCGCGGCCCGGTAGGGGGCAAGGCGGGGCTGCTCCGCGATGATGACGAGATCGACCTGCTCGACCCGGAAGCCTGCAGCGGCTACTCGCGTGCGCACCTCGCGGAGCAGCTGTCGACTCGCGATACCGCGGAACCGCTCCTCGGTCGGGGGGAAGTGTTCGCCGATATCGCCCAGGCCGGCAGCACCCAGCAGGGCATCGATCAGGGCGTGGAGGGCAACATCCCCATCGGAGTGGCCGGCGAGCCCCTTCTCCCAGGGGATGGCCACTCCCCCCAACGCGAGCGGCAGCCCCGCAACCAGGCGGTGGGCATCAAAGCCGATCCCTACCCGCATCGGAGAAGCACCTCCGCCAGGGCGAGGTCGCTGGTGGTGGTGACTTTCACATTCCGCTCACTGCCGAGGAAGACGCGCACCGGCACTCCCAGCGCTTCGACGGCGGCAGCGTCGTCGGTCACCTCGTGCGCGCTCTGGAGCGCCAGCTCGAGCAGCTCCGCGCGGAAGACCTGCGGGGTCTGCGCCAACCACAACTGCGCGCGGTCGACCGTGGCGATGATCCGGTTCTGATCGACCCGTTTGACCGTGTCGCGCACCGGCACCGCGGCGATGGCCGCCCCTGTCTCCTGAGCGGCTGCGAGCCCCTGGGCGATCAGGTCAGGGGTGACCAGGGGGCGGGCAGCATCGTGCACCAGCACCCATTCGGCGCTCACCTGGCGCAGCCCGGCCACCACGGAGTCCTGCCGGCGCGGGCCACCCGCGACGACGGCGGTGACCTTCTGCCAGCCCTGCTCCTGGACGAGCGCCAGCCCGCGTGGGACCATCTCCTCCCGCAGCACCAGCACGATCGCCTCCACCTCCGGCGCGGCTTCGAAGGCAGCTACCGTGTGGGCAACGAGTGGCCGGCCCGCCAGCTCGGCAAACACCTTATCGCCGCCGAAGCGTCGACCCGCACCCGCTCCCACGATAACGGCAGCGACCGTCATCGCAAGCCTTCCTGGGCGGGTGTGCGCTCCGGCACAGGCTCGCCCGGCGAGCGACCGTTGCGCGTGGGAGCAGCGCTCGGCTGCTGGGCGAGCAGGAGTACGGCTGGCGGACGCTGCAGCCAGCGCGCGAGCAGCCGCCGGATGAGTGCCGGCCGGCCACCCAGCGCACCGGCCCCCAGCAGCCCACTGCCGAGGACGAGGAAAGCGGGAAGCCAGCGCGCTGG
>JAILZB010000095.1 GCA_023512725.1 Chloroflexota bacterium | reverse complement strand
CCCCAAGGCCGAGCAAAAAGGCAGCGGGCACCAGTCGCCAGCTGCCTCCCCCGCGCCACCAGCCCAGGAGGAGCCAGCTCGCCCCGAGGGCCGGCACCGTCATCAAGGAGGAAACATGCACTCCCTGGCGGGTCCAGAAGACAAAGGAAGGATGGACCACCACGAGCCAGAGCGCGATCAGCGCCACCGCCCGCCCGAACGCCTGGCGTAGGAACCCGTAGCTGAGGAGCAGGGTGAGCGCCCCGAAGCCGATCGGCATCGCACGCACGGCCTCTGGCGTCACACCCAGGAGGAGGATGAACGGTACCAGCGCGTAGGTCGAAACGGCGCCGACGTAGTCCATCACCATCAGCGGCCAGGTCCGACCGAACAGCTCAATGCCGGCTCCGCGCGCCAGCTCGATCGGCTGCCCGAGGACGATCTGCATGGCCGGCACGGCGTCGGCCGCTTCGTCGTAGTAGAGGCCAGGGAGGGTCAGCTGGTAGGTCGCCAGGAGCAGAAAGGTCACGACCGCCCCCGTGACCGCGCCGATCTCTGCCAGCAGGCGGGCTGCCTTCACCGCCGTGGCCGGCGCCAGAACGAGGTAGCGAGGCCCAGCAGGCCAAGGATCGCGAGGGCGAGCTGGAGGACGAAGGGCCAGCTGCTCACCTCGGCCCGGCCGACCTGGAACGCATCGATGGCGACCTCACCGGTGGTTGCGCCCGAACCGAGCACGATGAGCTGGAGCTGGTGCGGCCCCGGACCAAGGCCGCTCGCAATCCGGACGACTTCCGTCTCCGGCTGGGCAGCCGAGAAATCGAGCACGGCCCGCCGCCCGGCACCGCTCCAGCCCGGCGGATCGCTCCCATTGAGGGTGACCTGCGCCAGACCACCACTCGGCCGGCGACGGACCACCAGGGCGATCTCTCCTCCCTGGAAGCTGAAGCTCACGCTGTCCCCCGGATGGGTCGTCGCCAGGTACCCCCCACCCTGGGCGTCGGGCGCGCGCCGGTAGCGCCACTGGCCGCGGACCTGTACCGCTGCACTCGTCTCCTGGTGGAGGCCTGGTGGCGCTACGTGCAGGCTCGCGGCGAACTGCTTCAGCCGGTGGTAGACCAATCTGGGCGTGAAGTCGACATCGACGACGCGGAAGTAGTAATCGGCCCGCTCGGCGGGTGAGATATCCCCTACCTGGCGGAAGTACCAGAGGACGATGACGCCCATCCAGTCCCAGGAGCGGGCGAGGCGGATGGCGGCCAGGGTGTAGTCGGCCTGGGTCTCCTCGGGCACGCGCCCCCAGAACAGGCGCTCGCGGGGGAAGCTCTCGGGCGCAGCATTCCAGCCGAATTCGTTCAGCCAGACCGGCTTCTGACCATCGTCCCGCTCGACCATCTTCTCACGGAGCAGCAGCACCCGCTGGAAGTTCAGAACTGCCGGGTCGGGGGGGTCGTTCGGCGGCCGCTCGAAGCCGTAGGCATTGGCGAAGAGGATATCGAAGGCTGGCGCTGCCCCCGCGCGGTACATCCCCTCGAGGAAGTCGACCTCGGGCATGGCGCGGGGGGAGCGCTCGGTCGTCTGGGCGAGTGGGGCAGCCAGGATGTAGGCATCGGGGTCGGCAGCACGAATGGCCGCGGCAGCTGCCTTGAGCACCTCCGTGTAGGCGACGGGGTCGGGGGGCAGCTCTCCCCATTCGGCCGCCAGGTTCGGCTCGTTCCAGATCTGGTAGTACTGGATGCGCCCGCGATAGCGCTTGGCGACCTCACCGACAAACTCGGCGTAGTAGTGGATGGCGCGTAGCGGGGTGCCCCGGTCGCCCGGCTGCCCAGGCGGCATCAGCGCCCACTCGGGTGGCTTATCAAGCCGCGCGATCAGGCGGAGCCCGTACTTCTCCAGGAGGGCCAGGATCTCGTCGTACTTCTCCCAGGAGCTCTTCCGGTAGCGGTCGTCGTAGTACCGTCCCTCGCGGGGCTCGATCTCCTGCCAGGGGAACATCACCTTGGCCCAGCCGATGCCAGCCTCGCGCGCCATCTTGACGGTCTGCTCGCGCTTCCAGGGCTCGACCTCGCGCTCCAGAAAGAAGGTGGCGCCCAGGGGGTTGACGTCGGTACCGGGGAGGGCCCGCAAGGGGGCTGAGGTCACAGGCGGCGTCGTCCAGGGGTTGGGGATGAGTACCGTCCCAAGGACGGCAAGCGCAGTCAGCGCAAGGCAACTGAGGCGAAAGAGCAATCGCCGCGAAAGGCGCACGCGTCGTTCCCGGGTCGGTGCTCCCGCCCACGCCTGGGGAGCGGGGAAGCGGTTCGGCCGGCGGGCAGTATAGCAGCCGAGAGGACGCTGGACCAAGCAAATGGCCGCGCTGGGGCCTGCATCGCGCTATGATTGGTCGACCAGGCCGCGCCGAAGGAGGAGACGATGCGCACGCCAAACTGGGTCGGACCAGCCGGAGCACTGCCACAGCCTGAGCGCGCTGTCCTGGACTTCATCCAGGAGATCAAGCGCACCGAGCAGCGCCAGCGGGGCGCGCTCGTCCGCGAGGAGTACGAGGCCCGGAAAGCAGCCTGGGTTGAAGCGCACGATCGTGAGCCGGCCACGCTGGAAGAGGTCGCGGCCGTGCTGGCCGGGGCAACCACCTGGAAGTTCGACCGGGCGCTCTGGCGCTTCACCCAGGAGTTCATGTACGACCGCATCCGGGAGAACCTGCTGGAACAGGCCACGGCCCTGCGCGCGTTCCTCGACTCGCCCACGCCGGACGCCCCCGGCACCCTGCGCCTGAACCCGGCGCTCCCGATGCACGACTACTTCCAGGCGGACTTTCACGTCCAGCCCGGCGGCATGTGGAAGGACGATCTCGTCCCGTTCGTGACCGTCATCAGCAACGACATCTTCTCAGGCGGCAGCAACGTCAACTACGAGTGGCAGGCCAATGCTGCCCGCGCGATCCCGGAGGGCACCTACGAACGGATCCTCGATGTGGGGTGCGGCTTCAAGAGCACCTTTGTGCTCAAGGAACGCTGGCCCGAAGCCGAGGTCTACGGGATCGATCTGTCGGCACCGCTGCTGAAATACGCCCACAAGCTCGCGGCCCGCAAAGGGCTGGCGATCCACTTCAGTCAGCAGAACGCCGAGCACACGGACTTCCCCAACGCATTCTTTGACGTGGTCTACTCGACCTTGCTCTTCCACGAAGTACCGGACGCGGCTGCCTGGAACATCATCCGCGAGAGCTACCGCATCTTGAAACCCGGCGGCTGGTTCGTGATCGAAGACACGCCGACCTACGACCGGCTCGACCCGTTCACGGCGTACCTTTCCGACTGGAACACCGAGCACAACGTCGAGCCGTTCTGGCGTCAGGCGTGTCAGCGCGACTACCCCGCGCTCTTGCGGGCGGCAGGCTTCTCCGAGGTGTGGGACCCGCGCACTGCGAGCGAGCCGATGGGGGTGGTCGGCCCGCGGATCAACAAGGCCCGCAAGTAGCCGCCGCACCGGGGTCAGTCCGCACGGATGACCGGGAGCGCTTGGCGGATGCGCTCCTCCGGAAGGCGGACGAAGAGGCCCCGCAAGGTAGCAACGAGGGCACCGTCAGCCAGCCGACGCGCTTCACCGGCCAGCTCGAGCGCGCGCGAGCGCGCGGCCACAATCCAGCCGCGGCAACGGAGCGCCTCACCGATGACAACCGGCTGGAGGTAGCGCACTTCGGCCCGACCGGTGACTACCCAGCCACCCTGGAGGTAGGCGGCGCGGCCAGTCACCTCGTCGAGCACGGCGTAGAGGATGCCGCCATGGAGGTAGCCCGGGTATCCCTGGTGCCGCTCGTCGGGCGTGAACTCGGTCCAGACTTCCGTCTCGCTCTGCCAGAAGGTGAGCCCCAGCCCGATCGGATTGGTCGCTCCGCAGATAAAGCAGCCGTCGTAGCGGGGCTGCCGCTCAGCGGCCATACTCGAACCGACTGAACACCAGGCAGGCGTTCTGGCCCCCGAAGCCGAAGCTGTTCGAGAGGACGTGCTGCACCGGCAGCGCGCGCGCCCCTTCGGTCACGTAGTCCAGGTCGCAGGCGGGGTCGGGCACGCGCAGGTTGATCGTCGGGTGGATGCGCTGGTCGCGGAGCGCCAGCACGCAGGCCACTGCCTCCAGGGCTCCAGCCGCCCCCAGGGCATGGCCAATCATCGACTTGGTGGCCGAGACGGGCACGCGATAGGCGACTTCCCCCAGCGCCCGCTTGATGGCGTTGGTCTCGGCCACGTCCCCGAGGTCGGTCGAAGTGGCGTGGGCGTTGATCCAGCTCAGCTCATCGGGTCGGATGCCAGCATCGGCCAGCGCCCGCCGCATCGCTAGGCTGGCACCTTGCCCCTCGGGGTCAGGAGCCACCAGGTGGTAGGCGTCGGCCGACGTTCCGTAGCCAGTTACCTCGGCGAGGATCTCCGCCTCGCGCGCCAGCGCATGGTCGAGGCTCTCCACCACCAGGATGGCTGCCCCTTCCGCGGGAACAAAGCCGTTCCTGGTCAGGTCGAAGGGGCGGGATGCCCGCGGGGGGTCGTCGTTGTCCGTCGAGAGGGCGCGCATCACCGAGAATCCGGCCAGGCCGAGTTCACTGATCCCCGCCTCGGTGCCGCCCGTAATCATCACGTCCTGCATCCCTCGCCGGATCAGCTCGGCCGCTTCCCCGATCGCTTGGGTTGCTGCCGCGCAGGCCGTGGTGATGGTGGACGAGTAGCCCATCAGCTTCCAGCGAAGCGAGATCTGGGCCGCTGCCATGTTGGGCAAGATCATCGGGATGAACAGGGGAGAGATCTTCATCCCCCCGCGGGTCAGGATCGTCCGCATCTCGGCGTCGATGGTGGGAAAGCCGCCGTTGCCGTTCCCGATCAGGACGCCGATCCGCTCGCAGTCCTCGCGCTCGAGGCGGAGGCCAGCAGCGGCGATCGCCTGGCCGGCGGCAGCCACCGCCAGCTGGGTGAAGCGGGCCATCCGCTTTGCCTCTTTGAAGTCCAGGTAGTTGCGCGGGTCGAAGGTGCGCACCTCCGCCGCGATCCGGCAGGGGTAGTTGCGCGGGTCGCAGAGCGTCATCGGCCCGACCCCTGACGCCCCCGCCAGCAGCTTGGTCCAGAAGGTCTCCGGGTCCTCCCCCAGGGCCGTGATCGCCCCGAGGCCGGTGACCACCACCCGACGGCCCGGGCCACCGCGCCCGATGGCCTCCCGCCGGGCGAACGCTTCGGGCGGGCGCTCGAGGGCCTCATTGGCTTCTTCGACCGCTTCCGCAATCGCCTGCTCCATCAAGCGGCGAACGGTCCGGACCGTCGGCGGTTCGGCGGAGGTCATGCGTGGCGCTCTCCCTCAACAGCGTAACGTGACCAGCAGCCGTGGCTCCCGTCGGATACCATCAAGAGAGCCTATTGTACATCGGCGGCAGAGCCGACGCCGTGAGGAAAGGAGCGATGGCACCCGTCGACGAGCTGCTCCAGGCCCAGCTCCAGCTTGCCCGCTGGACCGTTGCCGCGCGCCGCTTGGTCATCTTCACTGGGGCAGGGATCAGTACCGAGTCCGGCATTCCCGATTTTCGGGGGCCCCAGGGGGTCTGGACCCAGCTGGACCCGCGTCAGTTCGACTTTCAGGCCTACCTGGCGGACCCCGAGCTACGGCGGCAGCGCTGGCAGGTGTACCGGGATGGGGGGCTCGGGGCGAACGCTCAACCCAATGCTGCCCATTTCGCGGTCGCCGAACTTGTCCAGCTCGGCCTGGTCGACTGCGTGATCACCCAGAACGTGGATGGGCTGCACGCGCGGGCAGGCGTTCCCGAGGACCGCTTGCTCGAGATCCATGGTAGCAACCGCTTCGCCAAGTGTCTCTCCTGCTGGAAACGCTACCCCCGCGAAGAGACGCTTCGCTGGGAGTCTGACCCGGCTGCCGGGGTGCCGCTCTGCCCGGCCTGCGGCGGCCTGATGAAGTCGGGCGGGGTCTCGTTCGGCGAGCCGATGCCTCCCGACGAGACGCGTGAGGCGATCCGGCGCGCGCGGGCGGCTGACCTCTTCCTCGTCATCGGCTCCTCGCTGGTGGTCTATCCGGCGGCAGCGCTGCCCGGCTACGCCGTCGAGCGGGGGGCACGGTTAGTCATCGTGAACCTCAGCCCGACCCCCCTCGACCACCTCGCAGCCCTTGTCGTCCGGGCGAAGGCGGGCGAGTTCCTACCGGGAGTCGTCGCCGCGGTAAAGCAGCTCCGAGGGGCAGCGTGAGGATCCTAGCCATCGATATCGGTGCAGGCACGCAGGACCTGCTCCTGTTCGACCCGGAGCGCGAACTCGAAAACTGTCCTGCACTGGTGCTCCCCTCGCCCACCGTGATCGTGGCCGAGCGGATCCGCCAGGCGACCGCTCGCCGAGAGCCGGTCGTCCTGACCGGCGTGACGATGGGGGGTGGCCCCTCGGCCTGGGCTGCACGTGACCACGCCCGCGCTGGGCTCCCGATCGCGGCCACCCCGGCTGCCGCCCAGACCTTCGACGACGACCTGGAGGTCGTGCGAGCGCTTGGGGTCACGATCGTGAGTGAGGACGAGGCGGCGCACCTGCCTGGCGTTCACCTGCGCCTCAGCGACATCGACCGCGAGGCCATCCTCGGCACCCTGGCCCGCTTTGGCCTTGAGCCGCCAGAGGGCTGGGCAGTCGCCGTTTTTGACCATGGAGCGGCGCCTCCCGGCTTCAGCGACCGTCGCTTCCGCTTCGACTACCTTGCGAGCCGAGCACCGGGAGGGCTGACGGCGTTTGGCTTCTGGGCGGCGGAGGTGCCTCCGGCGCTCACCCGTCTGCGCGCAGTCAGCGCGGAACTCAGCGGCCTCGGGCCGGTGTTGGTGATGGATACCGGCCCGGCGGCCGTGCTCGGCGCACTGGACGACCCGCAGGTCCGGGCTCGCCTCCCCGGGCTGGTCGTGAATATCGGGAACTTTCACACCATCGCGTTTCTGCTGGACGAGGGGGGGATCGCGGGGCTCTTTGAGCACCACACCGGCGAACTCCGCGCGGAGGACCTGGAACGGTTCCTCCATCGCCTTGCTGCCGGTGTGCTGACGAACGAGGAAATCTTCGCTTCGCAAGGGCATGGGGCGATCGTCTACCGAGCAGTCGACGGTGCCCTGCCCCCGGTGGCACTCACGGGCCCACGGCGCGCCCTCCTACGGGGTTCTTCGCTGCGCCCGTACGTGGCAGCGCCCCACGGGGCGATGATGCTCACCGGATGCTTCGGCCTGCTGCGAGCGTGGGCAGCTAAGGACCCAGTGCAGCGCCCGGCCATCGAGCAGCGCCTCGCTGGCTGAAGCCACCCTGCTCAGCAGCGCAGGATTCTCCTGGCGAGGCTGCCTGGCCGCTGCCCACGCTCCAGCCGTGCAGCCTTAGGAGGTAGCGGGAGCGCGCCGCAGCTCGGGCTCGGTGACCAGGCTCGGGCGTCGCGCCCGCGTGATCACCCAATCCACCACCACTGCCACCAGCGAGCCGATCACGGTCGTGATCAGGTGAAGCCCGCCGAAGGCTGGGTCAGCGCTGAAGGCCGGCTGCAGCAGGGTGTGCGCGATGAAGATCCCGAGGAACGGGTAGGCAGCAACCCGCCACACCCGCCCGGGCAGTTCACCCGGCAGCAGGTCGTACCAGAGCACGCCCAGCGCATAGGAGAGGCCGAGCATCAACAGCAAGGTTCCGAAGTCCATTCCGTCCTCCTTTCAAGGAGCGCCACTTCCAGTCGAGTGGCCTACTCAAATATACCGCATGATGATTTTTGTCTCCACCTTTGCCCAGCGTGCCGGTGAATGGACAGCGTGCACCATTTCTTGACAGGCCCCCCCTGCCCGGGGCAGGATGAGCAAGAGAGAACAATCCATCGCTGGAGGAGCGCGTGGCCACCATCAGCCGCCGCCATTTCCTGGGAGCCACGGCCGCGCTCGCGGGGTCGGGCCTCCTTGCCGCCTGCGCACCGGGAGCGCAGCCGCAGCCCACCCAGCCCGGGGGGAGTACCCAACCCGGAGGCACCCCGCGCCGGGGAGGCACCATCATCTATGGCAGCCCGATCGACCCCCTCACGCTCGATGCCCACGCCGTCGGTGATAACTACACCCGGCGGGTGGCCTACGCGATCTACGACCCACTGGTCCGGGAATCGCCCGATAAGACCGAGATCCTCCCGGCGCTGGCCGAGAAGTGGGAGCAGTCCAGCGATGGCATGAGCTGGGTCCTTTCGCTGCGCAAGGGGGTCAAGTTCCATGATGGGACGCCCTTCAACGCCCAGGCTGCGAAGTTCAATCTGGACCGCCAGATCGACCCCAACCACCCGAACAACAAGGATGGGAACTGGCTGTTCTACCGGCTGTTCTTGACCCCGATCGCCAGTGTCGACATCCTGGACGAGTACACGATCCGGCTGAACCTGAAGCAGCGCTACGCGCCGCTGATGAACTACCTGACCACCAACCCGAGCTACATGATCAGCCCGAAGGCGCTGCAGGAGCTCGGGAAAGGGGTCGCCGACCGACCCGTGGGAACGGGACCGTTCCGCTTCGTCTCCTGGCAGAAAGGCCAGCAGGTGACCCTCGAGCGGAACCCGGAGTACTGGGGACAGACAGCCTACGCCGACCAGCTGATCGTGCGTGCCATCCCCGACGCGCAGGGGCGGCTGCTCGCCCTCCAGACCGGGCAGATCAATTTCACGGTCGACCTGCCGCCCGATAGCATCGACCTGGTACGGGGCGATAGCCGGCTGCGGGTGATGCAGCGGGTGAGCCGCCAGCACTGGGCGCTTCAGCTCAACCAGAAGTTTGCGCCCTTCACCGACCAGCGAGTCCGCCACGCCGTGAGCCTGGCGCTCGACCGGACGGCCCTCACCCGTGACGTGCTGCGCAATACGGGGGTACCCGCCCGCGGGCCGTTCTCCCAGGCCTTCGGCGAGTGGGTCGCGCCGGACCTGCCCGCGATGGATAACGAGCCTGACCGGGCCCGCCAACTGCTGCGCCAGGCTGGCTACGATACGCTCGAGGTTCGCTTCCTCATCCCCTCGGGGGGAACGGGGATGCAACAGCCGGTGCCGATGGCGGAGTTCATCCAGGGCAAGCTGGCGGCGGTCGGCATCCGCGTGACGCTCGATGTTCAGGAGTTCGCTGCCTACGTCCAGCGTTGGAACAGCGGCGACTACCAGATGAGCGCGCGGGGGATCTCCTCCGTCACCTTCGACCCCGATAACTACCTCAATAGTCTCTTCAACTCGATCAATCAGCCGCCCCAGGGCCTCAACAGCGCTTTCTACAAGAACGAGCGGTTCGACGAGCTGGCCAACACCGTGCGGCGGGAGAGCGACCTGGCCCTCCGCCGCCAGGCCTGCCACGAGGCCCAGCGGGTGCTGATGAACGACATGCCCTGGGTGTTCGTCGATCATGAGATCGCGCTCTGGTATCTTTCCACCCAGGTGAACGGCTTCGTCATGCGCGATAATGTCGAAGTCGATTGGAACCTGCTCTGGCTCGCCTAAGCGCGAGGCACGAGGAGCGCTGCCATTACGCTGTTCATCCTGCGGCGGGTGCTCGCGGCCGTACCGGTGGCCCTGGGGGTGGCGACGGTCGTCTTCGTGGTGCTGCGCTTCGTTCCGGGGGACCCCGCGGCGCTGCTCGCTGGCCCGAACGCTACCCAGGAGGCGCTCGCGGCCACCCGGGCCTACTACGGGCTGGACCAGCCCTTGGTGGTGCAGTATCTCCGCTGGATCAGTCGCCTCGCGGCGGGAGACTTCGGGGAATCGATCTTCCTGCGGCGGCCGGTGCTCAGCGAGGTGCTGGATCGCTTCGGCAATACCCTCATCCTCGCCAGCGCCAGCCTGCTGGTCGCCACGGGGGGAGGCATCGTGGTCGGGGTGGTGGCAGCGACCCGACCGCGCTCGCTCCTCGACCGCGCGGTGATGTTCCTCGCCCTCTGTGGGGTGGGGCTCCCGGTGTTCTGGACGGGCTTTGTCCTGATCATCCTCTTTTCGGTCCAGCTGCGCTGGTTCCCGCCCCAGGGGATGGCGCCACCAGTCCGGACCAGCCCCTTCGACATCCTTCCCTATCTGGTGCTGCCGGCCATCACGCTCGCGCTCCCCTCGCTCGCCTTCATCGCGCGGGTCACCCGCAGTAGCATGGTCGAGGTGCTCTACCAGGACTACATTCGTACGGCGCGCGCCAAGGGGCTGGACGAGCGGCGACTGCTCTGGCGCCACGCCCTGAAGAACACCCTGATCCCCGTCGTGACGATCGTCGGCGCTCAGGCGGGGTACTTGCTTGGCGGAGCGGTGCTGGTCGAGTACGTCTTCTCCTGGCCGGGGCTGGGGTTGCTGGTCGTCAATGGCATCAACAGCCGCGATTATCCCCTGGTGCAGGGGGCGATCGTCTTCACGGCGTTGCTGTTCGTCGTGATCAATCTGCTGGTCGATGTCCTCTATGCCGTCATCGACCCGCGTATCCGCTATGGCGCGCGCTAAGCCGTTGCTCGCCCCGGGCGAGCCGGTCGAACCGCTGGCACTCTCGCCGCCGAGCGCACCGCGCAGCGAATGGGCACGGGCCTGGCGCCAGTTCCGCCGTCACCCGCTGGCGCTGAGCGGTGCCGTGCTCCTGCTGACCATCGTCCTGATCGCGCTGGCGGCGCCGCTCTTGCCGCTGCCCGACCCGGTACCCCGCGACCTCCAGACCGTCAACCGCTTGCGTCCGCTCGGCACGCCCGGGCACCTGCTCGGCACCGATGAACTCGGGCGCGACTTGCTCAGCCGGCTGGTCTGGGGCGGGCGGGTCTCGCTGGTGGCGGGGGTCGGCGCGGCCATCCTCTCCCTGCTGCCGGGGATTGCGATCGGGCTGCTGGCGGGCTATCTGGGGGGCTGGGTTGATAGCCTGGCGATGCGCCTTATCGATATGGTGATGGCCTTCCCGGGCGTCCTGCTCGCCATCGCGATCGTGGCGGCGGCAGGCCCGAGCCTGAACAACGCGATGCTTGCGGTGGCGGTGGTCGGGGTTCCCCTCTACGCCCGCCTGATCCGGGGGCATGTGCTCTCGCTGCGCGAGCGAGAGTTTATCCAGGCAGCCGAAGTGATCGGTGCGAGCCGGCTGCGGCTGCTGGTCCGTCACCTGTTGCCGAACTGCTTGCCGCTGATCATCGTCGCGGCGACGCTCGATGTCGGCACCAAGATCATCGCCACTGCCAGCCTCTCCTTCCTTGGCCTGGGCACCCAGCCCCCGCAGCCAGACTGGGGTGCGATGCTGGCGACGGGGCGGCAGTTCTTCTTGGTGGCGCCTCACGTTGCCATCCTGCCGGGGCTGCTGATCTTCCTGACGGTGATCGCATTCAACCTGTTTGGCGAGGGGCTGCAGGAAGCGCTCGACTCCCGCCTTCCGCTCTAGCCCTGCAGGAACTCCGGGCTGACGTTGCGCTCGGCGCAGCGCCGTACCTGGGTGAGCATGGCGAGTGGCCCCTCCAGGTAGTGGAAAAAGCGCCAGCCGGCTGGCGTGCGTCGGAGCGCTGCGCTCACCCGCACATCGCCCCCGATGGGCGGGCGATTCCCGATCGCGGCATCCCAGTGCAGCCGGAAGAAGAGGAGCGCCACCCCGGGGGCAACCTCGCGGACCCGCAGGTCGCTCACCCGGACGCTCAGGCGGTCGATCTGGCGGGCGGTCTCTGCCCAGTACGCCTGGATGCGGTCGTAGCTGAACATCGGCTCGCTGGCTTCCTCGGCGACGTAGAGCGGCTCGGGGTCGGTGAGGTCCCAGAACTGGGCCAGCCCGACAACGTCCTTCTGGCACCAGCAGCGCTGCCACTCGGCAAGGAGCGAGGCGATCTCCTCCCTCAGGGCGGTCATCTCCCCTCCCAACGACGATAATTTGCCTGTGCAGACCCGCATCCGTCGGCTCGCGTTCCTGCATTTGCTCGGCCTGGGTGCCGCGGCGGCTGCGCTGGGCTACTGGCAGGTGCTGCGGGCACCGGAACTGCTCGCCCGGCCCGACAACCCGCGCCGGCTCGATACGCTCTGGCGCACCCGACGCGGCCAGATGGTCGACCGGCGTGGGCGGCCCCTTGCCGTCACCGAGGTGGCGGCCGACGGCTACGTGCGCCGAGTATATCCCCACCCCAGCCTCGGGGCCGTAATCGGGTTCCTCAACCCCCTCCAAGGGGCAGTCGGGCTGGAAGGGGCCTACGATGCCTACCTCTCCGGCCAGGCGGGGCTCGACTCGGCGCGTGCCTTCGAGCAGCGGCTGCTCCACCGGCCGGCAGTGGGGGCGGACCTCGTGCTCACCCTCGACCTCGACCTGCAGGTGGCTGCCGAACGCGCGCTCGCTACCGGGCCAGCGGTGCCGGGGGCGGTCATCGCCCTCGACCCGCGGAGCGGCGCCATTCGCGCCCTCGCCACCACCCCGACCTTCGACCCCAATCAGCTCACCTTCGACCCGACCAGCGACGACTGGAACGCGACCACCGCTGCCATCGCTGCCACGGCGGCCCGGCTTGCTGCTGCCCCAGGGCAGCCCCTGCTCAACCGGGCGACTCAGGGGCTCTATCCGCCGGGGTCGACCTTCAAGACAGTGACTCTGGCTGCAGCGTTGGAGCGGCGCATCGTCCGCCCTGACCAGCGTTTTCGCTACTCCCTCAACCCACCCGACCGCGACCACCGTGGCCCCTGGCACCAGAACCAATTCGTCTCTTGCCAGAACCACAGCCAGAGTGAGTTCGACCTGGCGCACGCGTTTGCCTATAGCTGCAACGTGTGCTTCGCCGACCTTGGCTCCCAGCTCGGCGCCGGGCCGTACCTTGAGGTCGCGCGCGCCCTCGGCATGGACCAGGCGCCTCCCCTCGATCTGCCCATCGAGCGCAGCCGCCTGTCGGTGCGGCCGGACTTCTTCAGCGGGGAGGAACGCTTCTATGCCCTCGCAGCGACCGCTATGGGCCAGGGCGAGTTGCTGGTGACCCCTCTCCAGATGGCCCTGATTGCGGCGGCCATGGCCACCGATGGTCGACCGCCCGTACCCTATCTGGTGGAAGAAATTCGGCGCCCAGATGGGCAGGTCGTGTTCCGGCACCAGCCGCGCCGCTGGCTGGGCGGGGTGAGCGCCGCCACCGCGGCACAGGTGCGCGCGATCATGGTGACCAGTGTTGTGGAGGGGTGGGCCAGTGGTGCGCAGGTCCGTGGCGCTCAGATCGGCGGCAAGACGGGCACCGCCGAACTGGGGAGCACGCGCCCGGAGCCGCATGCCTGGTTTATTGGCTTCGCCACAGCGGACGATCCCCGGCTGGCCCTCGCGCTGATCAAGGAGAGCAGTGGCATGTCCTCGGCAGTCGCTGCCCCGGCGGCGCGGACGGTCTTCGAAGCGGCCCTCCTGGGAGCAGCCTGAGCGATACATGCCGGGCATCTTCCCCGCGGGTGGGGAGCGTCTCTCCCCTGGGCGGCAACGCAACCGTGCGCTAGGCCCGAGCGGCTTGCTCCCCGCTCTGGGCGGTGACCTGTGGCACGCAGCCGGCAGGCGCGGGCGTCGGCGCGCTCGCGCTCACCGGGCCGGGCCGCATGCCTTAGCTGTTCTTGCTGACCAGCGGCAGGTACAACCCCCCACTCCTGCCACCGCCACCGCTCACACTCACCCAGA
>JAILZB010000094.1 GCA_023512725.1 Chloroflexota bacterium | reverse complement strand
ACCAGGGAAGGTTGTTCTCAACAACTTTGGTCTTAGTTCTAATCCCGGAAGAGTCGATCTCGAGCTCTATTCCGAATCTATTCACAATTCTATTTATAATCATCCACATGATCGATGTCTTGAAACTGAGCAGATCGAGTTGCAAACCATGGATCATTACGTTGCAAATTCAGAAATAGCTCAGGTTGATTACTGCAAGATCGATGTTGAGGGGCATGGGCCAGCAGTCATTCGAGGGATGTCATCTCTTCTCGAGGAAGGGCGAGTAAAAGTTATCCAATTTGAGTATTCAAGGACTTATCGTCCAGCCGAGATCTTGCTGAAAGACGTTTTTTCTTGCTTCATGGATCTTCCTTATTCATTCTTCAAGATCACTCCTCGCGGCCTTCATTGCCGTGCCTAGCTACTCGGAAAGACTCGAGACGCTCCGGTATTCGAATTGGCTCGCTGTCCACCAGGATTGGAAAGAACGGGCCGATCAACTCGTACGCTTCGAGCTTTGAGAGACACACCATGCCAGCAAACCCTCGCACGGAACGGCCCCTCTCCCTGGAGCGGCGGTAGTCCGGTGCGCGTGCTCCCGGTGGAAGCTGCTCCCCAACGGTGGCAGGCGAGATGATGCACCTAGGCTGCTGGCCAGCCCAGGCCCGCCGGATCGGCGACGCACTGCGCGGGCTGCTCCCCGCTGAGCGCGTTTCCTGGCGCCTACTCTGGCGCTACCGCCGCCTCGGCGCTGAGCTTGGCTGGCTTGCCGTGGGGCAGGTGTTGATCGTTCTGGGCTCGTTGGTGAGCGTGCGCGTCGTCACCGAACTGCTCACCCCAGAGGCTAACGGGGAATTTGTCCTTGCTACGACCCTGGCTGGCTTCGCTCAGCTGCTCACCCTTTCTCCGCTGGCGAACGCTGCCCTCCGCTACTTTGCCCCTGCTCAGGAGCGTGGGACTGTACCCCAGTTCCTCCGCCTCGTTGGGAAGCAGGTGGCACTCCTGGCGCTCGGGATCGGCGGGGTGGGGCTGATCGCCGCCGCGCTCACCGCCCAAGTAACCGGCGCACCATGGCCCACCCTCTGCGTAGGGGCAGCCCTGCTGGCCATCGTCGGCGGCATCAGCGGCGTACTCTCAGCGCTCCAGAACGCCGCCCGCCAGCGCGCGGTGGTCGCCCTCCACGCCGCGCTCGCCAAATGGCTGACCATTGCTGCCCTGGTGATGCTGGTCTACCAGTTTGGAAGCGCCGGGACCGTTGCCCTCGGGGCGACGGTGCTGGCGAGCGGTCTGGTGATGCTCTCGCAAGCCGGGTTTCTGCTGCCACTGTTCCGTCGTCGCGAGCATGCTCCCGCTGCTAGTGGTCGGCCGGTCACCGCTCGCGAGCTGCTGGGCTATGCCTTTCCCTTTACCCTGTTCGCGCTGCCCGGCTGGGTGCAGCTGTTCTCCGACCGCTGGGCGCTGCAACTGTTCGGGACGACGGCCGATGTGGGGCGGTTTGCCGTGCTGGTCGCGCTGGGGGTGACACCGCTCAACCTCGCTTTTAACTTGCTTGCCCAGTTTGTCGAGCCGCTGCTGTACGCTCGCGCGGGCGATGGCACCGACCCAGCCCGGCTGCGGAGCGCACTGCGGGCAACGCTGCTGGTGCTCCTGCTGTATGGCGCAGGGCTGCTGATGCTGGTGCTCGGCGCAGCTCTTTCGAGTGGCTTCATCTTCTCCTTGCTCGTAGCACCAGCGTATCGGGAGGTGGCCCCCTTGCTGCCCCTTGCCGTCCTCGCGGGAGGGATGTTCAACCTAGGGCAGCTGGCAAGCATCCTGCCGCTCCAATTCACCGCGTCCCGCGCACTGCTCGCGCCCAAGCTAGGGAGTGGCATCCTCACCCTGCTCTTCAACCTGGCCGGGAGCGCCCTGCTCGGGACGGTCGGGGTGCTGGTTGCGAGCATCCTGGCAAACACGATATATTGCCTCTGGATAGGGGGGATCACCTATCAGCTTGCTCGTCGCTCTCAAGCGCGAGCACGCTCCTCTGAAGAGGTGGTCATCTTCCACAGAGGGTGACCAGCCGCTGCATCCACACGAGTAGCGGGCGAGAAGCGTACAGAGTGCGCATCTTTCAGGTGATCGAGGCTTCCACCAATAGCGCGCTGCCGCAAAGCCAGATCTGGCTTTGGAATCTGTACGAGCCGCTCGTCGAGATGGGGCACGACGTGCTGCTCTTCCCCGCGGAGGAGGGCATCCAGGCTTGGCTGACCAACAATGCCGCCTTGCGAGAGCGCTTCAGTGAGCGATTGTGGACGACGTTTAAGCAGGAGCACCAGCGGGCACCGTTCGATCTGTTCTTCGCCTACGTCCGCGATGGCATGGTGCTCCCCGAGGTGATCGACGCGATCAACCAGCTAGGCGTGCCGACCTGTAACTTCTCCTGCAATAACGCCCACCAGTTCCACCTGGTGCAGGAGATCTCTCGCCATTTCACCTACAGCCTCCATTCCGAGCGGGACTGCCGCGAGAAGTTCCTCCAGGTCGGCGCTCGGCCCATCTGGTTCCAGATGGCAGCGAACCCACGGCGCTACGCGCCCCAGCCAGTGCCACGGACCGTTCCCGTCTCGTTCGTGGGAATGAACTACGCCCTCCGCAGCGAGTACATCCTTTACCTCCTCGAACAGGGGGTGGAGGTTCACGTCTACGGGCCGGGGTGGCTTCCTGCCTCGTCGGGCTGGCTGCCACGCCGCTGGATGAAACGCCAGCTGCTCCTCCTGCGGGCGCTCCTAGCCCCCTCGGTCGAGCGCCAGGTGGAGCGGAGCGCCGACCTCTGGCGCTACGAGCTGACCCGCCTGCTCTTCCACCGCTATCGCCGCTACCTCCATCCCCCGATCGACGACCAGGCGATGGTGCGCCTCTACAGCGCAAGCCAGATCTCGCTCGGCTTTCTAGAAGTGTTCGAGGGGCACAACCCGCGCCGGGCGGTCGTCCAGCACCTCCACTTGCGCGAGTTCGAAGCCCCGATGGCGGGGGCGCTCTACTGCACGAACTATTCCGACGAACTCGCCGAGCACTTCGAGCCGGACCGCGAAGTGCTGGTCTTCCGCAACCGCTACGAGCTGCTGGACAAAGTCCGTTACTACCTGACCCACCCGGAAGAGGCCGAGGCTATCCGCCAGCGGGGGCGGGCGCGGGCGCTGCGGGACCACACCTGGCAGGTACGCTTTCAGCACCTCTTCCGCCAGATCGGTCTCGCGGCATGAGCATTCCAGTGCTCCGACTGGCCTGGCGCTTCCTTCAGCCGCTTGGAGAGCCGCGCCAGGTGCTGGCCGGGTTGGCAGGCTACCGCTGGTTCCTGGGCGACCTCTGGCGCTATCGGAGGTTGCCGGGTGCCGAGCCGCTGGCGCTGGCTGACCTCCGGCCGATGCTCCATGAGCGCACCGCGCACTCCACTTTCGATGCCCACTACGTCTACCTGAACAGCTGGGCGATGCACCAGATCGTGGCGGCACGGCCACCCTTGCACGTCGACATCGGCTCGCAGATCGCGTTCGTCAGCCTGCTGGCCGCGGTGGTGCCCGTAGTGTTCCTGGACTACCGGCCGCTGGTGGCAGATCTTCCTGGCCTGAGCGCGCTGGGCGGAGATATCCTCCGCCTCCCCTTCCGCGACCACTCGCTTAGCTCGCTCTCCTGCCTGCACGTTGCCGAGCACATCGGGCTGGGGCGCTACGGTGATCCGCTCAACCCCGCGGGAACGCGCCAGGCCGCGGCCGAGCTAGCGCGCGTCCTCGCCCCGGGTGGAAGGCTCTATTTCGGTCTGCCGGTCGGCCAGCCCCGCACCGAGTTCAATGCCCACCGCATCCATGACCCAGCGACGGTGCTCGCCTTCTTCCCGGGGCTCACCCTAACTGAGTTTGCGGTGGTGCGCGACGATGGCCGCTTCTGGCGCGGGGTCGACCCCGCCAGCGCCGCGGCGACCGCTACGCCTGCGGCATGTACGCCTTCCAGCGGCCGCCTGTCCGGCGAGCGCGTGCCCGGAGCACTCACCAGGAGAGAGGCAAGTGACTGACCCACTGGTGAGCGTCGTGATCCCCAGCTACAACGCTGCCCGCTTCCTTCCCCAGGCGCTCGACAGCGTCTTCGCTCAGACGTTCACCGACTACGACGTGATCGTCGTCGATGACCAGTCGCAGGATGAAACGCCCGCCGTGGTTGCGCGCTACTGCTCTCGCTACGGCTCCCGCCTCCAGTACCTCCGCGCCCGCCTGGGCAGCGCCAACGCCACCCGCAACGCGGGGATCCTTGCGAGCCGCGGCCGGTACATCGCCCTGCTCGATGCCGATGACTGGTGGCTGCCGCACAAGCTGGAGGCCCAGGTTGACTTTGCCGAACAGTGCCCGCGGGCAGGCCTCGTCTACGCCCGCTGCCTGGTGGTCGAGGAAGCGAGTGGCGCGACGCTGGGGGAGCTCCCTGCCCCACCCTACCCCACCGGCCGCGTGCTCCAGCAGCTGTACTTTCGCCAGTTCGTCCCCAGCCCAACACCGCTCATCCGGCGGGAGGTGCTCGAGCGCGTCGGCCTCTTCGACCCCGCCGAGCGGGGTGCTGACGACTGGGAGATGTGGCTGCGGGTCGCTGCCGCAACCGACTTCGCCTTTCTCAACCAGGTAGTTGCCTGTTATCGGGTCCATGCCAGTAGTAGCGGCCGGCGCCCTGCCGGCGCCTACCTGCGGGACTTGCGGCGGATGTTCGTGCGCACCGGGCGGACGTACCCCGAATTACGGCCGCTCTTGCCCGCGCGGTTATTCACCTTCGAGGCAGCCTATGGCGCCGCGGTCTGGGAACGGGGGGAGAACGCCCTAGCCCGCGCCTGCTTTCTCCGTGCCCTGCGGCTCCGGCCCTGGCGGCTTGACCTCCTCGCTCGCCTTGCTCTGACTTTGCTCCCTGCCGCGGGGCGCCACGCCCGGATGGAACAGGCCTACGGCTATTACCGAAACGGAAAGTACAGCTTCGCAACGGGCGATCGGGCCCGCGCCCGCCGTGAGTTTGCCGCCGCCCTCTGCACCTGGCCGTTCGGCTGGCGGCTGTTCGGTGCTGCCCTCGCCCTGACCTTTCTTCCCCCTGCCCTCAGCCAGCACCTCCTCGCCGGGCGAACCTGGCAGCTCACTGCCCAGGGCCCCCGGCCAGCGCTCCGCTCAACCCTCCGCCAGTGGTAGGGCGCAGAGCGGCTTCCGGCTTCTCTATACTCACGTTGTGACTGAGGCGCTTCCGCCTCTGCTTTCCCAGGGCCGCACTGGACCGCGGGTGACCGCCCTGATCGTCAATTGGAACCGGCGGGATGATCTCGCGCGGCTGCTCACCGACCTCCAGCAGCAGACGGCACCACCCGAGGAAGTGCTGGTCGTAGATGACGCCTCGGAGGACGGCGCACCCGACCTGGTCGTCGCCCGCTTCCCAGACGTCCACCTGGTGCGCCTGCCGACGAACGTTGGGCTGGCTCAGGCGCGGAACCTGGGCCTTTCCCTCAGCCACGGGGAAGCGGTTGCGCTTCTTGATAACGACCTCCGCCTGCTTGACCGCCAGTTCTTCGCCCGGCTCCGCCAGGCCTTGCTTCAGCATCCGGAATGCGCGGTGGTTTCCTTCGGGATGGTCGAAGGCGTCTGGACGCGCGCGCAGGTGCCACCCGGCGCGCACGTCATCCCGTTTGAGCAGCTGGTCGAACTGGCCGCTCAGGGGGGCTCACCTCTGCCCGCTCGGTTCTGGTACGACTGGCTCTTTTACGGCGGGGCCTGCGTACTGCGCCGGCAGCTGATCGAGCAGGTCGGTGGCTTTGAGCCGAGCGTTCGCTACGGGAGCGAGGAGATCGACCTCGCCTTCCGCTGCCACGCGGCTGGGCTCGCGCTCGGGCGCGATACCAGCCTCTGGGTGGTGCACCTCCGCTCGCCGCAGTACCGCCTCGCCACGGGCGAGGCGCTCATCCTGCGCAACGGCCTGATCGCCCAGGCACGCTACCTGCCCTGGCCGGACCTGGCACTCTTTCTCCTGCCGCAGACCCTCATCCTCCTCGCGCGCGAATGGCGCCTGGGGAAAGGCCGCCAGCTGCTGCGAGTGCTCGGCGAGGTGGTGCGCGCCTGGCCACGGGAAGTGGTACCCTTCCGCCGGCCACTGGCTCGCCCAGCCTTGCGGCGCTACTACGCGCTCCGCAGCGAACAGACCGATTGCTACGAGCGCATCCTCCACTCTCGGGCGACTGCCCTCCACTACTGGCGCTCTCGCCTCCAGCGTCGCCCGGCACTGCCCCTCGTGGTAGCTGGGATGACGCCGGAGGCGGTAGCCACCTCTCCCAGGTGAGCGGACACCGATGTCAGGATTGACAACGCTCTCCCCCCGTGGCAGGATCGCTGGGTGGCGCTGGTGCGCGCCGAAAGGAGAGCAGGATGTTCTTCGTCGGGACGAACCATCTCTTTCCTGCACCCGAGCATTTCGATGATATGGTGCTCCGCTTCGCGGAGAATAACGACGAACGGCCGATCACCGAACGGTGGGGTGCGCTCCTGTTCGAGATCGCGCGACCGGCCGAAGGCAACATCTTTCACAGCACCTCCCACTGGCCGAGCAAGGCTGCCTTCGATGCCTGGCGTGCGAGCGAAGACTTCGAGCGGAGCCACCTGACGGCGCGGGAGGACAATCGGCGGGGCGACTTCTTCACCCAGCACCCGATCTTTGTCGCCTCCGAGCTGGTGCTGAACGCTGAGCCGGGCCGGGCACCGATCATTGGTGACCCCCAACCGCGGCGCGAGCTCGGAGCTGGGCGGGGCTACGTCTTCCAGCGGTGGTGGCCAAAGCCGGAGTACGTCGACCAGGTGATCGCTCTAGCAGCCGCCCGGCCCCTGCCGCCCGGTGCGATCTGGTGGGATCTCCGGCGCGTAGTGGGGTCCAACGAGCTCGTCAGCGTGACCTATTATCCAGACCTCGAGTCCGCGCGCAGGGCCGCCCCGAGCCTCCAGCCCCCCGGCGACCCGAGCTGGTACGCAGCCCCGCCGGAAACCAGCCTCTACCTCACCGAAGTCGAGCGCGTACCGGGCATGGCGCGCAACAACCGGCGCACCCCCGCCGCCGCCCGCTAGCCGGAGCGCGGACCGCTGCCACGGGGGAAGACGTTGCTCTGGGCTTCCGCTGGCAGGCTCCTTCCCAACCAGCGCGGTCTTGCCTCGCTGTTCTCCCCGGCGGAGCACCCTGCGCGCACTGCCGCCGGTCCTACCGGAAGCGCCAATGGGAGCCGGCACTCCAGGAGCAGGGGGCCATCGTTGTAGGTCCCTGGCGCCAGGACGGGCTCAGGTGGCGATGCGTCTAGGACCACTATCCTAGTCGGCGGGCAGAAGTTCTGGTCGCTTGCGGCCGAAAAGTCCAGCAGGGGTAGTGGAGCGCCCCGCGGGATGAGGAATGGTCCAGGCGCCAGAACGGCCGGCAGCGAGCGCGCGCGAGGAATTGCGCGCAGTGCTTGCCGCTTTCCGCCAGGCCTCGGCTAACCTCCGGCAGGAGGTCCGGCTCGTGCGCGAGCGACGGCTGAGCGCAGTGCAGGCTGCCGACCAGCAGCGGGCGAGCGCGCGGGCAGCCGCCGAGCAGGCGTTTCGCCGGATCACGGCCATCTACGAGCGCGCCCGCTCGACCTTGCTCGGGACAAGCCGGCTCAGCCAGGCCGACCGCACCACCCGGCTGGAGCTGCTGCTGGGCGGCTTCTCGGGGCTGGGTGAGGTCAGCCTGGAGCCGAACGCCAGCGACCCTGCCCGGGAGATTGCTCTCCAGGCCGAGCGGGCCGAGACCGCCCTGCGCTACATTCGGCAGGCTCTTGGCCTTGATGGCGACGACCTGCGTCAGGGGACGCGGCTGGCTGCTCGGCTCCTCGCTGGGCTCGTCATCGCCCTTGGGTGCTCGCTCGTTGTGAGTTCGCTCGTGTTGGGGGCGATGGCAGGGGTTACCCTCGCGGGGATGGTTGTGCTGGTGATCGGCCTCGCCGGCACGCTCGTCCTCCCTACCCTGGCGAGCGGGGCCGCGAGCGACCTCCGCACGCCTGCCGCGGCTTTCGACCAGTTAGCCCGCGCCCTCGCCCAGGCACGCCGCGCCTACCGGCGCTGGAATGAGGAGATCGAGGCGACCCATGAGCGCAGGGTCCGCGAAGCTGAGAGCGCCTACCAGCAGGCAATCGAGCTGCTCCAGCCGCTGTTTACCCAGGCCACCAGCGACGTCACCCCGGCGTTGAGCGCGCTCCAGGAGCGCCTCGGGCCATGGCTGCTGGAATGGAGTGATGAACACTGGGCCAGCTGGGCCCCGCCTTCAGAACCACCGCCAGTGGTGCGGCTGGGCAGCCTGCTGGCCGGCACTGCTCCCTACCAGCTGGAAGTGCCCGCCTTCCTCACCCTCCCGCCCGGTCGGCCGCTCCTCCTCAAGAGCGCCCCGACGACTCATCCCCAGGCGAGTGGCGCCCTCACCGCGCTGCTCGCGCGGCTGCTGGCGACCTTCCCGCCAGCCCAGCTCTCTTTCAGCCTGATCGACCCCCTTGGGCATGGTCAGAGCCTGGCACCTTTCCTCCAGCTAGCCGACTACGACGACCAGTTAGTGCGGGGTCGCGTCTGGGTGGGGCTCGACGAGATCGAAGATGAACTCGGTGCGCTGCTCGATGAGGTCAGTCACGCGCCAGCGAGCAGTACCACGCCAGGACAGCGGCTCCACCTGGTGGTTGTGCTCAACTTTCCGGAAGGGTTCAGCGAGCTGGCGGCGATGCGCCTCTGGCGCTTGTTCCAGCAGGGGCCGAGTGCGGGCGTGTGGCCGCTGGTCCTGGTCGACCTGGGGCGCCCACTCCCGGTCGGTTTCAAGCTGGCCGACCTCGAGCGCGAAGCAACGATCATCGGCAGCCGCGCCGGTCGCTTTCTCTTCGAGGAAGAGGGGCTCAGCGATTGCGAACTCCGCCTCGATCCCCCACCACCAGCCCCCCTGCTCACGCGCCTGGTCCAGGGCATCGGCCGCGCGCTCAGCCGTTACCGCGTGCTCTTCGACCAGATCGTCCTACCGGAAGAGCGCTGGTGGCAGGGCGAGGCAGGACGCCAGCTCAGCGTTCCCATCGGCACTCACGCGGGCGGCGAGCCGTTCGTCCTCCCGCTCGGGAGCAGCACGCCCTTTCACCTGGCGGTCGTTGGCCGGCCAGCGAGCGGCAAGTCGTCTTTCCTGCGGACGCTCGCTCTTAGCCTTGCCCTCGGCTATCAGCCCGGTGAAGTCACCATCTTCCTCTACGACTGTAGTGGCAGCGAGGTGCTCGCACCGTTCACCAGCCGGATACCCCACCTCCATTGCGAGCGGCTTGCCAGCGCCCAGGAGCTTCCCTTGAAGCTCCTCCAGCCGCTCCGCACCGAGCTGGACCGCCGGGCACCCCTGCGCCGCACACCGGAACTCCCCTCGCTGGAGGCCTACCGCCGGCGCACGGGCGTTCCCTTGCCGCGCCTGGTCGTCCTATTCGACGGCCTGGACGACCTCTACCTGCGGGCTGGGGCAACTGCCAGCGAGGTGACCAAGACCTTCTCTGCCCTCCTCTCCCCGCCGGGTGACAGCGGGGTGAGCGTGGTGATGACCTTCCGCTCCCTGGGACGAGTCCCCCAGCCGATCCGTGGTCTCATCCCACGAGTGGCCAGCGGGCTCTTTCTCCCTCCTGAGGAGGCTGAGGCGCGCACCTTCCTTGGCGGTGCACCCGCACCCTCTGCGCCGGGCGAAGCGCTCTTCACCCCCTCCTTCGGGCGACCGGAGTTCCAGCCGCTGCTGGTCGCTCACCTGGGCCAGGCGCGCCTGGAGTATTACCTCAGCATGCTGGCTAGCCTGGCGCGCGGCCGCTAAGCCTGTCAGTGGAAAAGCAGCCAGGCTGACTGGGGAAAACTGCCGCCGCTATTGCCCGGAATCGCGATTCCGTTGCCCCGCCAGGACGCTGGCACTCGGAGAGGACCGCCAGTCCACCAGCGGGGCCTGCCCTTCCCCAATCCAGGCAAGCAGTCTTACACCACGGACTAGTCTGGACGGTGCCTACTCCCCGCTTTCCCCACAATCCACCGGGCGACGACGACCCACGACGATCTCTCCTCTCTTCTCTCCACCTGAGGAGGCACGAACACGAGGAGGAAGGAGGGAAACGCTGACGCGCTCACTGGCTGAGATGCAGGTACCAACCGTGGAGCTGAACGGCCAAACGAGCCAGTTCGCGCCCAAGCTGGACGGGCGAGGGGTTCCCAGTGGGTATCACGTGGTGGAAGAGCTGGTACTCTTCGTACCAGGCCTGCGGGCCGAGGGCAGCCGCGAGACGGCGCGATTCCTCCACCGGGATGAAGGGGTCGGCCTGGTCGTGGAGGAGAAAGACTGGCACCCGGAGAGCAGTCAGGTGCTGGAGGGGAGAGAGGGCGTGCAGGCGCGCCTGGGCCGCCGGCGGTAACGCGCTGAGGAGTGCATCGACGGTAGCAGGGTCGGTGGTGGTGAGGAGCGTGTACACTTGCCGACCTTCCAGGGAGAGGTGCAGCGGGTCGAGGGGAAGCGGGTCGGGAGCGAAGAAGGTGGCTTCAAGCAGGTCGCGGTCGCTGGCCAGGAGCAGGGTATCGATCAGCTGGCGGCGATAAGCGAGAACTGCCAGCTCCGCCGGCTGCCAGGGGGGCCGGCCCGGGGCGAGCCGAGTGCGCGAGCCGACTTGGCGGAGCAGGTCGGCGGCATCGGCATAGCCACCCACGCTGGCCACGACCGCCACCTTCCCCGCGCTCTGCTCGTCGGCCGCGGCGAGCAGCACCAGCCCACCACCAATGGAGAAGCCGAGCAGCGCTACCCGTTGCGGGTCGACCTCGGGCTGCTGACGGAGCGCTTCGACTGCCGCTCTCAGGACGCTGACCTCCTCAGGCCGCACCTGCCCCGCCTGCAGCCGAGGAGAGGCAGGGAAAAGCGCAACCAGGCCGCTACGCGCCAGGGCATCCCCCAGCCGCTGCACCTCGGGACTCTCCAGGGCCGCGGGGTAGACCCCCAGGCTGACTACTACGCCAGGGGCCGGCCTCATGAGCGCAGGCCGGTAGAGCACCCCATGCTCGGTCCCAGTGACTGCCGTCCAGCGGAGCGGGCGCGTGCTCGGCGGGAAGGTTACGAGCAGCGAGGGGCGAAGCGGCTGGAACAGCAGCAGGTCGGGCAGGAGGAGAGCTGCCCGGGTGCTGGCAGTGAGGGCGGGCGGGCCGAGGACGCCCCAGAGCAGGAGCCCCGCGAGCGCTGCAGCAAGAAAGGGGAGAAGACGCACGCTCGGATTGTACGGCGATGAAACCGGAACACCCGCCTGGACGTGCCAAAAGCAGGAGGAGGTGAACGATGCTCAGGCGCCCCCTCAGCGTAGTGGCGATGGTCCTCCTCGCGCTTGGCGCGAGCACGCCTCCGTTGAGCGCGGCCGGGCTGCGGCCGACCGAGGAGGTCGCTTCCCTGGCGCGTCGCTCGGTGGTCGGCCAGGTGGTGCGGGTCGATGGGGGGCAGCTGGTCGTCCGGCTGGCGAGCGGTGAGGAACGGACGTTTCTCCTCAGCAAGCGGACGGCGATCGAAGTCTGGGGGCAGCCGGGAAGCGCCAGCCTCGCTGCGCTCACCCCCGGCGCAACGGTCAGCATCCTCGCAGGAGGGCAGAAAGCGCCCGACCGCGCCGTCCGGGTCGTCGTGCTGCCAGCGGGAAAGAGCCAGTCTCCCGCTCGCCCCGGGCCCCGTCAGCATCCCCCAGAAGGACCGAAGCACCGGCGCGCTTTCGCCTGAGCAGGCTCCACCCTGCTCGGCCTTGCCCACCATGCCGAGCAGAGCCCTGCCCGGGCGAGGCCAGCGCGGCCCGCCCTACGCCCACCGGCGGCCAGGGAGAAAAACCGCCCGCATCGGGGAGCGATGCGGGCGGGGCCAGGGGGTGAGGGAACGCTGTTACTGGGTGCTCGCCCCACGCTGAGAGGCAACCCCGCTTCCCGTGGCGGTGACCGCAATTCGGCGTGGGCGCTCGGCTTCTGCCTTCGGGAGACGCACTGTCAGCAAGCCGTTCTCGAAGACGGCACTCGCACGGTCGGCATCAACTCCGAAGGGAAGCGCGATCGCGCGACCGAAGCGGCCGTAGCTGATCTCGCGCCGCAGCCAGCGACCGTTCTTCTCCTCCTCGTACGGTGGCTTCGCCTCGCCGCGGATGACCAGCGCTTCGGGGGTGGTGGTAATTTCGACCGCTTCGGGGGAGACCCCCGGCAGGGCGACCGTGACCCGCAACTCGTCGTCACCGACCCAGACATCGGTCGGGGGAGCCGCGAAGTCGTATCGGCCAGCACCCGTGCCGGAGAACGCCTCTTCGAGCATTCGGTCCATCTGCGAGCGCATCTGCGCAAGTTCACGCCAGGGGTCCCAACGCGTCACCATGCTCTCTTCCTCCTGTTGGTCCGGTCTGGCGCCGGGGCGCCGGCTTGCCGGCGCTCATCGTCACCAGTACTGATATAGCGACCGCCAGGAAGAGAGTCAAGGGATCTCACGAAAGTCTAATAGAGAAACTTGACAATGTCATTGTCATTGTCTAGAGTTGAAGTGGCGACCCGTGTTGACTCTGAGCAGGGAGCGCAGCCTTGGTGAGCCGGGACTATTACGAGATCTTGGGCGTTCCACGGACGGCCACCGAGAAGGAGATCAAAGCTGCCTTTCGGAAGCTGGCGCGCAAGTATCACCCGGACCTGAACCCGGGCGATAAGACGGCCGAGGAGCGCTTCAAGGAGATCAACGAGGCCTACGAGGTGCTCTCCAACCCGGAGAGCCGCAAGAAGTACGACCAGTACGGGCCGAACTGGAAGTACGCTGACCAGTTTGAGGCAGCCCGCCAGGCGAGCCAGCGCGCCGGGAGCGGGCGGACACGCCCCCGCACCACGGCCTTCGAATTCGACGAGTTCGTCTCGCCGGGGGGCGTGGGCGGGTTCGGCGATATCTTCGAGCAGTTCTTCCGCGGCGAGGCCCGGCGTACCGCTGGGGGTCGGCGCATGGCGGCGCGGGGGCAGGACATTGAGCACCCGATCGAGATTTCGCTGGAAGAGGCGTTCACCGGCACGACCCGCACCCTGGAGCTGACCAGCGAGCAGCCCTGCCCGGTCTGCAATGGGACAGGTCGCTCGGGGGGGCGCCCCTGCCCCGAGTGCTTCGGCACCGGCGTCGTCAGCCGACCGAAGCGGATCGAGGTGAAGATCCCGCCCGGCGTCACGACCGGGTCGCGGGTTCGGATCGCTGGCGAAGGCGGGGCTGGCATCGGTGGCGGACCGAAGGGGGACCTCTACCTGGTGATCAGCGTCCGTCCCCACCCCGTCTTCGAACGGAAGGGGGACGACCTCTACGTCGAGCTGCCGGTGACGTTTGCCGAGGCGGCGCTGGGCGCCGAAGTGCAAGTGCCGACGGTGACGGGTAAGGTGATGACGCGGGTCCCCGCCGGGGTGCAAAGCGGCCAAAACCTGCGGCTGGCGGGGTTGGGCGTGCCGCATCTGCGTGGCGGCGGACCCACAGGAGGCATCACAGGATCAGACCTCTTCCCCTGTGCCGTCGAAGCGTTTCGCACTCTTCTCCAGCAGTGCGGCGGACAGGAGGGTTGATCTCCTGCCATCAGAACTATGATCAGTACCGCTCAGATCGGACGTAGAATCCAGAAAAAAGTTCGTACAGTGCGGAGCTGAATCGCTCTTTGGAAGTCGGAACATTACGGGCGAGAATGGGATCATGCCGACGGTCCATGTGCGGGTGACGGCAGCCGATACCGGAGAAACCTTGCCGGTGCGGTTGCGCTTCGTGCGGGCGGATGGCCGGGAATGCGTGCCGCTGGGGTACTACGCCGATTTCCCGACGCAGCGCCATGAGGATGTCGGAGGC
>JAILZB010000093.1 GCA_023512725.1 Chloroflexota bacterium | reverse complement strand
TTCAACGCGAGTTTGACCGCAACGAAGAGCGCTACAAATTCCTCCGGTGGGCGCAGAAGGCGTTTGACAACTTCCGCGTCGTGCCGCCCGGGGCCGGCATCGTCCACCAGGTGAACCTGGAGTACCTGGCTCAGGTGGTCTACCTCGGCCAGGAGGACGGTCAGCCCGTTGCCTATCCGGACACGCTGGTGGGGACGGATTCCCACACCACGATGGTCAATGGTCTGGGGGTACTGGGTTGGGGAGTTGGCGGCATCGAGGCGGAGGCCGCCATGCTGGGCCAGCCGCTTTATCTCCTGCTGCCGGTTGTGGTCGGCGTCCGCTTGAGCGGCCGGCTGCGCGAGGGCGTGACGGCGACCGACCTGGTGCTGACTATCACCCAGATGCTCCGCCAGCACGGGGTGGTCGATAAGTTCGTCGAATACTACGGCCCGGGCCTGAGCGGACTGGCGCTCGCCGACCGTGCCACCCTGGCGAACATGGCACCGGAATATGGCGCCACGGCTGGCCTCTTCCCGGTAGATGACGAAACCCTACGCTACCTCCGGATGACTGGCCGCAGTGACGAGCAGATTGCTCTCGTCGAGCGCTACTGCAAAGAGCAGGGGCTCTTCCGCACCGAGGGGATGGTCGAGCCACAGTACAGCGAAGTGCTCGAGCTCGACCTGAGCACCGTTGAGCCTTCGGTCGCCGGGCCCCGCCGGCCGCAGGACCGGCTGCGGCTCTCCGAGGTGAAGCGGAACTTCCATCTCTCCTACCCCCAGGTGGATCAGCGCTCCGCCGGCGGCGTCGCCGTGGCGACCAGGACCGAGGTCAAAGATGGCAGCGTGGTGATCGCGGCGATCACCAGCTGTACCAACACCTCGAACCCCTCGGTGATGCTGGCGGCTGGGCTGCTCGCCCAGCGGGCGGTCGAGCGCGGGCTCCGCGTCAAGCCCTTCGTCAAGACAAGCCTGGCCCCCGGGTCGCAGGTCGTGATCGATTACCTGACCAATGCCGGGCTGATGCCGGCGCTGGAGCAACTCGGGTTCAGCCTGGTTGGCTTCGGATGCACCACCTGCATCGGTAACAGCGGCCCGCTCCCCGATGCAGTCGCTGAGGATATCCAGGCCCAGGACCTAGTGGTGGCAGCAGTGCTGAGCGGGAATCGGAACTTCGAGGGGCGGATCCATCCGCTCGTGCGGGCAGCCTACCTGGCCTCGCCCCCCCTGGTGGTGGCCTACGCCCTCGCGGGGACGGTCGATCTGGACCTCACCCGGGAGCCACTCGGGTACGACCGCCAGGGGCAGCCAGTGATGCTGGCTGATCTCTGGCCGAGCCTGACCGACGTCGCGGAGGCGATTGCGCGCTTTGTGCGGCCGGAAGACTTTCGGCGGCGGTACCAGGAGGTGTTCACGGGCGACGAGCGCTGGCGCAGCCTGCCGGTGCCCGCGGGCGCCCTGATGGCCTGGGATCCCACCTCGACCTACGTGCGGCGGGCCCCCTTCTTCGAAGACTTCCAGCTCGAGCCACCACCGCTCCGCGATATCGTCGGGGCGCGGGCGCTGGTGGTACTCGGCGATTCGGTGACGACCGACCACATCTCCCCCGCGGGTACCATCGCGCGGAATAGCCCGGCCGGGCAGTACCTGATCGCGCACGGCGTCGACCCGGTGGACTTCAACAGCTACGGGGCCCGCCGGGGCAACCACGAGGTAATGGTGCGCGGCACCTTCGCCAACATCCGCCTCCGCAACGCGCTGGCCGATGGCCGTGAAGGGAACTGGACGACCTACCTGCCGACGGGCGAAGTGATGCCTATCTACGATGCGGCCATGCGCTATCAGGCGGATGGCACTCCCTTGCTCGTGCTCGCGGGCAAGGAGTATGGCTCTGGCTCCTCGCGCGACTGGGCAGCGAAGGGACCAGCCTTGCTCGGGGTCAAAGCGGTGATCGCCGAAAGTTACGAGCGGATCCACCGCTCCAACCTGGTCGGGATGGGGATCCTGCCGCTCCAGTTCCTGCCGGGTCAGAACCTGGCGACGCTGGGCTTGAGCGGGCGCGAAGTGTTCACCATCCGGGGGATCGCCGCTGGGCTCATCCCGCGCCAGCCGGTGACAGTCCAGGCGCTCCGGCCCGATGGCACGGTAGTGGAGTTCACGACCATCGCCCGCATCGATAACCCGGTCGAGGTGCAGTACTATCGCCACGGCGGGATCTTGCCCCTCGTGCTCCGGCAGATGGTGCACGCCCACCAGCGCTAGCCGCGGCACCGGAGGTGGCGTCCGGTTCTGGCAGGAGAGAAGAGGAGTGCTCCCAAGGGGATTCGAACCCCTGTACCCACCTTGAAAGGGTGGTGTCCTGGTCCTCTAGACGATGGGAGCCGCCGGCCGAGTATACCACGCGCCCAGCAGCCGGGCGAGGGAGCTACGCGGATGGCTGGCCCGTCCGCGGGGCGGCTTCGTCGGCGAGCGAGGGGAGCGGGTGGTAGCGGCGGTGGGTATATTCCGCGAACTGGTCCGACGCGTGGACGTAGCGGTTGGTGGTGTTGAGCGATTCGTGGCCAAGCAAAACCTGGATGGCCGCCGGATTCGCTCCCTCCTCCGCCAGGTACGTGGCAAAGCCATGACGGAGCGAATGGGCCGTGGTCGGAACGGGGATGCCGAGCGCTTCGCGGTACTCCTTGATCTTTGACTGGAGGTAATTAGCCGAAAGGCGCTCGCCCTTCTCGCCGTGACGACCACCGCGGTAGGGGATGAACACAGCCGGCAGGTCATCGCTCCGCGTGGCGAGGTAGTTGCACAGGTGATGCTGGGCCCGCGGGGTGAGGTAGACGAAGCGACGCTTCTTGCCCTTGCCCAGGATGTAGATCCGCCCGCGGTCGTCGATCTGGTGGCGGTTGAGAGCGACCAGTTCGGAAATGCGCATGCCAGTGGCAAACAGCACTTCGAGTGCCGCCCGGTTGCGGAGTGCGACCTTCGGGTCGTGTTCGAGCAGGGTCGGCGCTTCGATCAGGCGAACGAGGTCGGTCAACTCGGCGACCTGCGCTTCGCGCTTCTCAGTCTTAACCAGCTTGACGGCATCCGGTGGCAGCGGGGCCTGGCCCTCGTTCTCGATCAGATAGCGGAGGTAAGAGCGGAGGCTGCTCAGCATTCGATTGATGGAGCGGCCCGAGAGCCGCCGGGCCGTCGCGGGCCGCCCACGCTCTCCCCCCTCGCGCCGCGGCGAGGCGAGGTACGCCTTGTAGCCGGTAATGACCTTCCGGTCGAGCTGGGCAAAGGGGATGCCCCGAGCGTCGAGGTAGCGGGCGAACTCGTCGAGGTCGCGGCGGTAGTTGTAGACCGTCTCGGGGGAGTAGTCGTTGGCCTCAAGCTCACGCAGGAAGTCATCGAGCCGCTCAAGCATCTGATCGTCGCGCTCCCGTCGCATCGTGACGCCTGGCTGCGCTGCAGGCGAGCAGGCGTTGTTTCGTTGGCCGGCACTTTACGCTAGCTTGCTCAGCTGGTTCAAGCTGTTAGCCTGCCTGCTTCTGAGAACCCAGGCGCTGGGAGCAGCGCGCCCCCGTTGCGTCGGGTAGCTGGCTGTGGTACAGTTGGGCTGGGCACTGGGGAATCGTCTAGCGGTAGTACAGCAGACTCTGGATCTGCGAGCCGAGGTTCGAATCCTCGTTCCCCAGCCGGTTGCATGGCCGCTCGGCACGAGCGGCCTTTTTGTTGCTAGCGCTCGCCTGCTGCATGCCGCGGGGAGGGCCTTAACGCAGTCGGCGGGCCAGCAGAGGTGGGGGCCGGCGCTCGCGCTGAAAGCCAGGCGGGATCTCGAGCAGCAGCGTCTGCTGGCTGGCACGGTCGCGGCCACACACGACCACCAGGTAGAAAGCCGCCGCCGGGTTCGAAGGGCGGCCCAGGTGGTCGGCCCAGCCAATGATACGGGCCAGGCGCCGCTCGCCATTTGCCAGCTGCAGGACCGCAAATTCGTTGCGGCCGACGATGTAGCGATAGCCCGGAAGCAGCACTGGGTCGCGCACGATCTCCTCACGGGGGGAGCTGCCTGGAGGTAGTGTCGCCTCCTACCCCAACGATAGCGGACTGCCCGCGCGCTGGCTAGGGGCGCTCGCCGACCACCACTGCCAGGACGGCCCCTGAGCCATCGCTATGGATCACCTCCACCAGCACGAGCTGCCCCGGGAGGAGGCGGTCGATGGCGAGTTGAAGGTCGTCGCGGTTGCGCACGGGCGTGCCCTCGATGCTGATGATCGTGTCGCCTGCAACGAGCCCCGCCCGCCCGGCTGGGCCGTTGGGATCGACCGCTTCGAGGTAGGCCCCGCGGTTATGGTGCAGGCCCAACCGCGCAGCGACCGGCGGCGTCAGGCTGGTGGCGCTGACGCCCAGAAATGGCCGGCTGATCTTGCCAGTGAGGAGGAGCAGGTTGGCGATCGTTTGGACGCGGTTGCTCGGAATGTGGAGGAACTCGCTCCACTGAGCCGAGGGGTCTTCGCGCCGGCGCATGACGTTCATGCCGATCACGGCGCCGGTCCCATCGACCAGAGCGCCGCCACTATCACCCGGGTAGATGGGAACCGAGGAACGGATCAGGTCCCGGTGGATCGAGCCACTGATCAGGATCGTCTCCCCATCCAGCCCGAGGATCATGCCTGGTCGGCCGTCGTAGGGACGGTCGAGGACGGGGGTGTAGCCAATAACAACCACCGGTTCGCCCGGCGTCACCAACGAGGAATCCCCCCAGCGGGCGACGGGGAGCCCCTGGGCGTTGACGCGCAGGACGGCCACGTCAGTGTAGCGGTCGACGCCTACGACCTCGCCGGTCAGGACGCGCCCATCCAGCAGCTCGACCGTCAGTGGCCCAGGAGCCCCCTCCACGACGTGCGCATTGGTCACGATGTAGCCGCGCCGGTCGAAGATGATGCCGGAGCCGACCGAGGTCGAGCGCCGCTCGCGACCGAACAGGTCCGTCTCGACGATGGAGTAGGTGATCCGCACCACCGCTGGCCGCACCTGGGCAGCGGCCTGCTGGAGGTCGGGCGCTTGCGCCCGGGCAACGCCAGGCGGTGCTAGCACCGCCACGCTGGCGACGAGGCCAACGAGCCATTCCCGGATGCCCCACCCGCATCTCATGGGTCCCTCACTGTGCGCTGTAGCGCCCCTACCAGCCAGCACCTACCGGCCCAGCGGTGGCCTATGCTACCTTTTGGCGGGCATCACGCCTTGGGCCGAGCGCCGGCAGCGGTGCCCGCTGTTGAGAAGCAGTATACCAGGCGACGCGAGGGACGAGGAAATTCGCGCCTCGGGGGAGGGCCGGCCCGTGCGCTTCAGCACCTTCCACGTCGGACAGGTCCGCCCGGGCACGAGCGCGGCGGACGACCTTGCGAACGTGATCGAGCAGGTTGAGCTCGCCGAGGCGCTCGGCTTCGATGCCTGCTGGGTCGCTGAGCACCACTTTACTCCTTATGGCACCGTTGGCAACCCGACCGCGGTGCTGGCGGCGCTCGCCGTGCGGACCTCGCGCATCCGCCTCGGCTCGGGGATTGCGATCCTGCCGCTCCAGCACCCCATTCGCCTAGCGGAGGAGTTCGCGCTGGTCGATCATCTCAGCCGGGGGCGGCTGATTGCCGGGGTCGGGCCAGGGTTGGCGCCGCGGGATTTTCGCGGCTTTGCCGTTTCGCTCGACGAGCGGGCTGGGCGCTTCAGCGAAGGGGTGGAGTTGATGCGCCGGGCCTGGACGATGCCGGTCCTCTCCTTCCAGGGGAAGTACTTCCAGGTTGAGGGGGTGACGGTGTATCCCCGCCCCTACCAGCAGCCCCATCCCCCGATTGTGCACGCTGCGACCAAGCCAGAATCCCAGGCGCGCGCGGCCCAACTCGGGCGGCCGATCCTGATCGGTCGGCTCGGCGAAGAGGGGGCAGCGGCGGCAATCCAGCGCTATGTCGCCGCCCGCCGCGCGGCTGGCCACGACGAGCTGACCATCCTGCGGGCGCTCGAACTGTGCGGGGTACTCCGTCACGTCGTGATCGCGGAGCAGAGCGCCGAAGCCTGGCGGATTGCTTTCCGTGCCGCCGAGCAGTATCTTTCCGTGGCGGCTGACCTCCAGATCGTGCCCGCGCCGCCAGAAGAGCGTGAGACTCCGGAGGAGCTGATCGAGCGGGGCGTGCTCGTCGGCTCGCCCGAGGAGATCAATGAGCAGATCGACCGGCTGCATGCCATTGGGGTGCGCCACCTGATCTGCTGGTTCGACTGGGGCGGCCTCGACCGCGCGTTCGTCCGCGCTGGGATGCAACTCTTTGCCGAACGGGTGCTACCGGAGCATGCCCCTCTCACCCCCATCGCCCTGGCCGTCTGAGACGGTACCCTGGCGGCTGCCGCGGGCTGGCCACTTCGGCCGGACGGCGCTCGTGCTCCCGCGCGTGGTCAGTACCATGGACGAGGTCTGGCAGCGGGCGGCCACGGCCGAGGAGGGGCTGGTGGTGCTGGCGGAAGAGCAGACGGGTGGCCGCGGTCGCTTCCGGCGCCCCTGGCGAGCCCCCGCGGGGAGCTCGCTCCTGCTCTCGCTCTTGTTCCGTCCACCTGTGGCCAGCTTGCCGCAGCTACCGCCCCTGCTGGCGCTTGCTGCTGCCGAGGCGATCGAGGCGGTCTGCGGGCGGTCCGTCGGGCTGAAGTGGCCGAACGACCTCTTGATTGCGGGGCGCAAGGTCGGCGGCATTCTGGTCGAGAGCCAGCTTCTCGACCAGCGTGTCACTGCCGTCGGCGGAATTGGGATCAACGGGAATTTTGACCCTGCTACGGTGCCCGGCATTCCAGCGGAAGCGACGAGCCTTCTCGTTGCCTGCGGCCGGACGGTCGACCGCCCGGCGTTGTTGGAGGCGCTCCTGGCCCGGCTAGATGCTGGCTACGCGCGCCTGCTCGCCGGGGAGAACCTGCTTCCCGCTTGGCGCGCTCGCCTGGTCACGCTCGGGCGTTGGGTCACCGTCCAGGTCGGAGAACAGCAGGTGAGCGGGCAAGCGCTTGACGTCGACCGGGAGGGAAAGCTCATCCTGCGCCGCGCCGATGGCAGCCTCGAGACGCTTGCTGCCGGGGAGGTCACCCTCCAACGATGAGCATGCCGGGGCGTGAGCTGGTCGTCCGGCTGGAACGCCTGGTGCACGGTGGCGATGCCCTCGCTCGCCACGAGGGACGGATTGTCTTCGTGCCCTTTGGCGCCCCGGGCGAGCTCGTGCGGGTGGCGGTGCTGGAGGAACGGGCTGACTACTTGCGTGGGCAGCTGCTCGAAGTGATCGAGCCAGCGCCCGAGCGCGTCCCGTCCCCGTGCCTCTACTTTGGTGAGTGTGGTGGCTGCCAGTGGCAACATTTGGACTACGCCGCCCAGCTGCGGGCCAAGCAGCAGATCGTCGTCGAGCAGCTCGAGCGGATCGCACACCTGCCCACCCCCCCCGTGCGCCCGACCATCGGCGTAAGCGACCCCTGGCATTACCGGAACCATGCACGCTTTACCGTCCGGCGCTCGGGACACCTGGGCTTCACGCGCACTGACCGGCGGCGCTTTCTCCAGATCGACTACTGTCTGCTGATGCAGCCACCGATCAACGCCGCCCTGGCCGAACTCCAGGGCCGCGCCACAGGCCAGCGGCTCCATCAGGTGGTCGTCCGCTGCGGCGCGCGGACGGGTGACCGCCTGATCGGCCCCCGCGTGGGCGATGGCAGCTGGCCGCTTCCCTCGGGCCAGCCGTTTTACCGCGAGCAGTTGCTTGGTCGCGAGTTTCAGGTCTCGCTCTCCTCCTTCTTCCAGGTAAACACCCGGCCGGACCAGCGCCCCCTCCCGCTCCGGCACACGCCCGCCCCGCCCGACCCCAGCCAGGCGGAAGCGCTCGTCCTGCTCACGCGCGACCGGCTCCAGCTCACTGGCCTGGAGCGGGTCGTCGATGCCTACTGCGGCGTGGGGGTGTTCGCCTTGCTCCTGGCGCCCTTCTGCGCCGAGGTGATCGGCATCGAAGAATCGGCGGCGGCACTCCGTGATGCCACGGCCAACCGCGGCGAGACCTCCAACGTCCGCTTCCTCCAGGCGAAGGTCGAAGATGCCCTCCCCACCCTGGACGGGCGGGTGGATGCCGTCGTGATCGACCCGCCCCGCGCCGGGTGCAAACCCGCGGTGCTCGAGGCGATCATCCGGCGCCGGCCGCGTCGGGTGGTGTACGTTTCCTGCGAGCCGGCAACCCTCGCCCGCGACCTGCGGGTGCTGGTGGACGGTGGCTACCGACTGGAAGAAGTGCAACCGGTCGACCTCTTCCCCCAGACCTATCACATCGAGACCTGCACTACCCTGGTGTGGGAGGGAGCCTGGTAAATGGCCAAACCGTACCAGCATGCGCTGGTGTCAGCCGCGCTGGCGGTAGGCACCTACGCTCTGACCCGCCGTCGTGCTGCCGCCGTCGCAGCCCTCGTGGCTGGCACCTTGATCGATGCAGACCACCTGGTCGATTACGCCATCTGCCGGCTCACCCAGCGTCGGGTCTGGCTGGTGCTGCCGTGGCACGGCTGGGAGTATGCGCTGGCTGGGCTGGCCCTCGCCCGGCGCTGGCCGGTGCTCGTTCCAGCAGTCGCCAGCTACCTGGTGCACCTCGCACTGGACCAACGCTGCAACGGCCTGGGGCGGCCGCTCGCCTACTCCCTGCTCTGGCGGGGCTGGCACCGCTTCCGGGTCGAACGCCTGCGGGTGAAGGTAACGCCCCACAGCTGGGTCGAAGACCCGCCCTGGCGCTGGTTCCACTAGGGGGAGCTAGCGGACGAGCTGACGGTACAGCCCGCGCTCGCTCGCCGCAAACAGCCAGCGTCCATCGGCGCTCAGCACGAGGTCGGTGACCTCACCAAGGGCGGCGGAAGCTTCCCACCAGACGGCTCCCCCGTCGGTAGTGACGAGGATAGCGCCGCCAGTGGTACGCAGCCCGATCCCCGCCGTGGTGGAGCGGCCCAGCCCGAGCCAGATCCTCCCCGGCTGCAGCGGGTCGATCACCAGCGCGTTGATCTCCCAGGCCTCGGGGCGCCCAGCGCGCGGTGCGCGTTCCGGGAAGATGAGCCGAAGGGTCCAGGTGGCGCCATCGTCATCACTGGTGAAGAGCTGGGCACCGCCGATTCGGCGGTCCTGGTTCGCCACGAGCCACCACTCGGCCGGCCGGATGCCAGGAACGAGCCGTTCGGGGTAGGCGAACTGCGGCCGGAGCAGCGTGCGCCAGCTCACCCCACCATCCTCGCTCACTCGGAGCACGTCGGAGAAGGTACGCCCGGCAGCACAGCTGTAGGAAGCGAAAAGCCGGTCGGGCTGGAGTGGGTCGGGGTAGAGCAACGAGACGCGGGAGAAACAGAACGAAGCGTAGGGCGAGGCCCGATCGACGACCTGCCAGCTGAAGCCACCATCGCGGCTGCGCAGGAGCTGGAAGTCCGTCGGGCGCGGAAGGCCGAACGCTGCCCAGAGGGTCTGCGGGTCGGCCGGGCTCACGGCTAGGGCGAGCACGCGCTGAGGCCCAGCAAGCAGGGTCTCCCAACTGGCGCCCGAGTTCGTGGTGCGCGCAAGGCCTCCACCTGCTGCGGGGGCGTAGAGCACGTCGCTGTTCCACGGGTCGAGCGCGAGGGCCAGCCGGCCCCGAGGGGGTGGGTCCAGCGGTAGTGGAACACGGGTCCGGCTCAGGCCATCATCGCGGGAGCGCCAGAGCCCCGTCGCTTTGACCACAAAGATGCTGCCATCGCGATGGCCCAGGAGCTGGCTGGCATACTCCACGGGGCCAAGTCGCTCCCAACTGTCAGCCGGCTGGGCAGCGCTGGACTGGGGGGGAGCCAGAAGGGCCACGCAGCTCAGGGCGAGCAGGAGAGCGCGGAGCAGCACCCGCATGGTTCCGCGAGAACAGGGAAGACCGCCTGCTGGGGGAGAAGCCGGCGTGCGGAGCATCTTCTCCTCGCTCATTCATCGACAAGAACCACGGGGACCTCCTGGACGGTTCCATCATTGATGGTGAAGGCACGGAGGACCGGCGGGATCAGCTGGCGCTGGGCGAGGGTGATGACTGGCTGCCCCCCCAACCGCACGGTGGCCAGGCGCTGCTCTTCGTTCTCGGCTTGCAGCGAGAGGATGAGATAGAGCAAGCCAGGGCTGAGGGCGGAGACAGCGTTGGCGATATCGGTCGGCGAAGGGTAGGCCTCAGAGAAGGAGTGGGAGTGATAGATGCCGAGCCACTGCCAGCCGTGTGCCTCCAACTCGCGATCGAAGGCGATGATGTCCTGGGGGTGCATCTGATAGCGCACGACGGGCTGGCGGTCGATGTTGCGGGCAGGGAAGATGCGGACCGGCCGCCCTCCCTGCCCCGCGATCAAGCCGCAGGCCTCGCGAGGGTTCTCCGCGCGGGCATGCTGAACCATCTGCCAGTAGAGGGCGCGCGGCAACAGGAGTGGCGGCACGCTCTCCTGGCTGCTCATGCGGTGGCGGCAGCGGGTGCCGAGGGGATGGCAACACCGCAGAAGTCTTCGTAGTCGATCAGCTGGTGGATTGTGGGGTGGTCACCGCAGAGAGGGCAGTTCGGGTTCCGCCGCAACCGGACTTGGCGGAAGCTCATCTCGAGCGCATCGAACAGCAGCAGGCGGTTCACGAGCGGCTCGCCCAGGCCAAGGATCAGCTTGATCGTCTCGATCGCCTGGATGACCCCAATGATGCCCGGCAGCACCCCGAGGACCCCGGCCTCAGCACAGCTCGGCACAGCGCCTGCCGGTGGTGGCGCGGGGAAGACGCAGCGGTAGCAGCCCTTTCCCGGCAGGTAGACAGTGGCCTGACCCTCGAAGCGGAAGATGCTGCCGTCGACCAGCGGCTTCTTGAGCAGATAGCAGGCATCGTTGACGAGATAGCGGGTGGGGAAGTTGTCGCAGCCATTCACCACGATGTCGTACTGGGGGATGATCTCCAGGGCGTTCTCGGCGTTAAGCGGCACCTGATGGGTGATAACGGTGACATCCGGGTTCAGGTCGGTGAGGGTCTGCTTGCCCGATTCGACTTTCGGTCGCCCCACGGTGCTGGTGCGGTGCAGGATCTGACGCTGCAGGTTCGACATATCCACCAGGTCGAAGTCGATCAGCCCAAGAGTGCCGACGCCAGCGGCGGCCAGGTAGAGCGCGGCGGGGGAGCCGAGGCCACCCGCGCCGACGAGCAGCACCCGGGCGCGGAGGAGCTTCTTCTGCCTGGCACCACCGATCTCGGGCAGGATCAGATGGCGGCTGTAGCGTTGGACCTGCTCTGGCCCCCAGCGGATCGGCCGCTGCTCGAAGTCCGGCGCCAGGTCGATGGCCCCCCCGGCAAGGGCGGGCACCAGGGCCACGTGGTCGCCATCGTGCAGCGGGGTCTCCAGTCCCGCAAGCTCCGCGATCTCCTGCTCATTGACGAAGATGGAGACGTAGCGGTGCAGCTGGCCCTGGTGGTCGCAGAGCCGTTCGCGCATGGCCGGGTAGCGCACCAGCAGGCCCTGGAGCGCCTCTGCCACGCAGGAGGCACGGACTTCGACGGTGGCAGTATTCTCGGCCAACGCCCGCAGGCTGGTTGGGATGTAGACAGAGACTGGCATAGTACCCTCTTCCCGCGGCCGGCGGCTTACCGCTCGACCGCTTGCTTGACATAGTCAAACCGGGTGCGCTCCTCCTCCCCGAACGGGACGGTCAGATAACGCTCGCCGGTATCGCAGAGCATGGTGACGACGTTTGCCTCCGGCCCGTAGCGCTGGGCGACCTGGATCGCCGCCCAGACGTTTGCTCCTGAAGAGATCCCCACCAGCAGCCCCTCGCGCCGCATCAGCTCGCTCGTGAGCTGCAAGGCGTCCTCATCTCGCACGCCGATCACCTCATCGATCAAGCTCAGGTCGAGGATACCGGGCACGAAGCTTGCGCCGATCCCCTGGATGGCGTGGGGACGGAAGCGTCCACCCTGCAGCACCGGCGAGCGCGCTGGCTCGACGGCAACCAGGCGGACGGCGAGCCCCCGCTCCCGGAAGCAGCGCCCGACCCCGGTGATGGTGCCGCCCGTGCCCACACCTGCGACAAAGGCGTCGATGCGCTCGAGCGCTTCCAGCAGCTCCGGGCCGGTTGTGCGCTGGTGGACCTCCGGGTTGGCGGGGTTCAGGAACTGCTGGGGCATGAAGTAGCCGCTGCCCCGGCGGACGATCTCCTCGGCGGCGTGGACGGCGCCGGTCATGCCCTCGATGGCGGGTGTCAGGACGATCTCGGCTCCGAAGCGGCTGAGCAGGCGTCGTCGCTCGAGGCTCATGTCCTCGGGCATGGTCAGGATGAGGCGGTAGCCTTTGACGGCCGCGACCAGCGCCAGGCCGATGCCGGTATTCCCACTGGTCGGCTCGACGATCGTGTCCCCCGGCTTGAGCAGGCCGCTGCGCTCAGCCGCTTCGATCATGGCGAGCGCAATCCGGTCCTTGACACTGCCCCCCGGATTGGCCGCTTCCAGCTTGCCGTAGATCGTGGCACCGCCAGGCGGGGAGAGCCCGGCCAGGCGCACGAGCGGAGTGCGCCCGATCAAGTCGAGCACTGAGCCAGCGATCCGTGGTCGTTCTGCCATCGTCAGATGTAATACATCGCCCGCGCCTGGAGCTGGGCCTGGCGGTCGACGAGGTCCGCCATCGTCACGCTGCGCAGGTGGTTCCAGAGCAGCTGGTCGAGCTCGGTCCAGACATCGCGCTGGGGGCAGCCCGGGCCAAGCTGACAACGGCCGTGCTCGTCGAAGCAGGCCGCTGGCGGCGTGCGTCCCTCCAACGCGGCGACCAGTTCGGCCAGGGTGATATCGCGGGGGTCTTTCGCCAGGCTATGCCCACCGAGCGGCCCGCGACTGCTGCGGATGATGCCCGCCTTGCGCAAGGTTATCAGCAGCTGGTCGAGATACGGCTCGGGGATCTCCTGGCGAGCGGCGATCTCCGCACTGGAGACCGGCGGCTTCCCGTAATGGGTGGCCAGCTCAATCGCTGCGCGGATGCCATAATCCGTGCGCATCGAGACGCGGAGCATCCCGGTAGGCGCCCTCCCTTCGCGTGGATGTTGATTGAGATAGTCAACATTCTACGCGATCGGAGGCCGCCGGGTCAACCGGATTTGCAGGGAGCGGCGGTGCCAGGTACAATGCGAGTGCTTCGTCATGAACGGCTAGCGCTCGGCCCCGCGGGCGCCAGCGACGGCGAAACGGATGGCTCCGCCACTCGACCCACGGGTGAACACCCGACTCCGCGCCCGTGGCTGACCGGAAGGTGTAGATGAAATCGTTTCGCACAGGGGCTTGGCGAGCGGTTCTCCCCTTTCTCGCCCTGGTGGCGCTCTCGGCTTGTAGTCCTACCGACCCCCAGAACATCTTCGACCCGCGCTCCGACTTCACCCGCATGATCGCTGACCTGTTCTGGCAGATCATCTGGTGGGCGGTCGGCGTGTTCATCGTCGTCGAAGGGGCGCTCGTCTACGCGATCTTCCGCTTCCGCCGGCGCGCGGGGCAGGCCCTGCCACCTCAGATTCATGGGAATACCCGCCTCGAGGTGGCCTGGACGATCGCGCCCGCGCTTGTCCTCGCATCGATCGCTGTGCCGACGGTCCAGGTGATCTTCAAGACCTACGAAGTTCCCTCCGGGCCGGACGTGCTGACGATCGATGTAATCGGGCACCAGTACTGGTGGGAGTACCGCTACCCCGGTAGCAACGTCGTGACGGCGACTGACCTCCACGTTCCGGTAAACCGGACGGTGGTGCTACGGATTACCGGAGCGGATGTGATCCATAGCTATTGGATCCCGAAGCTGGGCGCCAAGCGCGATGCGATCCCCGGTCACATCAACACCGTCTGGTTCAAGGCCGAGCAGGTGGGGGTCTACGAAGGACAGTGCGCCGAGTTCTGCAGCCTGCAGCACGCCAATATGCGCTTGCGGGTCTTTGTTGATGACCAGGCCACCTTCGAGCAGTGGTTGCGTGCCAACAGCCAGCCCGCCCGAGCGCCGACCACGCCGGAGCAGCAGCGGGGCCAGGAGCTGGTAGTGAAAGGGACCTGTGCGGGCTGCCACGCTATCGACGGGACAGACGCCAAGGGGA
>JAILZB010000092.1 GCA_023512725.1 Chloroflexota bacterium | reverse complement strand
CCTCGGCTAGCACGAGCGTTCGTGCTTCAAGCAGCCTGTCCTTCTGCCAGGAAAAATACTCCTCTAGTCGCAGACTGCTCTCCCCCAGGACCTGGCATCGATGCGGCGTAGCTACGGTGAGGAGTGGGCCGGAGCGAGCGGGCAGCCCGGCGGCCGCTGCTGGTTCAGCGGACGCGTTCCCCCGCCGCCGACCACCCCGCCGGGCCGACAGCGGGAACGCGACGCCCCATCGCCGGGAGGCGGCGCGCACGCTCCGACAAGGCGAAGCGCGCCAGGCTATCGAGGAAGAAGCCACAGCAGCCAACGACGAGGATGGCGGCGGCAAGTTCAGCGTAGGCGAACCGGTCACGCGTGTCGAGGATGAAATACCCCAGCCCGGAGTCGACGCCGAGCATCTCCGCCGGAACGACGATGATCCACGCCAGGCCAACGCTCAACCGAATGCCGGTCAGCACGTGGGCGCGGATCCCGGGCCAGACAACTGCGGTCAGCAGCTCCAGCCGGTTCGCACCGAGGCTACGCCCGAGGGTCAGCCAGTGCGGGTTGAGCGCCGCGATCCCACTAGCAGTGTTCAGCACGATCGGCCAGACCCCCCCGATGGCAATGAGGAAATAGACGGGGGCATCCCCCACTCCGAGCAGGATAATGGCCAGGGGGGTCCAGGCGAGCGGCGAAACCATGCGAATGAGCTGAAACACTGGCCCGGTCAGCCGCGCGACGAGCGGCACACTGCCGACCACCAGCCCGAGCGGTAGGCCAATGAGCACACTCAGGGCGAGCCCGATAAGCACCCGCCGCGCACTTGCCGCCAGGTGGGGCCAGAGCTGGCCCTGGAGGATCAGTCCTCCGAGCGCTTCAGCGGTCCGGTCGGGGCGGAACCGTCCCAGGAGACTGGGAGGAGGCGCCAGCATCCCCGTGACGAGCCACCAGAACGCAACGAAGGCAACAACCTCCAGGAGGGGAAGGGCAAGCCGCAGCCCGAACGCACGGCTCATACCGCAACCCGCTCGCTACGCGCAAGCCCCGTCGGCAGGCCGAACTTTTCCCCGGTGTCGGCCAGTGCCGCGCGGACGAAGCGGTCGTCCACGAGCGCTCCATGGGCGCTGGTAGCATCCAGCTGGCGGAGGAACGCGGCATCACCCTCGACGAGCGTTTCCTTCAACCGCTTCACGAGTTCCTCGGTGTAACTCGGGAAGGGAAAGGGCTGGAAGTCGATCCGCTGGTTGGGCCAGTCCGGGTGCTTGATCGCCCCACTCGGGATGTATTCCGTACGGTCGTAGTGCGTGAGAGCGCGCTCGATCACGGGCAAGGGCTGGGGGAGGTAGTCTCCTCCCTCCTTGGCGAGGAGGCGGGCAGCTTCACGCCGGTTCTCACGGGCAAACAGTTGTGCCTTGACGAGCCCATTGACCACTGCCTGCGCCCAGCGCGGCCGCATGAGGATGTCCTCCTCATGCATGATGACCACGCAGCACGCATGATTCAGCCAGACATCACCGGTGAACCGGAAAATTCGCCCGACCCGGTTCACCTCGGCCACCGCATTGAACGGGTCGGCCACGATATAGCCGGCAATCGCCGCATTGGCGAGCGCGGGTGGCATATCGGGAGGGGCCATCACCACCAGCTTCACCTCGTTCGCTGCTGGCTCACCGCGGAGAATGACGTTCAGCCCTGCCTGCTTGAGGATGAGCTGGAGAACGACATTGTGGATGGAGTACCAGAACGGGACAGCGATCGTCGTCCCGGCGAGGTCATCGGTCGAGCGGACGCGTGGCGCGACCGTGAACGCCGATCCATCAGTGTGGTTCCACGCGACGACCTTGAGCGGCACCTGCTGCCCGAAGCGCATCGCGACCGCCATCGGCATCAGCACATGGACGACGTCTACCTGCCGCGCCTGGAACGCTTCGCCCAGCTGAGCCCAGCTGCGGAAGAGGGTCGGGCGAGGAGCATCCAGCCCTTCGGCGGTGAAGAACCCCTGGGCATGCGCAAGGAGCAGTGGAGTGGCGTCGGTGATCGGCAGATACCCGATGCGCAGCGTGGTGTCGGCGGTGCGATCCCGGGGGCGGCCAGGGCTGGCTGGACCCGGCAGGGAGCAGGCGGCGAGTAGCCCCGGGGCAGCGAACGAGGCGAAGCCAGCAAGGCGGAGGAGGTCGCGGCGAGAGAGAGCAGACATCTCAGGAACTCCGGGGGAATGGCTCCACTGCGCTCAGGCCGCGCTCTCGACTGGCGGCGCGAGAGCGAGATCGCTCCGATAGCGTCCCAGAATTTCGCGGCGGAGCGCCTGGGCAGCCGCTGAGTCGCGACTATCCGTGCCGAGGGCACGGCTCTCCCAGACCGCTTCGATCCGGCCAGGGGCAGGGGAGAGCAGCGCGACCCGGTCACCGAGCGCAAGCGCTTCGTCGATGTCGTGGGTAACCAGGAGAACAGTCAGGCCACGCTCGCGCACCAGGCGCGCAAACCAGCCCTGGAGCGCCCGCCGCGTCGAGGGGTCGAGGGCCGCGAACGGCTCATCGAGCAGCAAGAGCCCGGGCTGCGTGACGACCGTCCGCGCCAGGCTGGCCCGCTGCGCCTGGCCACCGGAGAGCTCCCCGGGGTAGGCGTCGGCGACCTCGTGCAGCCCGAAGTCGGTCAAGGCGCGCTCGACCGCACCCGGCTGGCGGACCAGGCGATTCGCGCGGAAGCCCAGCCCAAAGGCAATGTTCTCGGCTACCGTCAGCCAGGGGAGGAGCAAGGCATCCTGAAACACGAGCCCAACTGGCCGCTCGGTGAGACGCTCCACCGTCCCGGCAGTCGGTGGCTCCAGCTGCGCGATGATCCGGAGCAAGGTCGATTTGCCGCAGCCGCTCGGCCCGAGCAGCGCAACGACCTCACCTTCCGCCACGCTCAGATCGATCGGCCCGAGGACCGGAACGTCACGGCCACGGCGCTGGTAGCGCTTCTCGACCCAGTTCAAGCGCAGTGCTGGAGTTCCCATCGCAGCTGTCCTTCCGTGGGGGACTGAATAGGGAGGAATGCCGCTTCCCGCAAGCGGCGCGCTGTTGCCGAGGAGGCGAGATAGCCCCGACCGCCCTGTGTCTTCGCCTCGAGGGCCACGGCCTGGACCGCCAGGCAGGCACTCTCGTAACGCAGCCGAACGAGCTCAGGCAGGGGGCAACTCTGGCCGCGCTGGCGAGCTGCGGCGAGCAGCGTCGCTACGAGCAGATGTGCGGTTGCTTCGAGCGCTGCGAGATCCGGCTGGAGCACCGCATTTGCGCCGTGCACTCCCGGCGCTGCCTCAGCGAGGGCACGCGCCGCCAGACCAAGCGCAAAGCTGCTCTGGAGCAGCAGGAAGACCGGTCGAACGCGCCGGATGAATTCCGTGAAGTCGTCCGTGAGAACCCAGTCCGCAGGGAGGACGACATCGGTCAGCCTAATGGACGAGCTGCGCGTTCCATCGAGCGCAAGCAGCCGGGCCGGTGGTGCGACGGCGACCCCCGCGTGCTCACCGGGAACGGTAACAATGATCGGCCCGGCGCTCGTCGCAGCGGCCAGGACGAGGACAAAGTCTGGCGTAAACAGATTAGACGCCCATGGCACGGTGCCGGTCAGGCAGACTTGGTCCGTCGCGCGGGTGGCCTGGACTGGTAGCGGGGTCCCCAGCACGGCATGGCTCATTCCCGAGGCCAGGGCGGTGCTCCCCACCACCTCGGTCCGCAGCAAGCGGGGAAGGACGAGTTCACAGAGGGAGGACCCTGCTAGCGCCTGAGCAAGGTACTCCAGCACCATGCGGTGGCACCAGAGTGAAAACGCCGTCGCAAGGTCGGACCAGGCGACGGTGGCAATCGTGCGGCAGACGAGGGTGAGATCATGATTTGGTCCCGCCTCCCCCGCTGCCGCTGCGAGCACCCCCTCGTTGAGCCAGCGTAGTCCCTCGCGGAGGTCGAGCTGTCCAGCATCGATGGCCGCTGCCCGAGGCTCGAAATAGGCTTCGAGCTGCTCACGTGGCGAGCCAGCGAGCAGCAGCTCAGACCACCGCACGCGTCCTCTCCGCGAGGCGAGTGAGCCGGTCGATGGGCGCCTCGACCACAGCACGGGCACGGCGGACAGCCGCTTCGTCCGGCGCGGCGTAGAAGCACAAGCATTTCGCCAGGTCCTCGCGGACGTAGGTACGCAGGAACCGCACCTCGGGCACCTCAGCATAGCGGGGAGACTTAGCGGCCTTCCGCGCCAGGTACTGGTCCATCGTCAACCCGGCCGGCAAGTCCCACTCCACGAGATACCGCGCCTGGAGCCCCGCCGCAGCCTTGACCTCTTCCACAGTCGCCCCAACGAGCCGTACTGGCGCGATCTCGTGGGGAGACAGGTCAACAAGCGCCAGGGCCACGGCGAGCGCTTCCCCCTGCTCGTGCTCGACCACGACGTACAGCCGTCCCAGATCAGTGGCGACCTGAGCTTCAATGAGGGTGCCCGCGGCCTGGTGGATCGCCGCAGCAAGCGTCTCAAGCGCGCGTTCGACCTCAGCGCGGTCGGATGCAGTGAGCCCGTATTCGAGAAGATAGAGGGACATCGGAACGTTGCTCTCCCGGGTTGGCAGGATAGCGAGGATTGTAGATCATCTAGATCAAGATGGTCAACTATGACCCGCTGCGGGCACGCCGCCGCCTGGCGGGATGAGCACCCCGACCGCGCCCTCCGCGTCTCCCTCTCTAGTGCGGAGCGCTCACGCCCAGTACGGGAGGACCAGCTCGCGCTAGGGGCACGCGCTTCCGCGCTCCCCGCACGGACCGGGCAAGGGGCAGCCGAAGCCTCAGCGGAGGGATGCGCTCGGGATAGTGGGGACGCAGCAGGGCAACGGGGTGCTGCGAGCGAGGGGGAAGCCTGTCCGATGCTGGGCGCCCCCGGCAGGATTTGAACCCGCGACCTTCTGATCCGAAGTCAGACGCTCTAATCCACTGAGCTACAGGGGCAAACCAGAGGAGGGTGGACGGAGGGATTCGAACCCTCGATCTCCAGAGCCACAATCTGGCGCCTTGACCGCTCGGCTACGCCCACCGTACCATCGCCAAGTCTACCATAGCCGCAGCCACTCAACAACGCACCCTCGCGGGAACACCTTCCGCCCTGCTATCGTTGTACCACTCGCAAGGACCGATGCTGGCACTCTTTTCTTTTAAGGATAAGGACACCCTCCCAATGACCAGGCGTTTCCCGCTCGCCCTCCTCGCCCTCGCCGCCCTGCTGGTGCTACCCGCCCTCGCTCAGGCCCAGGGCCGCTCGGTCACGGTGCCGCGGCGCGATGCCGAGATCGCGATCCTGCCCAATGGCGATGTCACCTTCGTCGAGACCTGGGTTGTCCAGTTCAACGGCGGGCCGTTCACGCAGGCCTTCCGTACTCTCCCCACCCACCAGACCACCGGGATCGTCGATATCACTGTCAGCGAAGGAGACCAGTCCTACCGCCAGTCGAGCAGCGGAGCTGCCAACACCTATCAGGTGACCACTGAGGGCGGCGAGGTCCGCATCGTCTGGCACTTTCCCGCCACCATCAGCGCCAGCCGCACGTTCACCTTGCGTTACACCGTGCGGGGATCGCTTTACATCTACGACGGCGGCGACCAGTTCTACTGGAAGTTCATCGAGGCCGACCGCGCCTACCCCATTCAGGCCGCAACCGTCCTGCTTACCCTCCCCGCCAGTGTCAGCCCCGACCAGCTCAAGGCGACGACCTACCTGAACGCCCGCGAGAGCGGCGGCGCCACCGTACGCGACGGTCGCACCATCGAGTTCCGCGGGGGGCCCTTCGCTCCCGGCGTCGAGTGGGAGCTGCGAGCGCAGTTCCCCCACGGCCTCGTCGACGCGCGCCCAGCGCCCTGGCAGGTCGCCAAGGACCTCGAGGCGCCGCTTACCCTGGTCGGCCTCTTCCTCGCCTTCATCGTCGCCCTGGCCGGGCCGCTCGGCGTCTTCTTGCTGTGGTACCTGCGCGGGCGCGACGAACGGGCCGGGATCGTCGCTGAATTCCTCAGCGCCCCCCCCGACCAGTTGCGGCCAGCCGTCGCTGGTGTCCTGCTCGATGAGCGCGCTTCGCTCCGCCATCTCATCGCGACGGTGGTCGACCTCGCGCGGCGGGGGTATCTTGCCATCATCGCGGAGGACGGCCAGGAAAACGATTTCCGGTTTGTCCGCCGCCCTGGCGACGAGAGCGCTCTCCTCCCCTACGAGCGGCTGCTCCTCGATACGATCTTCGGCGGCCGAGAGGAACGTTCCCTCAGCGACCTCCGCTACCGCTTCTACCGCCAGGTTCCCGCTCTCGTGCGCGCGGTCCAGCGCCAGGCAACGGCGCAGGGCCTCTTCCCACGCGACCCATCCGCGACCCGCTCGCTCTACGCCAGCCTCGGCCTGTTGGTCTTCGCGCTCGGGGTGGGTGGTGCCGTCTTCGGCTTCTCGGCCGGCCCCTTCGGGCGCCTCCTTGCCCTGCCCAGTATTCCCCTCGCTTTCACCGGCCTGCTCCTCCTCGGCTTCAGCCCGGCGATGCCCCGCCGCACCGCCGCAGGTGCCCAGGCAGCCGCACGCTGGCGCGCTTTCCGTCGCTACCTCCAGCAGCTCGACCGCTACACGAACGTCGCCGAAGCCCGCGACCAGTTCGAGGCGTACCTGCCCTATGCCATCGCCTTCGGCCTCGAGCACGAGTGGGTCGAGCGCTTCGCCGCGGTCGACACCCCAGCCCCCAGCTGGTACTTCCCCGCTCTCGACGCGCCCGATTGGGGCCGCTGGGAACGGCCGCGCGGCTGGCACCTCGAAGGCAGCGGAGCACCAGGCGGCTGGAGCCCCCCCAGCGAGCGCACGCCGGGGGAGGGCGGCAGCCCACCCTCACTCGATAGCGCCGCAACCCGTGCCCTCGGCAGCCTGAACACAATGAGTGCCGGGCTCTTCAGTCTGCTCAATTCGACCGCCTCCGTCTTCACCAGCGTCCCACCGCAGTCGAGCAGCAGCGGCGGCGGCTGGAGCGGGGGAGGGTGGAGTGGCGGCGGTGGCGGCGGCGGTGGCGGCGGCGGTGGCGGGTCCTCGGGGTTCCGCTAAGATCTTCAGCCAGGCAGGAGCACATGGGACGAACGCTGGGCGTTATCCTGGTCCTCGTTGGCGTCGGTATCTGCGCCCTGGTCTCCCTCTTTCTCGGCTCCGGCCTGGCAACCGGCCAGCTGAGCCCCGCCGGCGCCGCCCTCGGCTTCGGCCTCTTCGCGGGAGTGCCCCTGGTCCTCTTCGGTGGTGCAGGGGCCTATCTCTTCCTCCGTGGCCAGGCCGAGGAGCGCGAGCTCGCCGCCATTCGGAAGAAAGAGCGCTTGCTCGGGCTGATCGGCGCTCAGGGGCAGGTCTCCCTCGGACGCGCCATGCTCGAACTGAAGATGAGCCGCGACGAGATCCAGAACGCCATCTACGAGCTGGTCAACCAGGGCCTCTTCGCGGGCTACATCGATTGGTCGACCCAGACGTTCTACTCCAAAGATGCCGCCCAGGTCGGCAGTACCAAGTGCCCGAACTGCGGGGGCATCCGCGAAGTTGCCGGCAAGGGGATCGTCCGCTGCCCCTACTGCGGCGTCACCCTCTTTATCCCCACTCAGCCAGCCGCGTGAAGCGAACGATGCGCGTGCACCGTCTTGTCGCTCTGCTCCTCCTTGCCACCCTCCCCCTGAGCAGCGCCTGCGCCGATTGGCCGGTGCGGCTCTTCGGCACCACCCTCCGGAGCGCCAGCTGGGACCGCGTCGTCAGCAGCGACCCGAACCTCATCACCTCGCCCATGCCCACCTTCGGTGGCCTGAGCGGCAGCTTCGTCGAGACGCGCGATGGCCGCATCGGTGGCTTCGCTCAGACCAGCCAGGTCGTCTACGCCGACCTCTCCGGCGACGGCCGGGAGGAAGCGCTCATTCCGCTCGTCCAAGAAGGTGCTGCCGGCGTGAGCGGCCTGCTGATCTACCGGGCGAGCGACCGTGGCCCCGTGCTCGCGGGCGCACTCGGCGGCACCCTGCTGACGTTCGAAGTGACCGCTGGCATCTTGACCGTTTACTCCGCCCACCGCGTCGGCTGGGAAGAGGGCTGCTGCCCCAGCGGCACCCGCGTGCGGCGCGTCCGCCTGGAAGGGGACCGGCTGATCACCCTGAGCGAGACCATCACCCCCCGGGAACAGGCACGCCTCCCCACCGTCGCCCGCTACTACCGCCTCCTGGGAGAGGGCAACCTCACGGAGGCCTACGCCTTGCTCTCGCCACGCTTCCGCGCCCAGCAGCCGCGCGAAGCCTGGGAGCGTGCTGCCACTGCCGCAACGATCCTCCAGCTTACCGCGCGCACTGAGGGCGATGGCACTCTCCTCATCGAGCTGACCAGCCAGCGGCCGGACGGCAGCGAGCAGCGCACCCGCATCCGTTGGACCCTGGTCTGGAGCCCCGAGGTCACCCACTGGCTGCTGGACCAGGCCGAAACGCTCCCTGCCTCCTAGCTGCCCGCCGGCCGCGCCCGAAGATAGACGATCAGGTCAAGGTCGCCGGGGGAAGAGCCCAGCTCAGTCAGGATCCACGCCGCCTCCGCCCGGTGCTGGGTGCCGTGGTTGACGAGATGGGCCACGATCTCTCCAAACCGCTGCTGCTCCACGCCACCATCCGTCCGCTGATACCTGACAAGGCGGTCAGGCTCGGTCGCTGCGAGCACAACCCGCCAGCGCGCCTGCTCCCCTGCTAGCGCCTCCGCCAGAGCCGTCGGTGTGGTCAGTGCTGGGAGCCCCGGAGGATCAAGGGGGCAGCCGCCGCGCTCGCAGCGCTCCCGCCAGCGCCACTCTGCCACGTAGAGGTGGGTGAGCACATGCTGCAAGCTGCCCTGGCCAGAGGGATGCGGACGCTGATAGTCCGCTGGCGGCACCGCCGCCGCAAGCGTCAGCAGCCGGTTGGTGGCCCAACAGTGGTAGTCGTAGAGCCACTGGAGATATTCGCTGAAGTCCATTCCGCTCCTTTCCATTCGCACTCACCCCGAGCAGGGCACCCCGGCTCGACACCGCGCGTCCGCAGGCTGGTCAGTGTAGCCCGGCGAAGAGTATGATGTCCCAGACGACGGGAGAGCGCATGCGCGACCTCAAGCCAGGAACGCGGCTCGGCGAGTTTCGGATCGAAGGGAAGATCGGCGAAGGGGGAATGGCCGCCGTCTACCGGGCTACCCAGCCCTCGCTCAACCGCACGGTGGCGATCAAGGTGCTCGATACCTCGCTCCAGGCTGACCCCAGCTTTATCGCTCGCTTCCGGCGCGAGGCGGATACCGTTGCCAAGCTGATGCACCCCAACATTGTGCCGGTCTACACCTTCGGTGAGGAGGGGGACCTCCTTTACCTCGTGATGGGCTACGTTCCCGGCGGGTCGCTCGCCGAGCGGTTGGGCCAGCGGCTCGATTTTCCCACTATCGGGCGGATCATCGGTCAGGTCGCCGATGCCCTCGACTATGCCCACCAGCAGGGGGTCATCCACCGCGATATCAAGCCCGGGAATATCCTGCTCGGCACGGATGACTGGGCGCTCCTGTCTGATTTCGGCATTGCCCGGATGCTCGAAGGCCAGCGCCTCACCCGCCCCGGCATCGGGATGGGCACGCCCGAGTACATGAGCCCGGAACAAGGGATGTCCGACACCATCGACGGTCGCTCGGATATCTACTCCCTTGGCATCGTCCTCTTCGAGCTGGCCACTGGCCGGCTTCCCTTCGAGGGAGAAACCCCATTCGCCACCCTCTACCAGCAGATCCACCAGCCACTGCCGCTCCCCTCACGGATCAACCCGGCTCTCTCGCCCGCCCTCGAAAATGTGATCCTCCGTGCCACCGCCAAACGCCCGGAAGACCGTTACCAGACGGCCGAGCAGTTCAAGGCTGCCCTTGAAGCCGCTATCCCCCAGGCAGCTGCCCCATCGTCGCCAGTCGTCAGCCGGATCCGGGGCCTGCTGGTTGACCTCGAAATGGGAGAGGCCGCTTCCCGGCCCGCCGCGGCCTCGTCGGGAACGGCGCGGGCTGCTTCCCGTCCGCGCCCGGCGAGCCCCGGCGCACCATCGCCTCCGCGCACGCGTTCGCTGGCGCCCCTGGTGTGGGCCCTCGTCGGCATCGGCGCGGCACTTGGCCTGCTGGCCCTCGTGCTGGCCCTGATGGTAGCCCTCCCGCGCTAACCCCGCCGGAGCTGCTCGACCACGCGCCGGATCGCTGCCACCGTCTGCCGGTCGGTCGGGAAGACTTGATAGCCATCCTCGCTGGTCTGCCAGTCCCAGAACATCACCCCGCTGAACCCGGCCGCCACTGCCACCGGCCAGTAGCGCTCGATGTACGCCGCCTTTGCCGCATCGTCACCCCGCGCCATCCCTTCCTGGAGCACGATCGGCTTGCCGAGCTGCTCCCGCGCGAGCCGCGCCCGCTCGGCGAGCCACTCCGGTGGCCGCTGGTGGGGGTAAACGTGCACCGTCGCAAAATCGATGCTGGGAGCACGGTGAATGCGCACAAAGTCGATCCCTGGCTGGTCATCCCCGATCACGCCACTGCCTACCAGCTGGTTCGGTGCCACCCGCTTGATGTGGGCGGCCATCTCCTCGAACCAGCGCGCGACGGCCGCCTGGACCTCATCCTGACTGAGCCGGCCTGGCGCGTCCGCCACCTCCCACTCATTGATCACGTTGTAGCCGAGGATGGTCGGGTCATCGCGGTAGCGTCGGCCATTGACCGTGTTGCGCCGCTCCGCCAGCACGGTCCAGAAGCGCTGGTAGCGCTCAACCGCCCGCGGGTCGGTCATAAAGCGGTAGTGGTTGCGGTCACCCTGGCGAGGGTCACCGGTCAGGATGATGCCGACATAGTCCCACGTCGGCGCCAGGATCACGCGCAGGTCGCGCCGCCCGGCCAGGTCGAGCACATGGTCCAACTCGCGCCAGTAGCGCTCGACCTCCCGCTGGTCCTCGGCGGTGCGGTCGAAGGGGTAGAACTGCTCAGCGTAGGGAAAGATCCGCACCACTTCGAGCCCGAGCTGAACAGCCTCATCCAGGATGCGCTCAGCGTTGAAGAGCGCGGGCTCCCAGATGTGGTTGGTGTTTGCCCCGACGAAGCGCCAGGGTCGGCCGTTCTTGATGAAGGCTGTCCCTTGCACCCGGATAAAGCTGGGAGCCGGCTGGAGTATTCGCTCAGCGAGGGGAGCAAGGGTAGCAAATAGCAGCGCCACCAGCCCAACGAGCAGCACCACCAGGCGGAAACGGGTGAGCGCTGGCGCTGGCACGAGCGCCACCGGCGGTCGGGTGCCGAAGGCCGGCTGGCCGGTGGGCGTCCGCGCCGAACGGTCGTCCTCCGCGCTGGGCACGCCCCGCCACGCGCGGGCCAGCCAGCCGAGGGCTAATGAGAGGGCCACCAGCCCGATCGCGGCCGCGGCGGCCGCGAGCCAGGCCATCAGTGGGCACGGCGGGGGCGTCGGTTAGCCATGGCGCAAGAGCTCACTGTACGCCACCCGCTCATTGGTGATGCTCGCGAACTGGAGGGCCGACTCCGCCTCGCGGATCAACCCATCAGGGTCAACCGCATCATCGGGGAAGGTCGCAATCCCCGCGCAGAACTGCACTCCCGTTCCGATCCGCGTCTCTTCGACCAGCCGCTCGGTGATGATCTTGGCGCCTTCCAGCGGCGTCTCAACCAGCAGGATCAAAAAGCGCGGTGGGTTGCCCAGGATCGCCACCTTATCAGTCGAGCGCAGGCGGTCCACCAGGGCGCGACCGACCTCAGTGAAGACAGTATCGAGGTCCACCTCGGGCGGGGGCGGCACCTGCTCGGACACCCCCATCATCACCACTGAGAACGTGTGGCGATAGCGCCGGGAGCGTGCGACCTCCTCAGCCAGCAGCTGGCGAGCGAACTGCGGCTTGATCGTGCCGGTCAGCGGGTCGCGCATGGTCAGCTCTTCGATCAGCAGGTCGGCGCGGTCCAGGTCACTTTCGAGATTCGCCAGGCTCTGGGTGAACAGCACCGCAAAAAAGCCCGCGAGGGCGTACCCGACCACCGCTGCCACCGCCGCCACGAAGCGCAGGTCGGCAAAGGGGGTGACCAGAAAGACCAGCGCCACGTAGGTGAGGACGGCGAGGATAGTCGCGACGGCGCCAATGCCCACGAACGCCCGGCTGATCGCCGCCAGCACGATAACCGCAAGCAACAGGATGCCCGGCAGCGCGAGCGTGGGCGGCCCCTGGACGGTGATCAGATAGGCCGCCAGGAGTAAGGCGCCGGTGAAGGTGCTAAGTAGCAGTCGCGGGGGGATAAAGTCCAGCCTCACTCCGACGCCTCCTCTCTCGTAGAAGCTGCACGATAATGAGTACGACGAGCAGCACGACGATCAGCGCGATGACCACGGTAGCGATCAGCGGGATGGTCGCCCGCGGCGTCGCCAGCGTAACCGGCCCTGCAGTTGGGGGAGAAACGTCGAACGATTGTGCCCGCAGGTCGCGCGAGACGATCGCCACGTTACCGGTCAGCCGGCTAGAGCCTAGGGCCGCCCGGGCCCAGTCCACCGCCTCCGGCGCTGTGCCCGACACGACGACCATCGCCGTCCGGTCGGCCTGCCCTTCCGAGAAGGGAGAGGGCAGGAGCTGATCGACGCCGAAGGGGCCGCCGTTGCGCACGGCGACCAGCGTCTGGTTCCCCTGCCGCAGCGAAGCCCCATCGGCCGAGAACGGCATCGGCAGCCGGTCGTTGACTTGCTGGATCAACGCGTGCTCGGTCGGCAGCCCGACCACGATCAGGTGCTTGCTCCGGCGCTGCTGGTCGGTCAGCGCATCGGCCGGCAACGCTTCCAGCCAGGTGGTATCGCTGCGAGTGCGCTTGCCTAGGTCCACCGCCAGGTTCATCGCCGCCGTCAGGTCGCTCGGCTTGGGGGTGCGCGGCAGCACGAGCAGACTGTTCTCGAGGCTGCCATCCCGCACAAAGGGATAGGGGTAGTACTGGAAGCCAAGCGCAAACCCGGTTGGCGATTGCGGCAGCCGGATCTCGGTATCCTTGTGGATGACCCCCCAGGCGGCATCCCGCACCAGCCGGGCACAGATCTGGTCCTTCGGCTGGAAGACAAACAGGAACTGCAGCGTATTCGGGCCGGGTTGCAAGGTGGTCGGCGGGATGTTCACCCGCAGCACCGCCCGGTTGACATTCGCCTCCCGCAGGGCGGCGTTCGCAATCGGGACCCCGTTGAGGATGACCGAGAGCGAGGAGAGCTCGGTCATCCCGGCGATCGAGTGGCTCCAGATCACATCGATGGTGGCACCCGAGCGGTCCTCGAATGGCGGGGCATCGAAGCTGAGATTGATCCGTTGCTCCCCAAGCCCGTAGATCACACTATCCTCATAGCCGAGGTCGCCCAGCGTTACCAGCCGGCCACCTTCTCGCGGGGTCGCTGCCGCTGGCGGCTGGGGCCGTTCCGTGATGATGGCGTAGGGACCGCTCAGGAGCTTGCGGAGCGAGCTCGAGGCCAGCACCTGGCCCGCGCGGCGGACGCCTTCCTCAGAGCCACCGCTGACCACGAGCACCCCTTTCCCAGGGGCAAAGGGAGAGGGAACCGCCTGGATGACCCCATGCTCCGGCGGGATCGGTGTCCCCTCGATGGTGGTGAACCCGCTCTCGGTAGGACGCAGCGGCAGCGAGGCTCCGATCTGACGGATGAGCGCATTGCTTGCTGGGGAGCCGATCAAGATGAGGTGATCGCTGTTGCGGACCGTTGCCGGCAGCGTCTCGGGGGTATCGACTGTGGTCGAGATGGCCTTCAGCGTCCCGAGCTGGCCCACCTTGGCGCTGATCGACGCCAGGGCGGTGTAATCGGCCGAACTTGGGCTGGAAGGGATGACGAAGTGCAGAGTCGTCGGGAAGGGGCTGATTGGCACGAACCAGGGCGATGGATAGCGCACCAGGTCGATCGAGGTGTCCGCCAGCGGGCCGAGGCCGACCGGCCCCACCGTGCGCGGCCCCGGCGCAACCTGATAGCGGATCCCCGTCTCGTTGTAGATCACGGCAACCAGGCCCGGGCTGTCGATGTCGCGGCAGTCTTCTGCCACCACCCGCAGGTAGAACGACAGCTTGATCTGGTTGGCATCTGGCCGC
>JAILZB010000091.1 GCA_023512725.1 Chloroflexota bacterium | reverse complement strand
GGGATCGCCAGCCCGCGCCGGGCGAGCTCGTTGACGCAGAGCGGCATCTGCTTCGAGGTCGACACCAGCAGTGCCGAGAGACCGATCGCATCCGCTCCCACCTCCAGAGCCCGCTCGATGATGGTCGTTACCGGCACCTGCTTGCCGAGGTTGTAGACGGTGTAGCCGTTATTGGTCAGGATGGTATCGACCAGGTTCTTCCCAATGTCGTGGACATCGCCGTAGACCGTCGCCAGGACAACCTTCCCCTTCGTGACGCCTTCTTGCTTTTCTAGGTACTGTTCGAGGTGGGCGACCGCGCGCTTCATCACCTCAGCCGACTGGAGCACGAAGGGGAGGATCAGCTCACCCGCGCCAAACTTCTCGCCGACCTCCTTCATAGCCGGCAGCAACACCTCGTTCAGCACCTCGACTGGCGTGTGGCGGCTGAGCGCTTCGTCGATCAGCGCCTCGATCCCGTCCTTCTTGCGATGGAGGATCTGCCAGTGGATCTTCTCTTCTGCGCTCATCCCCGCCGTGGGGTCCGACGCGGAGCCACTGGTGAGGGCAGTCACCTGCTCGAAGTGGGCAATGAAGCGGGCGAGAGCGTCGGGCCGGCGATCAAAAATCAGGTCGTCGGCCAGCTCCCGCTCTGTTGGGTCGATCTCGGCGTAGGGCTTGACCTCAGCCGGGTGCACCATTGCCAGGTCCAGGCCGGCCTGAACCGCGTGGTAGAGAAAGACGCTGTTCAGGACTGCTCGCGCGGCCGGCTTGAGGCCGAAGGACACGTTCGAGACCCCGAGACTGGTGTAGACCCCGGGGAGGTTGGTCTTGATGGCCCGGATTCCCTCGAGCGTTGCCAGCGCCGAACGCCGGAACTCCTCCTCGCCCGTGGCCAGGGTAAAGGTGAGCGGGTCGATGATCAGCCACTCCGGGGGGATCCCATATTCCTCGGTGGCGATCTGCGCGATCCGGCGGGCAATGGCCAGCTTCCGCTCGGCGGTCTTGGCCATTCCCTCTTCGTCGATAGTGAGCGCAACCACGGCGGCGCCGTACTCCCGGACGAGCGGCAGCACGGCGTCCACCCGAGCGCGTCCATTCTCGAGGTTGATCGAGTTGATGATGGGGCGACCGGGATAGTGCTTGAGCGCCGCCTCGACAACGTGGGCCTCGGTGGTGTCGATCATGAGTGGCGCGTCCACCCCCATCTGGAGAGTCCGGATGGCGGCGACCATCTGCTCGGCCTCATCTGAGCGCTCAGTCACGGCGACACAGAGGTCGAGCGCGTGGGCACCGCCTTCTACCTGCTCGCGGGCGATGCTCAGGAGACCGTCATAGTCCTCAGCGATCACCAGCCGCTTGACCCGACGCGAGCCCTGGGTGTTCACGCGCTCACCGATCAGCAGCGGCTTTGGCTCCTGGTCTAGCGGCACCGCCTTGATCGCGGAAGAGATGGCCGGCACCGGGTGCGCTCGGCGCGGCCGTGGACGGAGACCGGCAACCGCTTCAGCCAGCAGGCGGATATGCTCGGGGGTGGAGCCACAGCAGCCGCCTACCGCATTGATACCAAACTCCATGGCGAAGGAACGGAGCGCTTCGGCCATGGGCTGGGGCGCCAGGGGGTAGCAAGCCCGGCCGTTCAGGTTGACCGGCAGCCCAGCGTTCGGGATGACCGCGATCGGCTTGCTGGAGTACTCGGCCAGATAGCGGACGGGGTCGCGCATGTGCTCCGGGCCGGTGGAGCAGTTGAGCCCGATCACATCGATCGGTAGCACCTCGAGGGTAGTCAGCGCGGCGCCGATGTCCGTCCCGAGCAGCATTCTGCCACTGGTATCGAGAGTGACCTGGACCTGGAGCGGCACCCAGCGGCCCGATTGGCGGAAGGAGCGAGTGATGCCGACGACCGCTGCTTTCGCCTCGAGGATGTCCTGCATGGTCTCGACCAGCAGGAGGTCGCAGCCCCCTTCGACCAGGGCCTGGGCCTGCTCGGCGTAGATGGCAGTAAGCTCGTCGAAGGTGATCGCTGAGAGCGTGGGATCGCTCGAGGAGGGCAGATAGCCCGTCGGGCCAAGTGACCCCGCCACGAACCGAGGACGCTCGGGCGTGGTGAACTCGTCCGCGAGCCGGCGCGCCAGCCGCGCTGCCTCGCGGTTGATCGTAGCCGTCAGGTGCTCCAGGCCGTATTCGGCAAGCTTGGGGCGGTTCGCGCCAAAGGTGTTGGTCTCGATGACCTCGGCACCAGCTTCAAGATAGGCGCGATGGATCCGCGCGATCAGCTCCGGGCGGGTGAGCACCAGATAATCGTTCGCTCCCTCGTGCCCGCCGAAGTCGGCCGCGCTCAGCTCCAACGCCTGGATCGCGGTGCCCATCGCGCCGTCAAAGACGACAATGCGTTCCTGGAGTGCAGCAAGATAGGGACTGGTCGTTGGTCGCGTTGCCTGGGTGATCATCGATCCCCGGCCCTCCGCCGGCGGACTGTCAGCCAATGATACTCGGCAGTTTCCCCCCGATCCACGCCCAGGCGGGTAGCCAGACCAACCACCTTGCCAACGTCGGCAGGCGCCGGCCTACGACCGTGCAGAGAGCGGGGCGCCACCAGATCGCGGCCTTACCGTCGCCGTCCCACGTCCTCACAGGGAGCTGAGACGAAACCACCTCCTGCGTGGGCGGGGCAGCCTCGCTCCTGCCAGCCCGGCGGGGAAAAGGCCCCGCTGCCGGAGGAGGCTGGCTCGTGCTTGCTGGGCGGCATGCTTGACAGGTCGGTAAGCATCTGGTAAATTTTGCTCTGTGGGAGCAGAAATCGCGCTTCCCCTGGTCAGCAATCTGACGGCCGCGATTGCGGTCGACGTGGTGGTGTTCATCTTTGCAGCTGGGGAGGCCGGGACCCCGCAGGAGCGCACCCGCGTGCTCTTGACTGGTGGCCCCCAGAACTGGCAGCTCCCCGGCGCGCTGGTCCAGGTGGATGAACCGTTCGAGGCGGCCGCGCGGTGGGCCGTGGTGCGCAAGACGGGCTACGACCCGACCGACTGGTACCTCGACCAACTTGCGACGTTCGGCGCGGTCGACCGGGATAGCCGCGGTCGGGTCGTCTCGGTCGGGCACCTGGCGCTGGCCCGGCTGGACGAGCTGCAGGTCGTCGACCCGGCGGTGGCCGCCCGAGCCTGGTGGTGCCCGCTCGCTGCCATCCCCTGGGACGAGTTGCGGTGGGACCACCCCGAGATTCTGCGCACAGGGATCCAGCGCCTCCGCTCCAAGCTGCGCTACTCCTGGGTGGCCTTTGAACTGCTTCCTAACCCGTTCGCAGTAACTGACCTCCGAGCCCTCTACGCCGCCTTCTACGGGCCGCGGGTCGAGCGGCTTTCCACGAGCAACGTGATCAAGGCATTCCGCCCGTTACTGGAGAGCAAGCAACTGTTGCCCGCGGGAGCAGTGGCTCGGTTGGGTCGGCGCGGCCGCCCGCCCACCTGCTACCGCTTTGTAGGCAACCCGCGCGGGTCACGCGAGCGCGAGCTTCCGTGGTGAGGTACGTATGCAGGCAGACGTGATTGTCGTTGGGGGAGGGGTTGCTGGCCTCACCGCTGCCCTCGCGGTGGCGGAAGCGGGTGGCCAGGTTGCGCTGGTAGCGGGAGCAATCGGCGGTGGGTCATCACCGTGGGCCCAGGGGGGGATCGCCGCGGCGCTCGGTGCCGACGACTCCCCTGCCGCCCACCTTGCCGATACGCTGACGTGCGGGGGTGGCCTGGTCGACGAAGCTGCTGCCCGCGTGTTGACCGAGGAAGCTCCCGCGCGGGTCGCTGACCTCCTCGCCTGGGGCGTGCCGTTCGACCGTGAGGCAGACGGCACGCTGGCGCTCGGCCGAGAAGGGGGGCACTGCCGACGGCGGATCATCCATGCTGGCGGCGGCGCGACTGGCTGGCACATCGTGCAGACGCTCGCCAGCGTCGTGCGTGAAACGTCCCGGGTGAGGCTCCTCGAAGGGGTGACCGTTATCGCGCTTCGGACGGGCCTCCACGGGGTGAGTGGTGTCGAGCTGCGCTGGCCGGACGGCCGTGTGGGGCAGCTTGATGGACCGGTGGTGCTAGCAACAGGTGGCTGTGCCGGGCTCTACCAGCGCAGCACCAACCCTGAGACCGTCAATGGCGGCGGGATCGTGCTCGGCTGGCAGGCAGGAGCAGCCCTGGTCGATCTCGAGTTCGTCCAGTTCCACCCGACCGCCCTGGCCCTTCCCGTCCCCGCGCTCGGTGAGCGTGCGCTCCTGTTGACCGAGGCACTGCGGGGCGAAGGAGCGTGGCTGTGTGACGCGCGCGGCCGACGCCTCCTCGCTGAGGGGCCGCTCGCCCATCCGCAGGCGGAGCTCGCCCCGCGGGATGTCGTGGCGCGTGCTATCCACACCGCGCGCCAGGAGGGACCCGTCTTCCTCTCGCTCCGCCACCTCGACGCGGTGGCAGTGCGCGCGCGCTTTCCCAACCTGGTTACCCTCCTCCAGCCGCTGGGCCTGGACCTCGCGCGCGACCTTCTGCCCGTCGCACCGGCAGCCCATTACGTCATGGGGGGCCTCTGGAGCGACCAGCACGGCGCAACGACGGTCCCGGGGCTGTACGTTGCTGGAGAGGTCGCCGGCACCGGAGTACACGGGGCGAACCGCTTAGCGTCGAACTCGTTACTGGAGTGCGTCGTCTTCGGTCGGCGTGCTGGGCTGGCAGCACTGGCCGGGCGCCCGCCTCAGGGGCTGGATGAGCTGCTCGCGGCGGGGTGCGAGCTGGTCGCGGAGGCACCCTTGCCACCGCCCGGTAGCGCTATGCCAGCCAAGCTGGGCACGCTCCTTGACCAGCAGCTTGGCGTGGTGCGTGACGAAGCCGGCCTGCTGGATGTGCTGGCTCGCCTCCCCGAGGAAGGGGCCGCTCTGGTCGCCCGCCGGATTGCGCTCGGGGCCTGGTTGCGCCGGGAGTCTCGGGGGGCACACTTCCGCACCGACTGTCCTGCACCGCAGTCAGCCTGGTGCGGCCGGATCGTTCAGCAGCGCGGGGTGCCACCACTGCTGGTGCCGGTGGGTGCTCCCGCCCAGGTGGGAGGACGACGATGATCGACGTTGCCCTGCACCCCTGCCAGGTCTCTCCCCTCATTCCGGGGCTGGCCGAGCAGGTTCGGGCAGCCCTCGCGGAGGACATCGGGCGCGGCGACCTCACCACCCGCCTGACCGTTCCGCCGGGGCGGCGAGCCGTTGCCCGGCTGCTCCAGAAGGCCTCTGGGGTGCTGGCGGGCGCTCCGGTCTTTGAAGCGGTCTTTGCGGTCCTCGCGGCGGAGGTGGCGATCGCCTGGCTTGCCGAGGAGGGAAGTGCCGCTGCGGGTCCGCGCGAAGTCGCCCGGCTGGCCGGCGACGCCCATGCCCTCCTCGCCGGGGAACGGACGGCGCTGAACTACCTCCAGCGGCTCTCCGGGATCGCGACGCTGGCCGCCCGAGCGGTAGCGGTCGCCCGGCGCTATGGGGTGACCATTCTGGACACGCGCAAGACGACGCCCGGCCTGCGCCTCCTCGAAAAATACGCGACCCGGGTTGGTGGAGCACGGAACCATCGGCTCGGGCTCGACGACGGCATCCTCATCAAGGATAACCACCTACTGGCAGCGGGTGGAGTGATGGCCGCCGTCCGAGCGGCACGGGTCGGGGCACCACCGGGGATGCTGGTCGAGGTCGAAGTGACCAGCGAGGAGCAGCTGGCGGAAGCGATCGCGGCTGGCGCCGACCTGATCCTGCTGGACAACTGGCCCCTAGCGACGCTTCCCGCTGCCATCGCCCGCTGCCGTGCCGCCGGGATCCGGACGGAAGTCTCGGGTGGTATCACCCTAGAAACCCTTGAGGAGGTCGCCGCCACCCAGCCGGACTTCATCTCGCTCGGGGCGCTCACCCACGCTGCCCCCGCGCTCGATTTCTCGCTCGACTTCGCGCTGGAGACTCGCTCATGGTAAGCACGCCCTTGATCCAGATTGGCCCTCCCCCTGCCCCCGAGCCAGACGCTGCTGTGATCGCCGAGATCAACCGCCTACGCCGGGAACGGAACGCCGTCATCCTGGCCCACAACTACCAGATCCCTGCCATCCAGGACCTCGCCGACTTCGTTGGCGACTCGCTTGCCCTGGCGCGCGAGGCGACCCGCGTCCAGGCCGATGTGATCGTGCTCTGCGGGGTCTACTTCATGGCCGAGACGGCCAAGCTGCTGAACCCGGAACGCACCGTACTCATTCCGGATCCGCAGGCAGGCTGCTCGCTTGCCGATTCGATTACGGCTGAGCAGCTGCGGGCCTGGAAGGCGGAGCATCCCGGGGCCGTGGTTGTGAGTTATGTCAATACAACGGCAGCCGTCAAAGCCGAGACGGATATCTGCTGCACCTCGGGGAACGCCGAGAAGGTCATCCGCTCCATCCCGGAGGACCAGACGATCCTCTTCTGCCCGGATCTCTTCCTGGGCGACTACCTCAAGCGGGTGACCGGTCGCCGCAACATGGAGATCTGGGCGGGTGAGTGCCACGTCCACGCGGGTATCCGGCCGGAAGAGGTCCGTGAGTTGATCACCCAGCTGCCTGACGCGGAACTGCTGATCCACCCGGAATGCGGGTGCACGAGCGCACTGGTCTGGGCGCGGGGGCAGGGGCTGCTTCCGCCCCAGACCCATCTGCTCTCGACCGATGGAATGGTCCGCCACGCCCGGGCGAGCACGGCGCGCACCTTCGTGGTCGCCACCGAGATGGGTCTGCTCCACCGCCTCGCCAGCGAGAACCCCACGAAGCGCTTCCTGCCCGCCGACCGGGCAGCGGTCTGCCGCTATATGAAGCTGATCACCCTGCCGAAGCTGCGCGACTGCTTGCGCGACCTCCAGCCGGCGGTCACGATCCCCGAGGAGATTGCGGTGCCAGCCCGCCGGGCGATCGAGCGGATGCTGGCAGTTAGCTAGGAGGGGTGATGAGCGAACTCGCCGAGGTCGGGCTGTACGAAGAGCACGTCCAGCGTGGGCTGAGCGGTGTCCTTGCTCAGCTGGAGGGCGTGAGCGACGAGGAGGTTAACTGGCGGCCCCTGCCGACTGCCAACAGCCTCGCTGTGATCGCCACCCACGTCATGGGGAACCTCGCCCAGTACCTGTGGGTGCTGGGTGGGCCGCCCTACGCGCGCGACCGGGAGGCTGAGTTTCGCGTGGAAGCGGTGCAGGTCGAAGACCTCCGGCGGCGTGGCCAGACCCTCGAGCAGACCGTCGCTCAGGTGCTGCGCCAGCTTCCCCCTGGCGCTCTCGATCGGACCTTCGAGCACCCTCGCCAGGGCAACAAAACTGGCCGCGAGTTGCTACTGAGCCTGATCACCCATCTTGCCGAGCACGTCGGCGAGGCGGGGCTCACGCGAGCGCTTCTGCTCGCGCGGCGAGCAGGCTGAACCCCGAAGCATAGCTCCTGCAAGGAGGAGAGCACCGCCCCGCGGCTGCTCGCTCGTACCCCTTCGCGGGTGCGCCCTCGCAGGAGGGATCCTCGGAGCGGTGGCTGAGCGCAGCCTTCCCGGTTCGCCGCCTCCTCGGGCGGGCGGGAGCGCAAGCTGACCTGGCCCGTTGGTAGCCCCACTCGCCTGGTCGTCCTGAACGCCCTCCGGTGGAGGGGGAACGGGATACGCGTGCCCCTAAACCGCCCCCGGCCGGCTCTGCCTCGCCCGCGCGTATCCCCCTGAGCACCAGGGGCTTGACAGGGAAAGCGCGGGGCGCTACCATGAACGCTAACGTAATATGAGACGAAATCTCGCAATGCGAAACACTACCAACGGTGCGCAGTCGGTCCGGCGGGCGATCGCCCTCCTGAAAGCGTTCGACCGCGACACCCCTGAGCTAGGGGTGACCCAGCTTGCTGCCCGCGTCGGCCTGCATAAGGCGACAGTTCATCGGCTGGCCGCCACGCTCGTGGCCGAGCGCTTCCTCCGCCAGGACCCCGTGACCGGTCGCTATGCCCTGGGGAGCGAACTGTACCGGATCGCTCAGCTGTTCCTGGAGCAAGATCCCCTCCTGCGGGAGGGGCGCGAGGTGCTGCTCTCCTTGCGGAACGCCTGTGGCCATACAGTCTCGCTGGGGGTCCTAGATGGCGAGGCTGTGCTCTTTCTGCTGGTCCTCGAAGGCACGCTTCCGGTTCGGATCAACGTGGCAGCGCCCGGCGAGCGTGCTCCCCTCTGGTCAACCGCCACCGGCAAGGTGCTGCTAGCGAGCTTGCCTCCTGCCGAGCGCGCTGCCCACTTGCCGGCCGACCCTTTGCCCTCGCTCACCCCGCGGACCCTGACGAGCCGGGCAGCCGTGTTGGCTGAGGTCGAGGAGGTGGCCCGCCAGGGGCTCGGCTGGAGCCGCGAGGAGCACACTCTGGGGGTCATTAGCCTGGCAGCGCCGGCCAGGATCGGGCGCGAGACGGTCGCGCTCGCCGTCTCCTGTCCGACCAACCTCGTCGGGCCAGGTGACCTGGCCGTCCTGGGTGAGCAGGTCCGCGCGGCGGCCTGTGCTCTGGCGGCTCGTTTTGGGAACGAGAGTGAACTTTGCCCTGGGGAGGAACAGCGAGCATGAAGGTGGGATTGGCTCCCTGCCAGGAGCACGGGGGCTTTCGAACAACCCTGGCGCAAACGCTGCTGGCAGAGGAGCTCGGGTACGACTCGGTCTGGCTCTTTGAGCACCATGACGTCGAGTATGCTGGCGGGGAGACCAACTACATCCCCTCGCCACTGGTGCTGTTGGCCGCGCTCGCCACGCGGACGAGCCGGCTGCTCCTTGGTACCGGGGTCGTCATTCTCCCGTTGACTCACCCCGTCCGCCTGGCGGAGGAAGCCGCGATGGTCGATGAGATCTCGCAGGGGCGCCTCATCCTCGGGGTAGGGACCGGCTACCGCCAGGCGGAGTTCGCTGCCTTCGGTGTGCCCTACCAGGAGCGGGGCGCCCGCACCGAAGAGGCGCTCCGGCTGCTGGTTCGCCTGCTGAGCGAACGCCAGGTCACCCAGCCGGGGCGGTTCTATCCTGTGAACGCCGTCAGCACGCCGCCTCCCATCCAGCAGCCACGACCGCCGATCCTGGTCGCCGGCTGGAGCCGGCCGGCGCTCCGCCGGGCAGCCCGCTTCGGTGACGGGTGGATCGGGGGCGTCACGGCGGACTACGCCAAGGTGCGAGAGTGTATTGCCATCTACCGGGAGGAGCTGGTCGCAGCTGGCAAGGACCCAGCGCAGGCGCAGATCGCTCTTGAGCGCGAGTGCTTCGTGGCGGCAACCCCGGAGGATCGCGCGGCGGCCGCGGAGGCGCTCTACCGGATGTACCTGGCCGAGCACGTAAGCTGGGAGCACAGCAACGTCCAGGGGACCGAGCCGACCCACTTCGCGGCGATCGCGCGCGACCGCTTTCTCCTTGGCAGCCCGACCGAGGTGCTCGCGGAGTTGGAGCGCTACGCTGCCCTGGGGGTGGGCCACTTCATCCTGCGGATGCACTACCGTGCCTTCGACCCGCAGATCGCTGAGCGCTCGATGCGGCTCTTCGCGCGAGAGGTGCTCCCTGCCCTCCGCGAGCTACCGGTGGGAGCTCCCGCATGAGCAGCCGCTGGGAAGCCGCGCTCGAACGGCTGCGGGGCCGGGTGGAGCGGACGGCCACCGCGCCCCTCAGCGGCTTTCCCCACTTCGCCGACCCGGAGGAGGGCAGCTGGACCTGCTCGCCCGCCGGAGATTGGACCGGTGGCTTCTGGAACGGCATGCTCTGGCTCAGTGCCGCCACGACGGCTCACGCGCCCTTCCGATCCTGGGCCCAGGAATGGACGCGCAAGCTGCTTCCCCGCGTTCACAGCGACACCGTCTTTCGCGGCTTTCTCTTCTACTACGGGGCTGCCCTCGGCGACCTCTTGCTCGGTGACCCAGTCGGGCGCGAGGTCGGGCTGGCGGGCGCCCAGGCGCTCGCCGAGTCGTTCAACCCGGTCGCCGGGGTCCTCCCGCTCGGGAATGAGGCCGAGGAGGCCAGCGATGTCGGTCGCAGCGAGGCGAACGTCGACACTGTGCAGTCCTCAGCGCTCCTCAGCTGGGCAGCACGGCTGCTGGGGGATGAGCGGCTCGCCCAGATCGCGCGGCAGCACGCCCTCCGCCATATCGAGTTCTGCCTGCGACCGGATGGCTCGGTCTGCCAATCGGCTTCCTTCGACCCCGCGACCGGTGCCCTCCGGCGATGGTATACCCACAAGGGCATTCGCGATGATAGCACCTGGGGGCGGGCCCAGGCCTGGGGGATGGTCGGCTGGGCGCTCGCCTACCAGTGGGAGCGGGAAGCCCGGTTGCTCGCTGCGGCCGAGGCGGCAGCCGACTGGTGGATCGCCCACCGGCCGGACGACTATGTGGCCTTCTGGGACTTCGACGACCCCGCGATCCCCCACACCAACCGCGACACCTCGGCTACTGCGATCGCCGCGGCGAGCCTGCTGAAACTTGCCGGCCTGACCGCCGACCGTGACCGCGCTGCGCGCTACCGGGCTGAGGCGGAAGCGACCGTGGCTGCCCTCATCGAGGGCTACCTCACGCCAGATGGCCGCTTGCTTGCTGGCTGCTATAACAAGCGGATCGGGCTGGCGACCAACCACGAACTGATCTGGGGCAGCTACTACCTCTACGAGGCGCTCCACGTCCTGGCCGGGGCGCTCGAGCCAAACCGCATCTGAAGCCCGGCTCGCCGAGGCACGTGCCACTCGCCGCGGCGCCCGGGCCTCACCCCGCCTCAGGGCACTGGCTGAGGCGACTCCCAGCGAAGCTGGGCAAAGTACTCGTAGACCAGGCGAGCCAGCCGCTGGATCACGCCGTAGCTGCGCCCGAGGTCCCCGATGTCGTCGCTGAGCACGACGAGGATGAAGGGACCGGTGGGGGCATAGACGATGGCGGCATCGTGGGCGATCCCGTCCAGGTTGCCCGTCTTATGCGCGATCGGCACGCCAGCAGGGAGCCCCTGGGGAATGCGGTCGTTGATCCGCTGGCGGAGTAGCACCTCCAGCATTGCCGCGCTGGCTGCCGGGCTAACCAGCTGGCCGGCGGCAATCCCTTCCAGAAGGCGGAGCATCTCTCGCGGCGTTGTGGTGGTATCCCAGTCGACGATGGTAGCGGTGAGGCCAAGCGCCTGCATGCGGGCGTTGATCCGTTGCGGTCCCAGCCGGTAGAGCAGGTACTGAGCGGCCGCGTTATCACTCAGCGTGATCATCTCTTCCAGGAGTTCGCGGAGCGTGAACGGCATGGGCTCGCCGAAGATCGGTCGCCCCACCTCGTCAGCGCCGATGATCGCGTAGCCCCAGAGCGGGGCATCGAGGGCAACGCTTCCCTCTGCCTCCTGGAAGAAGAGCTCGACCATCACGGCCAGCTTGTAAAGGCTCGCTGCTTCGAAGACCTCATCGCCCTTGACGGTAGCGTACTGGCCGGTCAGCAGGTGCTTGACGGCAACCCCAAAGCGGGCTGGCTCGTCAGCGACGGTCATCGCGATCAGCTGGGCGAGCATCGCATCGGGACGGTCGGGGACGGGCGGTACGAGCCGGCTCTCAGCCTGCGCGACGGTGGTGAGGAGCGGGAGCAGGGCCAGCGCGAGCAGCCGCCGCATCGCCCTCCTCTCAGACGTAGTGCTGCCAGTGCTCCTGATAGTAGACCAGGGTGCGGGCGAGCCCCTCACGGAGGGGTACTTTTGGCTCCCAGCCAAGCACCTGCTGGATCAGGCGGTAGTCGGCGTAGTAGTCGCCGATATCGATCGGCTTGCGGTCTTCGGGGAAGGGGACGATCCGATAGCTCCCGCCGCCGTTCAGCTCAACGAGCAATTGGGCGAGGTCGCGCAGGGAAAGCCAGTCCGGCGCGCCGAGGTTGAAGATCCCGCCGTTGGCGCGCTCGTCGGCGGCGGCAAGGAGCAGGGCGTCGACCACGTCGTCCACGTAGTTGAAGTCGCGCAGCTGGCTCCCATCGCCGAACACCTCGAACGGCTGGCACTCGATCAAGCGCCGGATCCAGATGCCCAGGAAGGTCTGGCGGGCGTCTTTGATCCGCATCCGCGGGCCGTAGGTGTTCGTCAGGCGCAGGACCACCGCCCGAATGCCGTAGACGTTATTGTAGACCAGGTGGTACCACTCGCCCGCGAGCTTGTTGATCCCATTGACGTCGACAGGACGACAGAGGTGTCGCTCGTCGACCGGAAGGTACTCCGGTTTGCCGTAGATCTGACGGGTGCTCGCGAAGACAAGCTTCAGCGTGGGGTTCTGCTTGCGGCAGGCCTCGAGGATGGAGAGCTGAGCCCGGCAGTTGATCTCGAGGTCGGTGTAGGGGTCGACCATCGAGTCGAGGTGGCTCGTCTGGCCGGCCAGGTTGAAGAGATAGTCCTGTCCCTGGACGAGGTAGGCCATGCTGTACTCGTCGCGGACATCCGAGATATTGACCCGGATCTGGCGGCGGATCGGCTCGACGTTGAAGAGGTTGCCGCCGTAGAGCGGGATCAACGAATCGACCACCATCACCTTCGCGCCCAGCTCGACCAGCCGGATGGCAAGGTTCGCCCCGATGAAGCCAAGCCCGCCAGTGATGAGCGCTTTCTTTCCCGCGAAGGCAGTGGTCAGGTCCAGGGTCATCTGCTTTCCTCTCGAAAGGCACGGAGGGTGGCAATCACCATCTCGACTTCTTCCGGTTGCAGTTCAGGATAGATCGGGAGCGAGAGCACCTCGCGGGCAGCCCGCTCGCTCTCGGTCAAGGGGCCAGCGGTGGTGATCCGCCCGCGGTAGGCCGGCTGGAGGTGGACGGGGAGCGGATAATGGACCCCCGGCGCGACCCCGTGGGCGTGACAGTGGGCGAGGAGCTGCTCCCGCTGCGGGTGGCGGATGACATAGAGGTGAAAGACGTGGCTGGCAGCGGGCTGGCGCGCGGGAATCCCGATCCCGAACTCGGCAAGAGCGGAGTCGTAGCGGTCGGCAATCGCCTGGCGGCGGCGGTTCTCCGCGTCGAGGAAGGGAAGCTTGACCCGGAGCACAGCAGCCTGCAGCTCATCCAGGCGACTGTTCCAGCCGGGGCAGGAAGAGATGTACCGATCGACCCAGCCGTACTCCCGCCGCCGGCGCGCCTCCGCAGCGAGCTGATGGTCGTTGGTGACGACCATGCCGCCATCGCCGAGAGCACCGAGGTTCTTGGTGGGGTAGAAGCTGAAGCACCCGGCGTCCCCGACGGTGCCCACCCGCTTCCCCTGCCACTGCGCGCCCGTCGCCTGAGCGCAGTCCTCAATCAGGCGCAGGCCGTAGCGCCGAGCGAGTTCCCCAAGGGCGGTCAGGTCAGCGGGCTGGCCGTAGAGATGGACGGGTAGGATCGCCTTCGTCCGTGGGGTGAGGGCTGCCTGGACGCGCGCCGGGTCGAGGGTGTAGGTGGCGGGGTCGATATCGACGAGGACCGGCGTGGCGCCCGCCAGTTCAATGGCAGCAACGGTGGCGACCGCGGTGTGAGAGACGGTGATCACCTCATCGCCCGGCCCGATCCCCGCCGCCACGAGGGCGAGATGGAGCGCCTCCGTCCCGCTGCCGCAGCTGATCGCGTGCGCTACCCCGAGGAACTGGGCAAACTCCTGCTCGAACTGGCGCACTTCTTCGCCCAGGATGTACTGCCCGCTCGCCAGCACCCGGGCCAGGGCAGCGTCGATGGCCAGGCGGTGCGTGAGATACTGGGCTTTGGGGTTTGCGTAGGGGATCATCGGCACTCCGGCGCCGTCACCGCGGGGAGTGTAGCCCGTGGGCAGGAACTGGACAATGCGCCATGATCGGCGTGGGAGGAGACAATGGAAGGTGCGATCGACATCGTGGTCAATCCGTACACGCCGGAGATTGTGCGCTTACGACCCAGCTGGAGCCGTGAGTTCTTCGGCGACAAGATCGGCGTGGCAGCGGAGACGCTCGCCGGGCTGACAGCCGAGGAGTTTATCGCCAAGATGGACCGGGCGGGTGTAGCGCACGCGCTGCTGGTGGCAGCGCGCTCGGGGCCAGCCTGGCACCCGGCAAGCTTCCGCCTGCCTTATGAAGTGGTGGCAGAGATGGTCCGTCAGCACCCAGACCGTTTCAGTGGGCTGGCCGGGATCGACCCCACTGAGGGCATGGCAGGCCTCCGCCAGCTCGAATA
>JAILZB010000090.1 GCA_023512725.1 Chloroflexota bacterium | reverse complement strand
GGCTGGACCGCGTATGGCGCATCTCCGGCGGGCTGGCGCTTGCTGCGGGGCGACCTCGCGATCAACCTGGCGATGTTCCATCTGACGGTTGTGACGGCGCTGACGCTCGTGCTGGCGGCGCTCGCACCGGGCTTTATCTCCCGCGAGCTGAACCTCAGCCCGAACGACACGTATCTGGTGTTCGGCCCGGCCGGGCTGGGTATCCTGAGTGGCACCTACCTGCTGGCGAAGCTTTCCCAGCGCGTACGGCTGCTTTCTCTGATCAACACGGGGCTGACGGCCTTCGGGGTGGGGCTGATATTGCTGGCGCTGGTGCCGGCAGTTGAGCGCGGGCTGAGTGGAGGGGTGCTTCAGGCAGGCTTGGCGAATTTCCGGACGACCCTGGTGCTCGTTGGGGTGATCGCAGCGGTGATGGGGGTTGGTCTCGCCTTTGTCAACGTCACCGCGCAAACGATCCTGCAGGAGCGGGCACCCGAGGCGATGCGGGGGCGGGTGTTTGCCATCCAACTGATGTTCGGGAGCCTGGCTTCAGTGCTCCCCCTCGCGTTCGCTGGTCAACTGGCCGACTGGCTGGGCGTGCTGCCGGTGCTTGCCCTGGTGGGGCTGGCAGTGCTGGGCGCCGCCTGGTTCTCTCGCTGGCAGACCCGACGGGTCCGCGCCGCCGTGGCCCGGCCTACGGCCGCAGAGCGGCAGTGGCCTCCTCACCAGCCAGCTCTCCCGAGCGGGAACGGTCTGACCGCCGAACCCGTGCGCGAGCCCGAGCGTCCGCCGCGAGCGGTGTGAACGATGGATAGCGGGCTGGCAGGGCTGTTCCTCGCTGCCTTCGTGACCGGGCTTTCAGGGGCAGCCTCTCCCGGCCCGCTCCTCACCTGGAACTGCGCGGCCGCAGCCCGCTACGGCGCCTGGACCGGCCCGCGGATGGTGCTCGGCCACGCCGCGGTTGAGCTCCCCTTGGTGATTGCTCTGGCGCTTGGCCTGGCACCATTCGTCCGCCAGCCGTTCCTGCTCGGGGTGCTCGCGCTCGTGGGGGCGGTGGTGCTCGTCTGGCTGGCCTGGCAGACCTTCCGCGCGTTGCCAAGCTTGCCCGACCCGCTGGCCCGCAGGGCCAGCGGCCAGGCCGGGGGTGGGCGCTGGCGCGATGCCTTTTCGGCCGGCGCGCTCCTCTCGCTTGGCAATCCCTTCTGGATCCTCTGGTGGGCGACGGTAGGTGCTGGGCTCCTGACCCAGGCGCTGGTGGCGGGCGCGCTCGGCCTGGCGGTGTTCTTCAGTGGTCACATCCTGGCGGATTTTGGCTGGTATGGGCTCGTCTCGCTGGCGATGGCGCGGGGTGTCCGCTACCTGAGCCGGCGAACCTACCAGCTGCTGATGGCCGGGTTGGGGCTGGCAATGGCCCTACTGGCGCTCTGGTTCCTGGTGAGCGGGATCGAGCGGCTGCTCTCCCTGGCTGCCGGGGCAGGATGACCCTGGGGAAGGCAGCGACGAGGGCGAAGGGGCTGTTGCTGCTGTCGCGCCATCGAGCCGGCGGTGAGTAGGCCGCTGGCAGAGGTGATGGGCGAGCAGCGGTCTTGCTGGTGGTCGTGCCGCTGGGCACCCTGGCCCTCCTCGCCGCTGGAGCGGTTGCCCCGCCCCTGCGGGCAGCCGCGTGACCGCGCGAGCGTCCTTCTGCGCGCCGGTCCTTCGGCCTGCGCCTTCGGTATACAACGCCCTCCAACGTGCTATACTCGCCCTCCAGGAAAGAATGGTCAGCGGCTATCGACCGGGCTGGGCACTGGTGACGGTGGCGGTGGGGTACGCCATCGCGCTCGCTGCTCTCTTCCCCGTCCAGATCGCGTTTCCCCTCCTGGCCGACGCTTTTCACGTCTCGATCTCCTCCGTGAGCTGGGCCTCGACCTCGTTCCTGCTCAGCCTGACCGTGCTCGCGTTACTCGCTGGGCGGATTGGAGACCTCTACGGCCATAAGCGGGTCTTTGTAATCGGGCTGGTGGTGACGACCTTAGGAGCGCTTCTCTGTGGGCTGGCCCCGAGCTGGCCGCTCCTGGTGGCGCTGCGCTTCGTCCAGGGCGCAGGGGCGGCCCTCGTCTCGGGCAATGCCATGGCGATCGCAGCGAATGCGGTGCCACCGGAGCGGCGCGGGAAGGCGATCGGCTTGTTGACCACCAGCACCTCCCTGGGGATCGTGGTCGCCTCCTGGCTGGTGGGGCGGCTGGTGGGAGTGATGAGCTGGCACGCGGTCTTTCTGGTGGTCGTGCCCTTTGGCCTCCTGGCTCTCCTCACCTCGCTCCGGATGGGGCCTGGCTTTCGGCCACCACCGCCACCCCGGCTTGACTGGATCGGGGCGGTGCTTCTGACCCTGACGTTGAGCACGCTCGTGCTCTCCTTCAGCCATTTCCATGAGGGGCCCGAGTCGTTCGAGGCGGGCTGGCCCTACCACTCGACGATGCACGCGCTGACCGTCTTCGGCCTGGCCCTCTTCCTGTTCTGGGAGCGCCGGATTGCCAACCCACTGGTCGACTTGCGCGTTTTTCGAGTGGCGCCCTTCACGCTGTCCGTCCTGGCGAACCTCTGCTTCCACATGACGATGATGTCGACCTCGTTCATGTACCCCTACCTGGTCGAGCGGGGCTTTGGCCTGACTGCTACCGAGACGGCGAATATCGTGATCGGTAACAACCTCGCAGCGATGCTGGCGGCGGTCGGTACCGGAGCCCTGATGGACTTCCTCCGCTCGCGGGTGCTTCAGGTGTTCGGAATCGGCCTCACCTTCCTCAGTCTGCTGGCGCTGGCGCTGTTGCCCGGCCTGAGCTACTCCCTGGTGGTGCTGGTGGGCTTCTCGCTCGGGCTGGCCGGTGGGGCGTTCCAAACGGCCAATAACGCCTTCGTCCTGAGCAGCTTGCCGCCCAACCAGCGAGGTTTCGCATCGGGCATGATCGACCTGACGCGCCAGTACGGCCACACGCTGGGGATTACGGTGACGACGCTGGTGGTAGCCGGGGCAGTGGAAGGGGCGCCGAGCTTTACGCCCGTGTTCCAGCAGGCGATGTTCGTCACCGCAGGGCTCGCGTTCGTCGGTTACCTGCTTGCCTTCGTCGCTACTCGCCGGCGGATCAGCCGCTTGCGGGCGCAGGAGACCCGCGCGGTCGAGCGTGAGATTGCGCCGGTTGCCTAAGTTTCTGAGGGGGAGCGTGCAATGCCACCGCAGATCGAAGTCCTCCGGACCCTGGAAGAGAAGGTTACTCCTCGTTGGACGGCGCTGCTGGTCATCGATATGCAGAACGACTTCTGCGACCCGCAAGGGGCCTCCGCACGTGAGGGCGGGCGCGACACCGCCCCGGCCCGGGCGATTATCCCGACAATCCGCCGGTTGGCCGATGGTCTGCGCACTGCTGGTGGGTTAGTCGTCTGGGTGAAGTTCACTACCCTGCCCGACGGTGCGAGCCACTCCGGCCCCTGGATCGATGCCCGCTCGCGCGCGACCTATGGGGCACTCACCCTTGGCCTCGAGGGCAGCTGGGGGCAAGAACTCGCTCCCGGGCTGGAGCCGCAGCCAGGTGACGTCGAGGTGAAGAAGTACCGCTACAGCGCCTTCACGGCCACTCACCTCGACCTCATCCTACGGGGCCACGGCATCAAGACGATTGTCGTCAGCGGCGTGTCGACCAATGCCTGCGTCGAGAGCACCATCCGCGCGGGCTTCGAGCTGGACTACTACGTGGTCGTGCCAGAGGATGCCTGCGCCTCCTGGAGCCAGGAGCTGCACGAGGCGACGCTGGCGAACGTGCGTCACCGCTTCGGAGTGGTGACGACGGCCGATCAGTTACTCGCGCTGTGGGGCAGTGTGCCGGCGACCGCCGCTCCCTGAGCGGGCGCGTGCTGCCCAACCTATAATCCGGGCCTGTGGATGTGGCACGCTGGCGGCGCCTGCCGGGTGCGGCAGCCGACCTGCTGGCCTTCGTAGCGCTCACTGGGTTCGCGGGCTGGGCGCTGGGCTTTCTCCTCGTTGACGACCTCTACATCTTCGCGGATAACCCCGGCACCTACACCCGCCTCTGGTGGCTGATCGAGCAGGCGGGGCCTGGTGGGCTGCTCGGCTGGAACCCCTGGTGGTACGCCGGCTGGCCCGAGTGGCAGTTCTATCCTCCGGGCTACGGCCTCGCTGGCCTCGCTCTCGTTGCCCTGAGCGGCGGGCACCTCAGCAGTGTGCAGGTGTATCAGATCCTGCTCTTTGGGGCCTACCTTCTGCCCGCCCTGGTGGCGTTCCTCGCCCTGCGAGGGCTGGGCCTGGGGCGCGCGGTTGGCCTGACGGCCGGGTTCTTCCTGCTGGTCTTCCCGGACCTGTATGGTGGCGTGGGAGGGGTCCTGATCGGGATGCTCGGCGACCGGCCGGCGCTCGGGCTCGTTCCGCTGGCCTGGTGGCTGGGTGTCCGGGTGGCGAGTGGCCGTACCCCGGCCCTTTCGCTGGCCAGCCTGGCCCTCACGGCAGCGGCGATCGTGCTGCTCCATCCGTTCCGCCTCTGGCTGGCCGTGCTGCTAGTGCTGCTCAGCGTCCTGCTCCTCCCCGGCGTGGCCCGCTGGCGGGCGCTGATGGCCTGTGCTGGCGCCGGGCTGCTCGGGCTCGCCCTCGCGGCGTTCTGGCTGGTGCCCTATCTTGTCCAGAGTAGCCTGGCGACGCCCGTGCTCCGGGCCAGCCTGGAGACCTTGCCCTTCTGGCTCTTCGGAGGTCGACTGGGGTTCTTTCTGGTCTTTGCGGCCTGGGGGATGGTGCGGGCGGCAGTGGCCCCGCCGCGGGAGCGCGCGCTGCTGCTTGCCCTTGCGTTGGCGGCCGGGCTCACCTTGCTCTGGATGCTCGCCGACTGGCTCATCCTGGTCGACCGGCTGGGGGTCGTCGCGCTCGACCCGATCCGTTTCATCGAAGATGTCTACCTTGCGGTGCTGCTGCTGGCCGCTGCCGGGTTTGTCGACCTGCTCCGGCTTGCCTACGCCCGGGTCGGGAGTGGGTGGGGGGTGGTGGCAGCCGTCGTGGCGACAGCCCTGCTCGCCTTGCTCGTCTTCCAGCCCTTCCCGGGATGGGTGAATGGCTACCGTCCCACCCCCGGGGGTGAGCCGCGGTTTCTGCGTGAAGCTACCGCTGCCTACCAGCTGGACCGGCTCTGGGAGACGCTCCGGGCCAGCCCTGGCGGGCGTGTCCTGTTCACGTCCTCCGTCTTCCGCTTGCGCCAGGCGGGAGGGAACGTCCCGACCTACCTGATGGCGCTCACTCCCGCGCTGGCGGGCCGTGAGACGATCGGCGGGACCTTCCAGCACTGGGCACCGGTGGCTGCCTTCTACTGGTACGGGCTGCCCCTCCCGGGTGTGATGGCTGAGCGCACTGATTTGAAAGATGATCAGACCATTTTTGGCCTTCCCTGGCGGGGAATGGACGAGGCCAAATTGCTTGCCATCTTGCGGGCGCTGAACGTCACCGAGGTGGTAGCAACCGAGTACGACGTCTGGGCGCGGACGTTCCTCGACCGCTCGCCAGCCTTTGAAGCGGTGCTGCGCGAGCGTCAGTTCAACGTCTACCGGGTACGCGATTACCTACCGACCCTGGTGGAGGGGGAGGGCGCGAGCGCTCGGGCGGAAGCGAGCGGGGGTACGGTGCGCATCTGGGTCGAGCAGGCAGCGCCGGAGGCGAGCCTGCTGCTCAAGCAGAGCTACGCCCCGCGCTGGGTAGCCGAGGCCCCGGCAGGCCCCGTCTCCCTCGAACCCGACGCGATGGGACTCACTCGGCTGCGTCTCCCTGCCGGGGCGGGCTACGAAGTAGTGCTGCGCTATCTGCCGGGTCCAGCTGAGCGGCTCGGGCTGGCTACCTCGCTGGCCGCGCTCGTGGTGGTGCTGGTCCTGGTTGGGGGGAGCCTGGTTGTCGCTGGTCGGCGCCTCAGCCGGGTGAGCGTGGCGCCAGAAGGGGCCCCCACGCCCGTGCTGGAACGCCGCTAAGTGCCGACGAGCGTCCGCTGGCTGCTCCTGGTCATCCTCCTTGGAGCAGCCGCTCTCCGCTTCTGGAGCTTCGCGACCGTTCCGCCGGGTCTCTATTACGATGAAGCCTACTACGGCCTGGATGCGCTCGAGGTTTGGCGCAGCGGCCCGAAGCTCTTCTTCGAAGGTAACACCGGCCGGGAGCCGCTCTTTATCAACCTGCTAGCCTTGAGCGTAGCGGTCTTCGGGCGCGAGAGCTACGCTCTCCGCTTGCCGGCTGCCTTCCTTGGCGTGCTCACGGTGGCGGCAACGTTTGCGCTTGCGCGCCAGCTGTTCCGCCCGCTCGGGGCCGGCGCCTGGCGCCTTGCCCTCGTGGCGGCAGCCCTGCTCGCGGTCTCTCACTGGCAGGTCGATATCAACCGGGCCGCGCTCCGCGTGAACACGATGCCCCTGCTGTTCGCGGTGGCATTCTTGCTCCTCTGGCGAGCGGCGCGGCGTGCGAAGGCTGGGCGGATGGCCTGGCTCGCGGCGGGGGCAGCGTTTGGAGCGGTAGCCTACACCTATATCAGTGCGCGGGTGCTGCCGGTGCTCGCGCTCGCCCTGGTGCTCGCTGAACTGCTGCTCCGCCCCCGCGACCCCGCCTGGCCGCTGGTCGGCGCCACCTGGCGCGCGCGCTTCCGTTGCTGGTCGTTCTGGCCCTGGGCAACGATGGCGGCGCTGGTGATGCTGCCACTGGCACTCTACTACGCCACCCACCCGACGCTGTTCTTTGGCCGAGCGACCTACGTCTCGGTGCTGGGACCCTCGGGTGGCAGCGACCGGCTGCAGACGCTCACCGAGTCGCTCCTCGGGCACGTCGCGATGTTTGGTCAGGAAGGCGATGGCAACTGGCGCCACAACCTGCCCGGCAAGCCCGTCTTCGACCTCCCCACCTATCTGCTCTTCTTGCTCGGGGTGGCCATCTGCCTCGGGCGAGTGCGGCAGGGACCATACCTCCAGCTGCTCGTGTGGACAGTAGTGATGCTCGCGCCTGGGGTCGTTGCCACCGACGAGTATCCCCACTACACCCGGGTGATGGGCATCGTCCCTGCGGTGTTTCTCTTTCCCGCTCTGGGTGCGGAATGGCTCGTGGGGCTGGTCGGGCGGCTCGTGCGACGGCCGCTCACTTCGCCGCTCACTGCCCTCCCTGCCCTGGCGCTGGCAACGCTGACGGGGCTGACCACCGCGCGGGACTATTTCACCATCTGGGCGGCGCAGGCGGATGTCTTCTACGCCTTTTCCGGTGAGGCTGCTGGAGCGGCTCGCCTGATGCGCCAGCTGGGGGATGACCCGGGGCGGGTGTTCCTGCTGCCCTACAACTTCCGCCTCGCCCCTGACTATGCGAACCGGACGGTCGATTTTCTCTACCAGGGCCGAGCACCCTACCACTTCGTGCGGGTGGAAGAGGCATCGCTCCCGGCGGGGCTCCCCGCGTTGCTTGGCTCAGCTCGCGAGGCGGTGCTATTCCTCTGGCGGGGGGGTGAGCACGGGGATGCCGACCCCAAGGAGCTATTGCCGTTCCTGCTCAGCCGGGCAGGGCCGAAGGTGGAGGAGACACTTGCGCCAGGCTACCGCCTGCTCCGCTACCGGCGAGACCAGCCACTGCCAGCGGACCTGTTCGCGGGGGAGCGCCCGGCGAACGTGCGGGTGGGCGAGCAGCTACTGCTTCGCGGGTGGTCGGCTGGGCCGGAGCCGAGCGATGGGCGCTTCTGGGCTGTCTTCCACTGGGAGACGCTCGCCCGCCCGCCAGGTGATTGGTCGGTCTCCCTCCAGGTGGTCGGGCCGGATGGGGCACCGTACGCCCAGGCCGACCGCCTCATGCTTTCCAACGACCTCTTTCCCAGCTCGCGCTGGACGCCCGGTCTGCCCGTTGCCAGTTACCTCACGATCGATGGCCGACCGGATGCCCAGCCGGGGACGTACCAGCTCCGGCTCGTGGTCTATGAACTGGCGAGCGGGCGCGTCGTTGGGCGGGTCGACCCTCTCGGGACGCTCACCGTCGTGCCGCGGGAAGGGCGCTAGCGCAGCTTCTCGCGCAAGAAGGTGATCGCCTCGTTCCAGGCCTTCTCCGCCGATTCCGGGTGCAGGTTGCCGTGGTCGGGGTTGACGAAGGCGTGCCCGGCCGGGTAGACCGAAACCCGAATATCCTTGCCCGCCGCTCGATACGCCTCTTCGATCTGGCGCACCTGCTCCAGCGGAACAAAGGGGTCATCGCGACCGAAGATCGCCAGGATGGGGGCTCGTACCTGAGCGACTTCCTCTGGCTTGGGATTGTAGTTCACGCCGTAGAACGGCACCGCCGCGCCGACCAGGTCGCCAAAGCGCTCGGCTGCTTTGAAGGTGAGGAGGCCGCCCATGCAGAAGCCGATCACCCCGATCTTCTTGGGCTCGACATTCGGCCGGCTGCGCAGGTACTCGATCGAGGCACCGATCTCTTTGATCGCGCGCTCCAGATTTTCGAAGAGCAGCATCATCTCTTTGCCCGCCTCGTCGGGCTCAGTGCAGACCCGGCCGTGGTAATGGTCTGGGACGAAGACGATAAAGCCGGCGGCCGCCAACTTGTGGGCTAGCTCGAGCACGTGGGGTTCGATCCCCCACCACTCCTGGATCAACACCACCCCCGGGTGCCGCTGCTCATCGTCAGGCTTGACGAGAACGCCATCCAGCGCCGCGCCATTGACCGTGAGACGGACGTGTTCGCTGTGCAGAACGGCCATCGGACTGCTCCTCCTGCAAACTCCTGATCACGGTAGCATATTCCGGCTTGGTGCGGCGTCTCCCAACGGGCAACGGCCGGACTGGGCGGACGGTGCAGCGAGGCAGGAGGAACGCCCGATCGTCCGGACAGTCCGAGTGAGCGAGCAGGCGTGCCTAGGCGGAAGAGGCCTGTTGGGAGCGAGCGAGTTCCTCTTCGTAGCGCCACTCGTCGAGGTCGAGCAGGATCGCCCGGACGATATCACACGCAGCATCCTGTGAAGTCCGTGCTGGGCGGGTTGTCCGCAAGCGCTGGACCATCGGAGAATCGTCGGCATAGTAGGCGTGGTCGGCGAATTCGTTGCCGAGGTAGCCGGGGAAGATAGTGAGCACCCGGATGCCGTCCTGTCGAAGCTCCTTGCGTAAGGTCTCGCTGAGGAGATTGAGCGCCGCTTTGGTCATGGCGTAGCCAGCCAGGCTCGGCGAGGCGGTTATCGACGTGACGGAGGAGATGTTAACGATCAAGGCGCGCGACGAGCGCCGCAATGCGGGGAGGGCAGCCTGGATCGCCAGCACAGCCCCCAGGAGGTTGGTCTTCCAGGTCTCTAGGAGAAGGTCCGCGGGCAGGTTCTCCACCTGGCCGTACAAGCCGATGCCAGCATTGTTGACGAGGATGTCCAGCCCGCCGAACCGTTCGATGGCCACTCGTACTGCGCGCTGGAGGTCCCCCGCCTCCGTGACCGAGCCGACAACCGCCACCGCGTGCTCACTCCCGATCCGGTCGACGACTTCCGCAAGCTTGGCAGCGCGCCGGGCAAGGAGCACTACCCGCGCACCCGCTTTGACGAGTTCCTCCGCCAGCGCAGCACCGATCCCGCCTGATGCCCCGGTGATGAGCGCAACCGCACTGTTGAGGTCCATCGTCCTTCCTCCTGCTTCTCCTGCACAGTAGCACATTGGGCCGATTCTGGGCGGAGGCAGTCCTTGTGAGAAGCCTGCTTAACTGCTTTTCTCCCGCCGAGGCGTGGCGTACAGTCCAACCAGCCAGGCAGCCGAGATGATGCCCAGGGAGGAGGATGGCGATGCCGACGCGCCAGATGCTGTGGCTCGACCCGAACGAACTGCAAGCCGATAGTGGCTATGTGCGCAAGAAAGAAGGGGATATCACAGGCCTTGCCGCCACCATCCGGGAGTTCGGGCTGCTGCAGCCGCTCGGCGTGCGCCAGGTGGGGAGCAGCTACCGGGTCGTCTACGGCAACCGCCGGCGCCACGCGGCAGTGCTGGCTGGGGTCGAGGCGGTACCCTGTGTGGAGGTAGCGGAATACGACGATGAGGACTATCTCGTCCACCATCTGGTCGAGAATCTGCAGCGCCGCCAGCTGGGAGATATGGAGCAAGCGGAAGGGCTTGCCCGCCTGCGCCGCCGCCTCGCCCAGCGCCAACCCAGCCTGACGGAAGCGGAGCTGGACGAGCGGCTGGCTCAGATACTGGGCTTCTCGGTGCGCACGGTGCAACGCTACCTGGCGCTGCGCGAGCTTGCCGCCGGGGTGCGGGACCTGATCCAGGACGAAGAACTGACGGTTAGCCAGGCCCAGCATCTCCGCCTGATCGCCGAGCCAGCGCGCCAGGTGGAACTCGCGCGGCTCGCAGTCGAGCTCGAGCTCCCCGCCTCGCGGGTGCGGGATGCCGCCCAGATCATGGCACGGCGGAAAGGGATCTCGGCGGAGGAGGCGATCCACCTGGCCGGGACGGTCAAGCCCGAGGAAGCGGCAGCGGGGGCACCCGTGGAACTCGCCGCTCGCCTCCGGCGGGAGCCGGCTGAGGCTGCGGACGAGGCCGACCGGTGGGAGGTGCACCCCCAGGACGAGATCGATGCGCTCCTTGATGCTTCGCCCGCGGGGGCCCTCATCGAAACCGCCGACGGCAACCGGGTCCGGCGCCTACGGAGTGTCGATGCTTTCTGCGACGAGGTCGACCGGCTGGCGCGTGCTCTCGAAGAAGGGGACCTGGCAAAAGCTGCTGCCCGTAACCCGGAGGCGGCCACGCGCCTGCGCCTGGCCTATAAGCAGCTCCGCTGGATTGTCGAGGCACTTGGCCAGTTCCTGGTCGAGCGGGGCTGGCAGGAGGAGCCTGCCTAGCTGGCAGGTGCGCCAGCAGGGGCAGGCTCCTGGGCGGGCTGAGCGACCGCCAGCAGCATCCCACTCACGACCAGTCCACCCCCCACCAGGTCGCGGGGGCCGAGGGTTTCACCACCGAACAGAACGGCAAAGAGGGCGGCAAAGAGCGGTTCGGCTGCCAGGATGATCGCAGCCTGGGTCGCGGAAAGGTGGCGCTGCGCCCAGGTCTGGACCACGAGGACAAGCACCGTAGCGGCCAGGGCGGTGAAGAGGAGCGCGAGCACCGTTCCGAGCTGGTCCAGCTGAGGAAGCCCCTCCCACAGGAGAGCGACGGGAAGAGCGAGGCCCGCCACCACCATCACCTGCCCGGCAACCAGCAGGTCGTTGCGGTGGCGGCGGGCGTAGTGGGAGAGGGCGACGATATGGCCAGCAAAGCTGACCGCCGAGAGGAGCGTGAGGACATCGCCCAAAGCGAGGGAGAGGGCTTCACGCAGCGAGAGCACGGCGAGGCCAGCGGTGGCAACGGCGGTAGCAAGCGCGCTCCGCCAGCCGGGCGGCGTGCCGAAGGCCAGCCAGACCCCCAGCGGCGCAAGCACCACCGAGAGGCCAGTGAGAAAGCCGGCCTGGCTGGCTGTGGTGGTGAGGAGACCGAGCGTTTGGCAGGCATAAGCACCGAAGAGCCACCCACCGAGCACCCCCGCAGCGCGCCAGTCGGCTGGGCGGGCGTACCGCCACCGCTGACCAGTGAAGAGGGCGAGTACCAGGGCAGCGAGGAGAAAACGGCCGGCAACAAAGCTCGCCGGCCCGATCCCCGTAAGAGCACCCTTCGTGATCGGAAAAGTGCTGCCCCAAAGCGCAGTCACGAGGAGGAGCCCACCCACGGCGAGCACCCGCTGCCGACCCCTCCGCGAGCAGTCAATCGTCGTCATGCTCTGCTACCCTTCTCGCTATGCCGCGACCGGCGCCCGTCATCCCACTCCTGCGCTTCCTGGTCCGAGCGCCGCGCGTCTGGAGCCTGGTCATCCTCGGGCTCGCGTTCGCAGTACGGATTGGCGCGCTGACCAGCCGCCCGCTCTGGTTCGACGAAGGCTACTCAATCTATTTTGCGGGAGTCGCTCCGCTCGAGACGGCGCGCCTGACCGCGCTCGATATCCACCCACCACTCTCTTACTGGGCGCTCCAGCTCTGGACCCTCCTGGTGGGTTGGAACGAGCCTTCGGTGCGCTTCTTCTCGCTGAGCGTGGGCCTTCTCACGGTAGCGCTGCTTGCTCGCCTGGGGAGCCGGGCGTTTGGCTGGCCCGTCGGGTTGCTCGCGGCGGGGGCGCTAGCGCTCTCCCCCCTCCATCGCCTCCATTCGCTGGAAGTGCGGATGTACGGGCTGCTGGCGCTGCTCGTGCTGCTCGCGACCTGGTGCTGGTGGCTCGTGCCGCGCCGTCTCGCCAGGCTGGGCTACCTCGCCGCGATGGGAGCAGCGCTCCTGACCCAGTACTACGCCGTGCTCGTGCTCGCTGCCCAGCTGGTGATGTTGCCCTGGCTGAACGCGTGGCGGCAACGGCTGCTCCTCCTGCTCCTGACGCTGCTGCCGCTTGCCCTCTGGGGAGGCTATGCCGTGCCTACGTTGGCGGGCTACGTCCGGCAGAAAGTTATGACCGAGGGCTACGCGCCGCTCGGGCCACTCGCGTTCGTGGGGGAGCTGGCGGCCGGCGCGTTCGGTGGCGGCCTCACCGGTGGGGGAGCAGCCGTGGTGGCTGGTGCCCTGGCGCTGCTGGGCTTGGCCGGGGCGGGGCAGCTCGGGCGAGTGCTAGCTACCCTGGTGGTCGTCTCCCTCGCCGGGGGCTACGTGCTCAACCTCGTTTCGCCCTTCCACCCGCCGGGCTGGGAGCGGCTCTTCCTCTTTGTCCTGCCGCCCTGGCTCCTGCTGGCAGCGCGCGGGGCCTGGGTCCTTAGCCAGCGACCCGAGCGGTTGGCACAGCCGCTCGCGATGGGAGCGGTCGCTGGGGTACTGCTGGCCTCGCTCGCCGGACTGCTCGCCAGCCCGGCCCCGATTGACGACCCGCGGCCGCTCGTTCGGACGATCGAGCGGCTAGCTGAGCCGACCGACCTGGTGCTTGCGGTCTATCCCTGGCAGGTTGGCTACCTCCGGCTCTACGACCGGCGACCGCTGCCAGAGGTCCGGCTGGTGCCCGCGGAGGCGTGGGCGGCCGACCCGCTCCGGCTGGAGCGCGAGCTAGCGGCCTGGACGGCGGGACGGCGCGTGTGGTTCCTGGCCTACCAGCGCCTCGGGCGCCAGCTGGAGGAGCGGATCGAGCGGGCGTTCGGCGAGCAGCTCTTTCTGATTGCGGCAGACTGGTACGGAGACCACCGCTTGCTCTTCGCGCGGGCGGGGGAGGCCAGTGAGCGGCGGGCGGCCGAGGTGCGCTTCGGCGAGCTTCGCTTGCGGGAAGCCCGTCTCGACCCGACGCCCATTCCCTCGGGCAGTGGCGCGCTGCCGGTCGAGTTCCGCTGGGAAGGCACGGCGCGCACGGCAAGCCTCCACCTGCGCATAGCGGATGAGCGCGGCGTGACCTGGGCCCAGCACGATAGCTCCCTCGTGCTGAGCGGGGAAAGCGGGCGGCTGCGCCGGGCCGTGCTCGCGCCTCCCGCCACGCCGCCGGGACGCTACCGGCTGCTGCTCTCGGTGCGGGAAGGAGAAGCGCTCCAGCCCGCAGTGGCCGCGGACGCCGTGCCGGTGCCAGAGCTCGACCTCGGCCCAGTAGAGGTTACCCTTCCCCGTGGGCCCGTGCCACCAGAGGCGGTGGCGGTCGGCCGACCGCAAGAAGCTGCGTTTGGCAGTGCTCGCCTCCTGGGCAGCGATTTCAGTGGCGGGCCCTACCGGCCCGGCGAGACGGTGCTGGTAGCGCTCAGCTGGGTGCCCGGCCCTGAGCCACTGGAGGTCGTGGTCCAGCTCGGTGAGGAGATCAGCCGCGGTCGGGCCGGTGCACCACCGCCTGGCTGGCCAGCTGAGCAGCCGATCCGCGAGGTGCGGCTGCTGACGGCCCGCGGTAGCGGTCGGCTGGCAGTGACCCTCAGTGATGGCCAGAGCCGACTGACGTTAGGGGAGGTCGAGGTGGTGCCGCGCCTATCACCGCCGCCACCACCGGTGGTGCTGCCTGTGGATGCGCGCTTTGGGGAGGTTGTGACCCTGCTGGGCGCTACAGTATTCAGTAGCGACGGAACGGTGCTGCCATCTGGTATCCTGGCGCGCGATATGGAGGTGACTCTGGTCTGGCGGGCGGACGCCCCGGTGCCGCTCGACCTGGCCGTCTTTGTCCATCTGATCGGGCCGGATGGGCGGCCGTTGGCGCAACACGACGGGCGGCCTGCGAACGGTGAGGCGCCAACCCGGGGCTGGCGCCCCGGCGAGCTCATCGTCGACCGGCACCGGCTGCGGGTGCC
>JAILZB010000009.1 GCA_023512725.1 Chloroflexota bacterium | reverse complement strand
CCTTTTACACCCAGGATACCTTTACCGACCTCTGCCGGGGGCCGCACGTCGAGCACACCGGCCAGATTGGCGCCTTCAAGCTGATGAACGTCGCTGGCGCCTACTGGCGGGGAGACGAGAAGCGGCCGATGCTGCAGCGGATCTATGGCACCGCCTGGGAGACTGCGGAGCAGCTCGCTGCCTACCTGCATCGACGAGAGGAAGCGGCGCGGCGAGACCACCGTCGGCTCGGGCGCGAGCTCGAGCTGTTCACCATCATCGAAGAGATCTGCCCCGGGCTCATCCTCTGGCTTCCCAAGGGAGCGCGCGTGCGGGCCATCATGGAAGCCTACTTGCGCGATCTCCTCGAGGCCCGCGGCTATCAATTCGTCTTCACCCCGCACGTCGGGCGAGCGGCCCTCTGGCAGACCTCCGGCCACCTCGGGTTCTACCGCGAGAACATGTACCCCGCGATGGAGATCGAGGAGCAGGAGTACTACGTCAAGCCGATGAACTGCCCGTTCCACATCCAGATCTATGCCACGCGCACGCGAAGCTACCGCGAGCTGCCGCTCCGGCTGGCCGAGTTTGGCGCGGTCTACCGCTACGAGCGGAGTGGGGTGCTCCACGGGCTGTTGCGGGTCCGCGGCTTCACTCAGGACGATGCCCACATCTTCTGCACTCCCGAGCAGATCGACGCCGAGATCGGGGCACTGGTGGACTTAGCGATCACCGTGCTGCGCGACTTCGGCTTCGAGACGTTCGAGTTCTGCCTCTCGACCAAGCCGGAGAAGGCCGTCGGTGCCCCCGAGCAGTGGGAGGTGGCCGAAGCGGCGCTGCGGGGAGCGCTGGAGGCCCGGAACCTCCGGTACCAGCTCGAGGTGGGTGGTGGTGCCTTCTACGGCCCGAAGATCGACTTTATCGTCAAGGATGCGATCGGCCGCTCCTGGCAACTCTCGACCATCCAGTTCGACTTCAATGAGCCGGAGCGCTTCAGCCTGACCTACGTCGGGCCGGATGGCGCCGAGCACCGCCCCTTTATGGTCCACCGCGCGCTCTACGGCTCCTTCGAACGGTTCTTCGCCGTCCTGATCGAGCACTTCGCGGGAGCGTTTCCCGTTTGGCTGGCCCCCGTCCAGGCGGCCATCATCCCGATCGCCGACCGCCACCACCCCTACGCCTTCGCCGTGGAGCAGCAGCTGCGGGCGGCCGGGCTCCGGGTGATGGTCGATGCCTCCTCGGAGCGAATGCAGCACAAGATCCGGGAAGCGCAGCTGCAGAAAATCCCCTACATGCTCGTCATCGGGGATAAAGAAATGGCCGAGGGCAGCGTGGCCGTCCGGCTGCGGAGTGGCGAGAACCTTGGCCCCCTGCCCGTGGCACAGTTCCTCGCCCTCGCCCAGGAGGCGATCGCGAGCCGGCGCTAGCCCGATCGTGTGCCCGCCGCAAAAAACCTTGACCGGCCAGGCACGCTCCCCCTAGGCTGAAGGCGAACTGCCGTACCGGAGGAGCCGCCGTGACCGGTCTCTCGCGCCGCGATCTTCTCCGCCTAGCAGCTGGTCTGGTCGCACTTGGCGCGAGCGTACCCCTCCGCCGTGGCGAGGCAGACGAGCTACCGTGTCACCTTCGCCCAAACCATTGCGGCGAATGGGAGGCACTCGCCCACTACATCGATACAGTCATTCTCCCGATCCCGGATGGAAACCCGCCGCCACTCATCCCCGGGAACCCCGAGAGCTTCGCCGAGTTCCGGCGGCCGTTCCCGCGGGTACCGGTCTGGAACCCGCCCGGACCGCAGCGGGTCGGCATTCAGGCCGGCCACTGGCGCTACGACCAATCGCCGGATGAGCTGAAAAACAATCGCCTGAACCCCGGCACCTCTGGCGGCGGCAAGGCGGAGTGGGAAGTCAACCTGGATGTCTGCGAGCGGGTGGTGGCGCGGCTGGAGGAACTGGGCTACGTCGTCGACCTGCTCGATGGCACGGTGCCCATTCGCTACCGCGCCCACGTGTTCCTCTCCGTCCATGCCGATGGCGATGTGACCGGCACCCTGCGGGGGTATAAGGTAGCCAGCTCCCGCTTCTCGGCCACCCCCGAGGCGGACCAAGCGCTCTGCACGGCACTCTGGGAAGAGTACGGCGCCGCCACCGGGCTGACCCCGCAGCCGAACCAGGTCTCCAACCGGATGACGGGCTACTACGCCTTCAACGCCCGCCGCTACCAGCACGCCATCGCGCCCGGCGTGCCGCATGCCATCATCGAAATGGCCTTCCTCACCAACGCCCAGGACCGCGAGTTCCTCTTCCGCCAGCCAAACCGGGTAGCGAGCGGGATCGTCAACGGGCTCCGCCGCTACCTCGAGTCGATCGAACCGTCGCCACCTGCACCTCTCCGCCAGTTCCTGGGTGAGCTGGGCCCATAAGCGCCAGTCCGTCCTCACTCGCGGCGGCCGCACCTCGCCCCTGGGTGCTCTACGCCGCAGCCAGCCGAACGCCGCGAACTGTCCTTCGCCTTCGACTGCGCTTCGCCCCCGCCTGCTCCACGCTCCGGGCCAGCACTTCCTCGCACTCTCGGCTAGACTTTTCCTATTCCCCGGAGGCAGCAGATGAGTGAGGGCTACCTGCGATTTCCGACTATCGCTGACGATTGGATCGCCTTCGTCGCCGAAGACGACCTCTGGCTCGTCCCGGCCCAGGGCGGCCGCGCCTACCGCCTGACGGCGGGAGTGGGCGAAGCAAGCCGGCCGCGCCTTTCGCCCGACGGGCAGCTCGTCGCTTTCGTCGGGCGGGAAGAGGGGCCGCCCGACATCTATGTGATCGCGACCGCAGGCGGCACAGCGCGACGGCTCACCTACCAGGCCTCCCCCTGCGAAACGGTAACCTGGTCGCCCACGGGTGAGATCCTCTACGCGAGCACCGCCACCCGCCCCCTCCCGCGCGACTTCTGGCTCTGGGCGGTATCGCCGAAGGGTGGGCTGCCGCGCCAGTTGCCATTCGGGCCAGCCAGCACCATCGCCTTCGGTCCAGCCGGGCGGGTTGCCCTCGGGCGTTACACCGCCGACCCCGCGCGCTGGAAGCGCTACCGCGGTGGCACTGCCGGCCAGATCTGGGTGGACACCGATGGTACGGGCACCTTCCGTCGGCTGCCACTCCCGGAGGCCAACCTCGCCAGCCCCTGCTGGGTCGGGGAGCGGCTGTTCTTCCTCTCCGACCACGAGGGGGTCGGGAATGTCTATTCCTGCCTGCCTGATGGGTCCGACCTGCGGCGCCACTCCGACCACGAGCAGTTCTACGCTCGCCACCTGAGCACCGATGGCCAGCGTCTGGTCTACCAGTGTGCCGCCGAGATCTACCTACTCGACCCCCAGGAGGACGCTCCCCGACGGCTGGAAATCCACCTGGGTAGCTCGCGCAGCCAGTGTAACCGCCGCTTCGTGCCCGCTGGGCGCTTCCTCCACAGTGCCGAGCTCTCGCCGACCGGCGAAGCCCTCGCCATCACGAGCCGGGGGAAGGCGTTTACGTTCGCGAATTGGGAGGGGCCGGTTGTCCAGCTCGGGGCGCCCGATGGCGTCCGCTACCGCTTGCTCAGCTTCCTGAACGACAAGCAGCGACTGGTCGCCCTGGCCAGCGACGAGGGCGAGCGCGAGGTGCTGGTGCTGCTCCACGCCAACGGCACCGTCCCCGAGCAGCGCTTCGACCAGCTTGACCTCGGTCGTACCTTGCAGCTCGCCGTTTCGCCTACTCGCGACCAGCTCGCGCTCGCCAACCACCGCAATGAACTCTGGCTGGTCACCCTCGAGGGCGAGACGGCCAGCGCCACCCTGCTCGACCACAGCGAGTTCCATCCCCTGCTGGGGATAGCGTGGGCGCCCGATGGCCGCTGGATCGCCTATGGCTTCGGTACTAGCCGCGAGACGGCTGCGATCAAGTTGGCCCGCGTCGAGGATGGCGCAACGTTCTTTGCCACTGAGCCGATCACGGTCGATGCCTTCCCGGCTTGGGACCCCGAAGGCCGTTACCTCTACTTTCTCGGCCGTCGTGAGTTCGACCCGGTCGCCGATGAGCACTTCTTCGAGTTGGCCTTCCCCAAAGGCTGGCGTCCCTATCTCCTCACCCTCCGGCGCGACCTGCTCTCGCCTTTCCTACCCCAGCCGAGGCCGCTCGCGGCCCAGCCGGCTGATGCTGCTTCCCCTGAGGCGAAGGCCGCCGCTGCCGTCGAGGAGCGCCAACAGGAGAAGCCCCCCGCCGAGCACCCACCGCTGGCGATCGACCTCGACGGGATCACCCGCCGGGTACTAGCCTTTCCCGTGCCCGAGGGACGCTACCGCGCGATCGCGGGCTGCAAGGGCAAGGTGCTGGTGCTGGAAGTCCCCGTCCTTGGCACCCGCAACGAGCGTTGGGACCGCCCGGAGCAGCCGCGCGGGACGATCCGCTGCTACGACTTTGCGACCCAGAAGTTCGAGACGCTGGTGGAAGGGGTCTCCGAGTTCTCGGTGAGCCGCGATGCCTCCACCCTGCTCTATCGGAGCAGTGAACGGCTGCGGGTGATCAAGGCGGGCGAGAAGCCTCCCGAGCGGCGGGAGAACAGTGAGAAGCCCGGCCGGGCGAGCGGCTGGGTGGACCTGGAGCGGGTGAAGGTCTCTGTCCGCCCTGACCTCGAATGGCGCCAGATGTTCCGCGAGGCCTGGCGGCTCCAGCGTGAGCATTTCTGGATGGAGGACCTGGGCGGCCTCGACTGGGACGCGATCTACCAGCAGTACCGGCCGCTGGTGGAGCGCGTGAGTACCCGCTCGGAGCTTTCCGACCTGATCTGGGAACTTCAAGGGGAGCTCGGTACCTCCCATGCCTACGAGCTAGGAGGGGAGTACCGCCAGGGGCCACAGTACGCCCAGGGCTTCCTCGGGGCAGAGTGGGCGCCAGCCGGCGAGGGATACCAGATCACCCGTCTCCTGCAGGGGGACCCGTGGGACCCCGCTACCACCTCCCCCCTCACCGCACCCGGCGTGAACGTGACGGTGGGGGATGTCGTGCTTGCCATCAACGGGCAGCCACTCGCTGGACGCACCCCGGATGAACTGCTCGTCAACCAGGCAGGCAACGACGTGCAGCTGTCCGTCCGCCGCGGCGAGGACCCACCGTTCCTGGTGACCGTCAAAGCGCTGGAGAGCGAGCGGCGCGCCCGCTACCGCGACTGGGTGGAAGAGAAGCGCCGGTTCGTCCACGAGCAGAGCGGCGGTCGTGTCGGCTACCTCCACATCCCCGACATGGGCCCGGAGGGCTACGCCGAGTTCCACCGGAGCTACCTGGCCGAGTACGACCGCGAGGCCCTGGTGGTGGACGTGCGCGGCAATGGTGGCGGCTCGGTCTCCGCCCTGCTCCTGGAGAAGCTGGCGCGCAGGCGGATCGGCTACGGCTTTCCGCGCTGGGCTGCCCCCGAGCCATACCCCTACCAGGCGCCCCGCGGCCCGGTGGTCGCCCTCACCGACGAGCAGGCCGGTTCCGATGGCGATATCTTTAGCCACGCCTTTAAGCGGCTCGGCCTGGGACCGCTGGTGGGCAAGCGTACCTGGGGCGGTGTGATCGGGATCTGGCCGCGCCATCAGCTCGCAGATGGCACCATTACGACCCAACCCGAATTCTCCTTCTGGTTCGATGACCTGGGGTGGAACGTCGAGAATTACGGCGTGGACCCAGATATCGAGGTGGACAACACGCCCCAGGACTATGTCGCCGGGCGTGACCACCAGCTGGAACGTGCCGTGGCGGTAGCGTTGGAGCTGCTCGCCCAACGGCCTGCACACACGCCCCAGCCCACGGCGCGCCCGCGGCTGACGCGCCCACCGCTCCCGCCGCGCCCCCAGCTGGCTACCACCGTGGACTGATCTCACCCCGCGCAGCGTCGGCAAGCGCGGGGATGCTCTCTGCCGTGGAACGCTCCCTCCTGCCAGGATGCAAGCCTGGTGGTCGCATCGCAGCGGGCGACCGACGCCACCGCCGCGCGAGTGGGGTGAACTCCCAGCTAGCCCACTCGCGGTTGGCCAGGATGTCGCCGTCGCGCTCGGGCAGGCGCCACGCAATGAGCTGATCGCGGCCGCTGGCTCGAACCCGAACGGCAGCTTCTCCTGCAGCTGGCAGTTCCTCAAGTGCGACCAGCCGCCTCAGGTAGTCCTCGGGGGCGTCCAGGCGATGGACGCCCTGATCAGTCAGGCCTACGCCAGCCCGACGCGAACCGCCGTTGGTTGCTCCTACGGGAGGCAATGAAGGTGTGGTCGGACGAGGTGCCAATGGTCTTTCTCGTCGGGCCGCAAGCTTCGTCCTCACTGCTCCCACGATCACCGGGCTGGAGCGGACCACCCTGTCGTACTACCCCTCTGAGCCGGTCTACCGCGAACGCCGAGCACACCAAGCGGGGAGGCGCCCGCGCCGCGGCGAATTCACCAGGGCCGCAGGCCAGGCGAGGTGAGCGCGAGGGTTGCGAATTGGGTGGCCAGCGGCGGCCCGTAGGCCACCACGATCAGCACGGCTGCGAGCACCAGCCACGGCCGCCAGCGATCGAGCAGGGCAGGGGTATCGGCAGGCCCCGAGAGGGCCGCGGCTTCCGGGAAGGCAACCTGGGCTGGCTGGCGCGAGCGCAGGAGGGTGAGGAGTAGGATGGCGAAGAAGAGGAGACCGCTCAGCGTCATCATCACCCCGCCGATGCCCACCAGCGACAGCCAGCTCTGCCACTCCGGCTGAAGCGGGAGGTAGGGGGCATCGCCAATGTTCGAGCGGCGGGGCATGCCCAGCAGGCCGAGGCGATGGAGCGCGAGCGAGAAGAGCGCCATCCCAATGAACCACAGCCAGGCCTGAGCCAGCGCCCAGCGCCGGCCAACCAAGGCCCGCCCCGAGAGATAGGGCACCAGCCAGTAGAGGATCCCCATGAAAGTGAGCGTGACCGCCGTGCCAACCGTCAGATGAAAGTGCCCGACCACGAAGGACGTGTTGTGGACCACCAGGTTGACGTTGTAGGAGGCATTCACCAGCCCGCCGATCCCCCCGAAGGCGAACAAGATCATCGCGAGCACCTGGGCCGTCACGACGGGGTCGTTCCAGGGCAAGCGCGGAATCCAACCGAGCCAGCCCCGGCCGCCCCGAGCGCGCCCGGCCAGCTCGAGCGAGGCGACCACGTTGAAGAACGTCAGTAGGCTGGGGAAGAAGACCCCGAAGGTGAAAATGCCCTGGAGCAGCTTCATCCCCTGGTGGATCCCGGGGTCGGCGTACTGGTGGTGGATCCCGACCGGGATCGAGAGCAGCAGAAAGAGCAGAAAGGAGACGCGCGCCATCGGGTCGCTGAAGAGCCGGCCACCCGCCTGCTGGGGGACCATCGTGTACCACGAGAGATAGGCGGGCAGCAGCCAGAAGTAGACGATCGGATGGCCAGTGAACCAGAACAGCGTCCGCGCCAGGAGGGGGTCGACCCCCCCGAACAGGCCGAGCGACCAGGGGAGCACCAGGAACAGCATTTCAGCGGCAATTCCCAGGCTGGCGATCGTCCACATCGTCATCGTCACCAGGGCCATGAAGGCCGCCAGCGGTGTCCGTTCCGTCGGATGCTCACGCCGCCAGGCTCGATAGGTCCGGACGAACGTCAGCAACACTACCCAGGTGCCGACCACGAGCAACGTCAGCCCCAGGTAGTAGAGCGAGTTCGCCTTGAGCGGGGGGTAGAACGTGAAGAGGACCGTCGCGTCATTAGCGAGGATCGGCAGGAGCGCCAGCACCAGCCCAAACAGCATGATGCCAAAGGCTACCCAGCCCAGCCGGAGCGACGCGAGCGGCTGGCGGAGCACCTGGACCAGGACGAGGGTGAGAAAGCCACAGATGAAGAAGGTCGTCCAGACCAGGATGAGCAAGACCCCATGGATCGTCAACCCCTGGTAGTAGGAGGCGATCCAGGGTAAGTCCAGATAGGGGTTGAAGCCGATCCAGCGGTCGAAGCCAGCGTAGGTGGTCGCCTGGAACAGTCCCATCAGGCCACCCACCGCCAGCGCCACCAAGGCAACAACCAGGTAGGCGATCGTCAGTCGGCGTTCTGCCAAGAAGGGTGGGGATGCGAGCGATTCCGTTGTCATCGCTGTCACCTCACTCGACCCGGATCAGGCCGTACATGGTGTGGTGGCCCGTCCCACAGTACTCGTGGCAAACGAACAGGTACTCTCCCGGCTCGTCAAAGCGGGCGGTCGCCCGGCTCACCTGGCCCGGAATGAGCATCAGATTGACGGTGGTCCCCTCGATGTGGAGGCCATGGACCACATCTTTCGAGGTGGCCACGAAGGTCACCTCCGCCCCACGCGGAATGCGCACCTCGACCCGACGCGAGAGGTCGTCCGGGCTGGCCGTTACAAACCGCCAGACCTGCCCCACGATCACCAGCTCGTAGCGGTTCGGGCCGAGCTGACGAAGGCCGGGTTGGTTGAAGGGTGGGGTCTCACTGAGGCGGTTCGGGTCGACCCGGCCGGCCTCGCCTGGCACGCCGATGCCCATCGCGAAGGCACTCAGCACAATCGCGACCAGCATCCCCACCGGGATTGCCACACTCGGCAGGATCCAGACCAACTCGTAGAGGTAGAGCAGGAAGGGCCGGCTGCGCTCCATCAGTGTCCTCCCATGCCCTGGCGCAGTCCCTGGAGAAAGACCGCCGCCCAGAGCGCGGCCAGGAGCACCAGGTACCCAACGGTGATCAGCAGGGCGCCCCGTGGTGGCTCGTGCTCATCCATCGTGCTTCCTCCTCTGCCACCAAGGATCGCGCAGGTGAGCAGCAGGAGGGATGGGCCATCTGGCGCAGCCCTGTGCGCCGTTCAGCCCGCAGTCGGCGGTGCATTTGGCTGGAAGAGCGTCTCGCGGAGGAAGCGCGTGACAAAGGCGATCGCCTCCGCCGTTGACCACCCCAGGTCGACGCGGTAGGAACGCCAGACGGGGTAGAGCGTCTGCATGTAGGCCAGCGCGATCGCATCGGTGAGCGGCAGGCGGAGCTGCGGCCGGGCCGCTTCGAGGAGGACCGTCATGTGGTCGCGCGCAGCGGCCCGCAACCGGCCGACCGTCGCCTCGAGCTCCGGGTTCCGGCGCACACTCAGGATCGCTTCGAAACGGGGTGCTTCTTCCTCGTAGACTTGGTAGATCCCCGCGACATAGCCGAGCAGCGCCTCGCAGGGGTCCGCCTGGTCATCGCGCCAGGCCCGGAGGGCGGCTGCACCCATCTCGCGCGCGAGTTCCACCAGTGCAGCGGAGAGAAGCGCGGCCCGCGAGGGAAAGTGGTAGTACACAGTCCGCAGCGACACTTTGGCGCGCTCACAGATCTCCTCGACCGAAAAATCTTCCGGCCCCCGCTCGAGGACAAGATCAAGCACCGCCCCGATGATGCGACGGCGTGTCTCCCGGGTGAGCTGCGCGCGGCGAACCATCACATAGCGCCGTGGCACCTCGCCTCCTTCCCACAGTCGGCACGCTGGCCCCCCCTCTCCCGCACACGGCGAGCAGCGTATCCGGCACAAGTGTTCGCGCAAGCGATTGTGCGCGACTGCCGCGCTGCGATCAAGTGGCCAACCGGCTGGACAGCACCGCCACCCAGCGCGTATCGTGAGAGCAGCCACCGCACGAGACCGCCATTATGACGACTCCACGCTTTCACCCCGACCGCGCGCTGCGCCTGGCGCCCGCCACGGCCAGCGACTTTCCTGCCCTGGCGACGCTGTTCGGCGCGCTCCATGCCCATAACGCCACCCTTGACCCGCTCTTCGCCCTCGCCGATGGCTGGTGCGACCTGCTGCGCCGCCACTTTGAGCAGACACAGCAGAGCGGCAGCGCCCTCTGGCTGCTGGCGTGGGAGGGCGAGCGCCCGGTCGGTCTGCTGCTGGTCGAACCCCACCTCGATTCCCCGCTCTTTCGCCACCGCCGCTGGGCCGAGCTGGCCGCTATCTACCTGACGCCCGACCAGCGGGGAAGCGGGTTGGGCGAGCGGCTGGTAGCAGAAGCGTGCCGGTGGGCGGCCGAGCAGGGCTTTGACCGGCTGCAGTTGTATGTCACCCGTCGCAATCAGCGGGCGCGCGCGTTCTACCGCAAGCTCGGCTTCCGGCCAGTCCAAGAGGTGTGGCGCCTTTCCCTCACCCCGACCGCCGCCCCCGCTCCCTTGCCCGCGGCAGCCAGCGCCTTCGACCTCGCCAGCGTGGACCTGGTCGAATCCGGCCACCACCATCTGTTCATGGCCCAGGAGAGAGGAGAGGTGACTGTCGAAGAGCACCGCCAGCGCGCCGAAGCGGCTACCTCCGCCATTCGCTGCGGCATCATCACCGCGAGCGACACGCGCACGCCCGCCACCGACCGCTCGGGCCAGCTGATCCGCGAACGGCTGACGGCCGCGGGCCACCTGGTCGTCCGCTACGAGGTCGTGCCCGACGACCCGACGACCATCGCCACCCTGGTTCAGGAGCTGGCTGCTGCCGGCTGTCAGCTGGTGATCATCAACGGCGGGACCGGCCTCGCCAAACGGGACTCGACCATCGATGCCGTCGAGCGGCTGCTGGAGAAACGGCTGCCCGGCTTCGGCGAGCTGTTCCGGATGCTCTCCTTCGCGCAGATTGGCCCCGCGGCCATGCTCTCGCGGGCCACGGCGGGGGTCATCAGCGAGACCTTGCTCTTCGCCCTCCCGGGCTCGCCCCAAGCGGTCGAGCTGGCGCTGGACCGCCTGATCCTGCCGGAGCTGCGCCACCTGGTCTGGGAAGTCAGCCACCACTAGCCGATAGCGCAGCCGACTGCCGACTTGCCTGCAATGGCTGCCTGCCTGCATAATCCGGGCGTGCAGGGGTCGCGGGCGGTCCATTTCAGTGCGGCACAGGTCCGGCGCGGGGGGGAGCGCGCTACTCTGCTCGCTGCCAGCGGCGGGCTGCTGCGTCGAGAGACAACTGCCGCTGGCCCCACGCTCGTCCTCAGCCTCCTGCCCCGCCACCTCACCCACGCCCTGATCGGCCTCATTGTGCTGACGGTTACCGTGGTGGGTGCCGCGGGCAGTAAAAGCGAGCGCGGGAACGACCTGCGCGGCTGGACCTTCGAGCCGTTCCCGGTGAGCGGGGCACCGAGCTTTCTGGCAACCCACCCCATGCTCGGCCCGGGGCTCTCCGAACGGACGACCATCACCGAGTACGTCGTCCAACCTGGCGACAGCATCTCTGCGATCGCCAACCGGCTGGGCGTCTCGACCGAAACCGTGATCTGGGCGAACGACCTGAGCGACCCGAACCTGATCCGGCCGGGGGAGGTGCTGCGCGTGCCCCCGGTGACGGGCGTGCTCCACACCGTCCAGGCCGGGGAGACGCTGGCTCAGCTGGCCGAGCGCTATCGCGTCTCGGTCGAGGCAGTGCTGAACTACCCCCTCAACCGGATCGAGGACCCCCAGCAGCTGATCGCCGGCCAGCTGATCCTGTTCCCCCTCGGGGTCAAGCCGCGACCGCCCGCGCCTGCCCCACCCGTCGTGGCCGCCGCCGCGAGCGCAGCCAGCAGTGCCGGCGAGGCAGCCGATGCAGCTGCCAGCACTCTGCGCGGGCTGCGCCTGGGCTGGCCCACCGAAGGGCGGATCACCCAGTACTACTCTGGCTATCACCCCGCGCTGGATATTGCCGCCCCCTTCGGCAACGGCGTCTTCGCCATCGATGGCGGGACCGTCGTCGTCGCGGCAACCGGCTGGAACAGTGGCTACGGCACGGTGGTCGACATCGACCATGGCAACGGCTTCGTCTCGCGCTACGCCCACCTGAACCAGCTCTACGTCCGCAAGGGAGAGGTGGTTACCCGTGGCCAGCCCCTGGGCACCGTCGGGCTGACGGGCATCACCACTGGACCGCACGTCCACTTCGAGCTGCTCTACCGGGGCGTGCGGGTCAACCCCCTTTCCTACCTGCGCTAGCCGTCCTCCGCCGGGTGGCGGATAGCCCCTTCCACCTGCCGTCAGCCAGAGCCGGCGAGCCAGTACACTATGGCAGCCGAAGGGGGAACGATGCGGGTGGCTTTTCAAGGAGAGCGTGGCGCCTACAGCGAGGCAGCGGCAAGCGCGCTGCTCGGGCCTGCGATCGTGCCGGTGCCCTGCGCAACCTTCGAAGACGTCTTCCAACGCGTGGAGGCCGGCGACTGTGAGCGCGGGGTGGTACCGATCGAGAATTCGCTGGCGGGGAGCGTCCACCAGAACTACGACCTGCTCCTGCGCTACCAGCTGTATATCGTCGGAGAGCTGAGCTTCCGGATCCGCCATTGCCTGATCGCCCTGCCGGGCGTCCGCAAAGCGGATGTCCGCAAGGTCTACAGCCACTGGCAGGCCCTGGCCCAGTGCGAGCGCTACCTGGCGCGCCTCGGGGTCGCGACGGCGCCGTTCTACGATACCGCCGGCGCCGTCAAGGCGCTGGCGGAGGAAGGGCGCAACGATGCCGCGGCCATCGCCAGCCGCCGGGCTGCCGAGGTCTACGGCCTGGAGGTAGTGGAGGAAGGAATCGAGGATGAGCCGGAAAACTACACCCGCTTTCTGGCCCTGGCCCGCGAGCCTGCGCCCCGACCGCCCACCGAGGTGCCCGTCAAGACCTCGATCGTCTTCTCGATGACCAACGTGCCGGGCGCGCTCTTTCGGGCGCTGGCCGCCTTCGCGTTGCGCGACATCGACCTGACCAAGATCGAATCGCGCCCCCTCAAGGGGCGTCCCTGGGAGTACGTCTTCTACCTGGACTTCGCTGGCCACGCCGCCGAGGGCCCAGGCAAGCGCGCCCTGGACCACCTCGCGGAGATGGCCACCTTGCTGCGCGTGCTGGGCTCCTACCCGCGCGGCGACTAGCTCCCGCACCGTTCGCTTCCGCCAGTCGCACCTGGTGCTGCTTACCCCGCGCTCGCTGCAGCTGCCGGGCCGGGGTGCCCCCCACCCTCCTCGGCAACGACCGTAAACACTTCCCGCTTTGGCGTCCGGCTGAGCAGCAACGAGAAGGATGCGCTCCATTGCTGGAACTCCGGCAGCGCGGCGATCTGGCGCACCTGTGCCTCCAGCTCCGCGACGCTCGCCACCTCCTGCTCGAACTGAAGGTCGGCCGCCTCCGGTGAAGCAAAGTGCGCCTGCAGGATCCGGGTTGGGCCACCGCCGTGCGCCGCCACCAAGGCTGCGAGGGTCTTGAGCGCCTCGGCAGCCTCACGTCCCTTGCCAGGGAGGACCGAGAACGATAAGCGTGAAAGGTACATGAGCGCTCCCCTCTGCTGGCGTGGCCTGCTCGCCACCTGTCGGGCCTGCTTCGCCCGGTCGCCGTGCCACGCCATGATGCAATACTCTAACATCACTTGACACAAACTGTTGATCTTGTTGAGAATAGGCGACATGGACCGTTTCCTCCTCCAGCTCGCCCGCGCCGTCTTTCTTGTGCTTGGCCTCAGCGCCTGTCAGCCCGCTCCTACCGGCGCTCCCAGCCCCACGAGCAGCGGCCCCTCCGTGGCCACACCGCCCGCCCAGCCAGCGCGCCCGGCCCTGAGCGGTGAACTGGTCGTTTTTGCCGCTGCCTCGCTGAGCGAAGCGTTCACCGAGATCGGACAGCGCCTGGAAGCGAGCGCCCCGGGGCTGCGCGTCACCTTCAACTTTGCTGGCTCGCCCCAGCTCCGGACCCAGATCGAGCAAGGCGCGCGGGCGGATCTCTTCGCCTCGGCGAACATTGAGCAGATGGAGCTTGCCGTCCGTAACGGAGTGATCAGTGGCACGCCACGGCTGTTCGCGAGCAATAAACTGGTAGTCGTTGTGCCGCGTGAGAACCCAGGCCGGATCCAGAGCGTGGGCGACCTTGCTCGCCCTGGGCTGAAGCTGGTGCTCGCCCAGCGTGACGTGCCGGCAGGAGCTTACGCCCGCGAGATCTTCCAGAAGCTGAGCGCTGACCCCGCCTACGGGGCCGTCTTTGCCGACGGGACGCTGCGCAACGTGGTCTCTGAGGAACCGAACGTGCGGCAGGTCCTGGCGAAGGTCCAGCTGGGCGAGGCCGATGCCGCCATCGTCTACGCGACAGATGTCACCGCTCAGACGGCGAACATCGTCCAGGTGCTGCCCATCCCAGACCAGTTCAACGTGGTGGCGCTGTACCCGATCGCGGTGGTGCAGGGAGCGCGCAACCGGGAGGCCGCGGAGGCCTTTATCAACGCCGTCCTCGCTTCCGAAGGACAGGCGACGCTGAAGAAGTACGGCTTCCTGCCGCCGCCATGACCACCCGCGACGCAACCGTCCGGCCGCTGCCAGCTCCCCCAGCGCCGGCACTCACCGTGCGGTGGCTCCCCCCAGCAGCGACCCTGATCGTCCTGCTCTATCTGAGCGTGCCGGTAGCGACGGTCCTCGCCCGCACCGTACCGGGTGGCCTGGTGGTGGAGTACCTCACCCGGCCGATCGTGGCCGAAGCGCTCCGCCTGAGCCTGGTCAGCTCGCTCCTTGCCCTTGCCCTGATCGTTCTGCTGGGCACTCCCACCGCCTATCTCCTCGCTCGCGCTGAGTTTACCGGCAAGAGCATCGTCGAGACCCTGCTCGACCTGCCAATCGTACTGCCGCCCGCAGTGGCCGGAGTGGCGCTGCTGTTCACATTCGGCCGGCGGGGCCTCTTCGGACCGCTGCTCAACGCCCTCGGCATTGAGGTTGCGTTCACCCTGACCGCCGTGGTGCTCGCCCAGTGCTTTGTGGCCGCCCCCTTTTACATTCGGACCGCCCGCGCGGGCTTCGCCGCCGTCGAGCGGGAGGCGGAGGAGGCGGCCATGGTCTTTGGTGCCGGGCCGTTGACCGTCTTCCGCCTGATCACCGTCCCGCTCGCCTTTCCCGCGCTGGCGGGGGGCGTCGTGCTCGCCTGGGCGAAGGCGATCGGCGAGTTCGGCGCCACGATCCTGTTCGCAGGCTCATTCCTCGGGCGAACCCAGACCCTGCCGCTCGCGATCTACCAGGCGCTCGAGACCGACCTGAACGCTGCCCTCGTGATCAGCAGCATCCTGGTGCTGGTCTCCTTCGCTGTCCTGCTAACCTTCCGCCTCACGACCGGCCACTGGGTGGAACCGTTGCGCTAGCCCCGGAAAGACCGCCCCGCTGGTCAGGCGGTGCGCGGTTGGAAGGCGGGCGGGCTCCACTCGCGGGCGAGCTGGAGCATACTCTGCTCGGCCTTGTTCAGCCGCCGCTGCCGATGATGGATGACCGCGAGCGTCCGTTTGATGGCCAGGTCAGGCACATCGAGGACACAGATCGCCCCTGCCGCCAGCTCATAGGCGATGCTTAGGGCCGAGACGAGCGCGATCCCAAGCCCGGCGATCACGGCGCGCTTGACGGCTTCGTTGCTGGAGAACTCGAAACTGGGGGTGATCCCGAGCCCGCGCTGGCTGGTCAGACGCTCGACCATGAGCCGCGGCTCGGAGCCCACCTCGCGCAGGATCCACGGGTCGCTCCGCAACGAGACGACCGGGATGGCGCGCCGGCGCTCGTAGCGGTGGCCGGGAGGGGCAATGACCACGAGCTCCTCCTGGCCGAACGGATGCGCGACCACCTGCGGGTCCGGCCGCGGCTCAGCCGCAAAGCCGAGGCCAACTTCCCCGCTCAGCACCTGCTGAATGAGCGTCTCGGGCTCCAGGACCGTGAGGTGGACCGCCAGGCCAGGATAGGTCTCGCGGAAACGCGCCAGTAGCGGGGGCAGGATGTAATCGACGAAGGTCGCCGTCGCCCCGACCCGCACCGTCCCTCGCTGGAGGCCGCGCAACTCCGCTACCCCAACGTTGAGCGCCTCCACCAGGGCGAAGATCTCACGAGCGTAGCGCAGGACGAGCAGCCCCGCCTCCGTCGGCACGATCCGCCGCCCGAGCCGCTGGAGGAGCGGGGTGCCGAACGCACGCTCCAGCTCCTGCACCTGCATCGAGACCGCCGGCTGGGTGATCGAGAGTTCCCGAGCTGCCCGCGAGAAGTTGCCCAGACGCGCCACCGTCTCAAAGATGCGCAGCTGGTGGAGGTTCGGGTCGGGCATGGCATCCCCCGAGGATCGTGAGGGTGCAGTATAGGCCTGGCAGGCAGCCATGTAAACGCCGCGCTAGGCCAAGCCACTTGCCGTTTGGGGGGGCCCGTTCGGGCTAGACGCCGGGCCTGCCGCCGCATTCCTCGCGCGAGGCGCTATCCTTCTCCCCACCGGCACGGCCGGATCCCTGGTGTGGAGGAAGCGCGATGGTCTCGGTCTCAGGCGTGCGGCGGCTGGCGGAGCTCCCCGACCGGCCGACCTTCGATTCGCGGCTCTTCATCGACGGAGCATACGCCGAATCCACGAGCGGCCGCCGCTTTCCTACAGTGTATCCCCCCACCAACGAACTGCTCACTGAGATTGCCGAAGCCGCTCCGGAGGACGTTGACCGCGCCGTCCGGGCCGCCCGCCGCGAGTTCGACGCGGGACGGTGGCCGCGCCTCTCTCCCAGCGACCGTGCCCGCGTGCTCAACCGCCTGGCCGACCTAATCGAGGCTCACCGCGAGGAATTGGTCCGGCTGAACACCCTGGACAACGGAAAGACACTGCGCGAGAGCGAGATCGACATCCAGATGGGTGCCCAGGCCTTCCGGGCGATGGCGGCCCAGGCGGAGATCGTGCTGCGCGGGGAGACAGCACCGTTCGACCCGAACCTGGTCCGCTTCTCGCTGCGGGAACCGGTTGGGGTTGTGGCCGGAGTGATCGCCTTCAACGCCCCGATGGTGTTCGCCGCTGGGAAAGCTGCCCCGGCCCTGGCAGCTGGGAACACCATCGTGCTCAAGCCCTCGCCATACTCCTCGCTCATTACGCTGCGCCTGGCCGAACTGGGGCGGGAGGCTGGCCTGCCGCCCGGTGCACTCTCGGTGGTATGCGGTGGCGCCGAGACTGCCGTCGCCTTGGCTGGCCACCCCGGGGTCGACATGATCACCCTGATCGGCTCGGTGGCCGCGGGCGAGAAGATGCTGGAGCTCGCCGCTCGCGGGATCAAAAAGACGCTCCTCGAGCTGGGTGGCAAGTCGGCGAATATCATCTTCGCCGATGCCGACCTGGAACTCGCCATTGAGGGCGCGTTGACCGGCATCTTCCGCAACTGCGGCCAGCGCTGCTTCTCCGGCTCTCGCCTGCTCGTCCAGCGGAGCATCTACGACCGCGTCGTGGCCGCCGTGGCGGAAAAGGCGGCCCAGCTGCGCATCGGTGACCCCTTCGCCCCCCAGACCCAGCTCGGGTCGCTGATCTCGCGGGACCAGCTGCGGCGTGTCCAGTTCTACGTCGAGAGTGCGCAGCAGGAGGGCGCCACGATCGTGACCGGCGGCCGCCAGCCTCCCGGGCTGGAGGAGGGCAACTTTTACCAGCCGACGGTGCTGGCGAACGTCCGCAACGAGATGCGGGTGGCCCGTGAGGAGATCTTCGGCCCGGTGCTCTGCACCATCCCCTTCACCGACGAGGAAGAAGCAGTCCGGATCGCGAACGACAGCGATTTTGGGCTCGCGGGCGGACTGTGGACCCGCGACCTGAACCGGGCAATGCGGGTTGTGCGTGCCATCCGCACTGGCCTGATCTGGGTGAATACGTACGCGGCGGGCGGCGGCATCCCGACGGGTGCCTACAAGCGCAGCGGCGTCGGGGAAGACACGTTGCTGGCCTACACCGAGGTCAAAGGGGTGGTGATGGACATCACGGGGGCGACGGCGGCATTCTACCGCGCGGGCTAGCGCCCAGGCTCAGGCCCTGGCAGCACCGGGCCGCTCGGCTTGAGGCCGCGACCGCCCGGCGGGGGTGCGCTCACGCCGGTGGCGCTCCCCACCCGGAAGGTCGCCTGGTTCAGGTGGCCGTCGGCGGCAAGCTCCTCCCAGGCCCCCTGCTGCTGATAGAGCAGGCGGTTCAGCTTCCACTCCCCCGCCAGGGGCGTCTCGAGGATGAGCGAGACGGTCCGCTCCGCTCCCGGGGTGAGCACCACTCCGCGCTGGAACTGCTCGACCGGCTTACCATCCGGCCGTGTCCCCCGGACGCCAATGGCATCGAGAGTGAGGGGAGCCGTCCCCACATTCCGCACGCCGAAGGTCACCACTGCGCTCGCCCAGCCCTCTCCGCTGCCTGCTGTCAGCACCACCAGGTCGCTGCTCTGCCGCGGCTCCCCTCTGCCACCGCTCGGCGCAGCCGCCGAAGCGGGGGTGGGGGAAGCGATCGCGGGTGGTTGCCCGCCGTTCGTCAGCACGCCGTTCCCCCCCAGGATCTCGATCGCCCGGGGGAAGTCCACCAGGTCACGCATGCCCGCGGCCACCTCGCTGGTCCGGTAGCGGCGGTCTTTCCCCTTAGGGGTGCCGTCGGCATACAGGTAGGTGGGGTTTCCCTCCCAGTGGTTGGGGTCGTAGACGGTCAGCCATTGCCCATCGGCCGAGACCCCTTTCACCACGATCGAATGGGCGCCAGCGTAGGTCGAGTAGCGCCCCGTGCGCGCGCTCACCGGTGAGCGGGCCTGGCCGGCATCGCTGCCGAGGGTGATAGCCCCCAGCATCAGCCCGACAATCACGATACGCCCCCGTCGGACTGCCGCGATGACCTGGTCGATGGTGTCGATATCGTTGGTCGGCACGCCCCAGTAGCGCAGCGCCTTCTTGGCATCCGCACTGCTCGTTGGCCCAGTATGGCCGATCACCGTGCGGACATCCTTGATCGGGACGCGGAGCCCACCCCGCGCAAACTGGATCGCCATGGCCGTAGTGGTGACCTCACAGTTCAGCGGCGCCGCTGGGCCGGAGTCTGACTCACCCTGGTAGCGGTACCACTCGTATGGCACCGTCACCTCAGCCGCACCGGCAGCAGGGACTTCCCAGAGGTTGAGCCCCGCCCCCGCCAGCAGCAGGCCGAGGAGCAACAGCACCATCGCCCGCGGTGGCCGCCAGGCGCGCCGCCGCCGAAGCGGACGCCCCCTCGGCCCACGAGCAGGGAGCGGGGGTGGAGGAAGCGGCAGTGGAGGGAGCGGCCGCCCGGCGGGGGCTGGCGGCTGCTCCCGGTAGCTGAGCAGCAGAAACGGACGATGCGGCGCTGGCACGCCAGTCAGTGTAGCAAGGCTGGCTGCCTGCTTCAGCGAGATCGGGGGGAATTTTCTCAGGCTGCGGGCTTGCGGGCCGAGACGACCATTCCGTCCGGAACGGCGAAGTGGCGAGTCACCTCGGTGAAGCCGGTCTCGGCGATCGCCTTCTCGACGTTCAGCTTCATGTACTCGCCGAGGTACGGCTCGATGCCGGTGATCTTACTGAACTGCGCCTTCCGCTGGCGCTCTTCTTCGGTATCTGGGTAGAGGCCGTCGAACATCGACAGCCGGCCGCCTGGGGTAGTGAGCCGGTACAGCTCACGCAAGATCTTCCGGGCGTCTTCCACCGGCATCTCGTGGAGCACGTAGGTGAAGTGCACGGCGTCGAAGCTGGCGTCGGGGAAGACGGTCTGCTGAGCGTTCTGCTGGTAGAACTGCACGTTCGTCAGCCCTCGCCGCTTCGCCCATTCGCGCGCAAAGCGGATGTAGGGGGCCGAGAGATCGATCCCGATCACTTCCGTCTCGGGGAACAGCTCGGCGCAGACGATAGCGGTCGTTCCGGTGCCGGTGCCGATATCGAGGAAGCGGCGCGGGGGTGCATCCCCGTAGAGGCGGCTGAGCCACTCGCGGACGTTCTCCTCGCGGGTGAAGGTCCACTGGGCCTTGGAGACCTGGCTCAAGCGCACGACTTTGGGGTTGCCAAATCCACCCGGCTCGAGGTGGACGGGGATCTTCCAGTACTCCGGGATCGGGATTGGCGTCAGGCACCCTGGGGGCACCACGTCAGCGCCATCTTCCGGGCCGTCGAACGCCGGGCACATGTCGACCCACTCGGTCACGAGCTGACGGAAGCGGGCAGGGTTTTGACGCGCCAGCGAGAACAACCACTCCTCGAAGGGGGTCATCGGGGTATCGAAGATGTTCTCGCGCGTGATCGGGACGGGTTGTGGCTCGTGGGGGGCCAGTGCGAGCACCATCGTTCTCGCCTCCTCTCCAGCGTCTTACCTTCAGTCTATTGTAGCAAGGGAGAGCGACTGCAACCGAGAAGGGGTGCACCCTTCGGTGGCTGGCGGGGCACCAGCTGCATCCCTAGAATGAAGGAGTACGGTGACACCCCCGGACGATCCCGCGCAAGCGGCGGCGCACGCGATTGCAGCGCTCGGACACCCCGTCCCGCGGGTCGCGCTCCAGCTGGGCTCCGGTTTCAGCCCGCTGGTCGCAACCCTGAAGGAGGCGGTGTCCTGCTCGTATGCTGCCCTCCCGGGATTCCCCCGGCCGACGGTCGCTGGCCATGCGGGGCAGCTGGTGATCGGCCGGCTCGCTGGGAGCCCGGTGCTCGTGCTGGCTGGCCGGGCCCATCTCTACGAGGGCTATTCTGCACGCGAGGTGGCCTTTCCCATGCGGGTTCTCGCCCAGGCGGGCGTGACCACCGTTGTGCTCACGAACGCGGCGGGTGCCCTCGCCGAGGACCTGCAGGCAGGCGATGTCGTCGTCCTGCGCGACCACCTCAACCTGCCAGGCTTCGCGGGGGCGAACCCGCTGGTCGGCACGCTGGGCGAGCGCTTCCTCGCCCTCCACGACGCCTACGATGGTGCGCTGCGGGCGGCCGCCCAAGAGGCCTGCCGAGCAGCTGGCCTCCGCGCCCGCGAGGGCGTTTACGCCATGGTCGTCGGGCCTTCCTACGAGACGCCGGCTGAGTGCCACTTCCTGCGCCGGATCGGCGCCGATGTCGTCGGGATGAGCACGGTACCGGAGGTGATCGTGGCGCGGCAGCAGGGGCTCCGCATCTGCGCGCTTTCGCTGGTAACGAACCGCTGCGGCGACGGGAACCAGCTCTCCCACCAGGAGGTGCTCGCGGCTTGCCAGGCAGCCCTCCCTCGCCTGGCCGTTGCGCTCGGGAGTCTGGTTCAGCGGGCAGGAGCAGCGTGAAGCGCCTCCTGCTCGGGCTGTTGGCCCTCCTGCTCGCCAGTGCGACGGGGGCAGTGGTCAGCGCCAGTTGGCTTGCTGGAGCACCATCAGCGCCAACGGCAGTAGTCGTCCGCGAGGACGTGCCGATCACGCGTGCACTGCCCGAGCCTCCGCCGCGCGACCTCTACGCCTTGGCCGAGCGGCTCCGGACAGGTGGGAGGCCGGTCCCCCGCCAGCTGGAAGTCCTTCCCGAGCAGCTCGGTGACGTGCGGACCTTCTGGGTGACGGAGGTGAGCACGGGTAGCCACTACCAGGTGGAGGCGGTGCTGCGTGCCGCCACGCCGCGGCTGGCGCTCTACGTGCAGCGCGGCCTGCAACCCGCGGAAGACGACCTGCGGCGCTCGGCGGAGGCGTTCGAGACGGCGGTCCTCCCCTGTGTGCGTCAGCAGTTCGGCAGCGAGCTGCCAGCCGGGGAGGATGCGACCGCCCGTCTCGCGGTGCTCGTGGGCAACTTCCCCGGTGTCGCGGGCTACTACAGCAGCGCCGACGAATATCCGACCGCCGTCAACCCGTTCAGCAACCAGCGCAAGATGTTCTACCTGAATGCTGGCGCCCTCCGCCTGGGTTCGAACCAGTTCCTGAGCACGCTGGCGCACGAGTTCTTCCACATGGTGCAGTGGGCGAACGACCCGACCGAAGCGACCTGGGTCAACGAAGGGCTGGCTGAGCTCGCAGCCGAACGGTGCGGGGCGGGAGCGAGCTTCCTGAATGCCTTTCTGGCGAACCCGAACACCTCGCTCACTGGTTGGGCGGCGAGCCCTGCTGCCGCTGGTCCACACTACGGCGCTGCCTATCTGTTCTTCCGCTACTTGGCCCAGCGGTTCGGGAGTGATACGTTGCCGGACCTCGTCCGCGAGCCCCGCCAGGGGGTGGCGGGAGTTGCCGCCTGGCTGGCCCGCCACGGTGGGCCGAGCTTCGAGACGGTGTTCAAGGACTGGACGGTCGCGAACCTGCTCAATGACCCCACCCAGCCACGCTACCGCCACGACGGCCTGAACGCACGGGTCGCCCCACGCACGACCATCAGCCAGTTCGGCAGCGTGAGTGGGAGTGTCCAGCAGTTCGGGGCCCAGTACTATGAGCTGCACCTGCCCGCCGATGCGACCATTCGCTTCGAGGGGGAGCCCACGGTGGCCCTGCTCGGCGCCGAACCGCGTCCTGGGCACCAGTTCTGGTGGAGCACTCGGGGCGATGGGATGGATGCCACGCTGACGCGCGAGGTCGACCTGCGGGGGGTGGAGCGCGCTACCCTGGAGTTCTCGCTCTGGCATGACCTGGAGCGGAACTGGGACTTCGCCTACGTGGCGGTCTCCGTCGATGGCGGCACGAGCTGGCAGGTCCTGCCGGCAACCACCTCGACCAGCGCGGTCGATAGCGCCTTCGGCCCGGGGTGGACGGGTAGCTCGGGAGGGTCGCAGCCGAGCTGGGTCCCAGAACGGGTCGACCTGAGCGCCTACGCCGGGCAACGCATCCTGCTGCGCTTCGAAGTGGTGACGGACGACGCCATCAACCTCGAAGGGCTCGCCCTCGACAACCTGCGCATCCCGGAGATCGGCTGGGCTGACGATGCAGAGGAGTACCGAGGGTGGACCGCCGTCGGGTTCGTGCGGACGGCTGGCCGGTTCCCCCAGCGCTTCGCGGTCCAGCTCGTTCGCTTCGGCCCCACGGTCACCGTCGAGGATCTGGTGCTGGATGCCCAGAACCGTGGCAGCCTCACGCTCCGCGGGGTCGGCCAGGACGTCCAGCGCGCGGTGTTGATCGTCAGCGGCCTGACGGCTGAGACCAGTCGCGAAGGCGCCTTCCGCCTCCTCATCGAGCCAGCCGAGCGGCGCTAGCCAGCAGCAACCGCGGACACGCTGGGCAGCTCGCGGGGCCATCGGCTACCCTTCCGTTGCCGCAGCCGGCACCATGCGGCAGTTGGTCTGTCAAGCGCGAGGAGGAAGGCGTGGCATTGCGCTGGCGCGGGTGCGGCCTCGCCCTGTTGGTCCTGCTCCTCAGCGGGATCCCCACAGCACCGGTGGCCCGGGCTGCCCCGCCCCCGGAAACCATCTTTGGCGTGTGGGACCGCGCGCCCGAGCCTGGCAGCGCGGCGATGGGGGCGTTGCAAGCGCTCGGTGCTCGCTACGTGCGTACCGCCCTCAACTGGGACGAGGTCGAAGGTGTGCCAGGCCAGTACCGCTGGGAGAGCTACGACGCCCGTTTCCGCGCCCTCCGCGAGGCGGGGCTGGTCCCGCTGGTGGTCGTCGCGAATGCGCCCTTCCCGGGAAGCTACACGCCAGGCGCAGCCCGCTGTGGCCCCCTCACCGAGCGCGGGCTGGCCGCCTTCGAGCAGTTCCTTGCCAGCGCGATGCGTCGCTACGGCAGCCAGGCTGGCGACCCCTCGCTCCGCGGTGCGGTCATGTTCTGGCAGATCTTGAACGAGGCGGACTTCTACCTCAAAGACCTGACTGCGCCCGACGGAGCGCCGAATGCCCTTGGGGGTGGCTGCCTCGGCAACACCCGTGACCCGTACGGGAGCGCCTCGCCCTTCTGGGGCCCACGCCTCTACGCCGAGCTGCTCCGACGTGCCGGGAATGCCAAGCAGGCAGCTGACCCCGCCGCGAGGATCGTCTTCGCCGCCCTCGCTGCCGATACCTGCTACGACCGCACGGGCACCCCGCTGGATGAGAGCACCTACCTCACCTTCAACTGCCAGTTCTTCGCCCAGGTGATCGACCCTGCGATCGGCAACGCTGGGGCACTGTTCGATATCGCCTCGTTCAACTGGTACCTCTTCCATCGCCAGGCCCACGAGACGCCAACTGCCAAAGGCTTCCTGGGCAAGATCGAGCGCTTTCGGCAGGTGATGGCCGCCTTCGGCCTGGCCAAGCCGATCATCGTGAGTGAGACGGGGCTGACCTACGGAGCAGGCACGCGGCCCTGCCATGACCCAGCCAACCTCGCCTGCGTCGACCGCACGGCCGATGACGTCGCCCTGCTGGTGGCACCAACCCTCGCCTGGAGCCTGCAGGCAGCGCGTCATCCCACCATGCCGCTGGTAGCGGTCATCTGGTTCATGCTCCGCAGCGACCCGACGAGCACCGTGGGAGAATGGGGACTGATCCAGAGCGGCGTGCTCAGCGCGGCGTACCGTGCCTTCCAGTTCAGCGTCGCGGAGCTGGAGAGGACACGCTTTCTTGCCGACCTCGGCGAGCCGACCGTGCTCGCTGCCGGTGCTGCGCCCGGAGGCAGCGACCCGTGCCTCCCCTCCCGCGGGGGGCCAGTGCGGCGCTGTAACACGCTCCAGTGGCTCGTCTTCCAGGACCGGACTGGCGCCCGCGAGAAGCACGTCCTCTGGGTGGACTCTGGCTACCATGACGAGCCCCACGCCTACCGCTACCAGCTGGTCGCGGGGGTGCTCGTGCCGCAGCCGGTCGAACGCGAGGCGGGTGTGCCGCTGAGCCGCTTGCTCCGCGCCACGACCGACACCGGCACCGTGCTTACCCCCTGGCGGGTCGAGAACGGCTGGGCGTTCTTCCGGGTCACCCATCGGGCGCTCTTCCTGGAGCTTGCCCCCGAGCACCAGCTCGTGCTGGACGGCGCGGGCGGCACCCTGGAACTCGCGCCTCCACCCGTGCTGCCAGGGGCTTATCGTGCTCCAAGCGGGCCTGCGCTCCGCCTGGAGGTCCCGGCGGGCGCGCTCCCCGTGGGGACGCGTGTGAGCGCGGCAGTCGCTGATGGCGGCACAATCGCCCCGCTCGGCGCGCTCGCCCTCAGTTGCCAGGACCGTGACCGCCCATGCTATCCTACCCGACCGCTCACGCTCACGCTCGACGCGGGCAGCCTGCTCTCCCAACTTGCTCTCAGCAGCAGCCTCCCCGCCTTGCGCTTGCACGCAAGCGAGGCCGCGGCGACAGCTCCACCACCGCTCCTCCGCTGCCGCTGGCCAGAGGGGCGCTGTAGCGGTACCATCTCTTCCTTTGACCTCTGGCTGGTGGTCGATGGGACCCAGCGCCTCGCTATCCCCATCACCTGGCGGGCGGCACCGCCCTAGCCAACGGTGCCTCAGCGCACAAGGTAGACCGAGTCCAGGTTGTAGAACTGGGGCGTGGGAAGAGTGAGGCCACGCAGCTTCGGGCTGGAAACGAAGAACTGCGGCCCATTGACGAGGAACAGCACCGGTGCGTCCTCTCGGAAGACCCGATTGGCTTGGCGGAGCACCTGGCTGCGCCGCGTCGGGTCTGGCTCGCTGAGCGCAGCATCGAAGGTACGGTCCCACTCCGGGGTACAGGTCCAGGCCTTCTCGATGCTTCCTCCGCGGTCGCAACCAGCAACAGCCCGCCAGTTGGTGTAGAAGCCATCGCTCTCCAGTGAGAAGGTCGCGAGGAAGTCTGGCTGGGGCGTGTTATTGCGGCCGAAGGCGTAGTCCGTCCAGACACCCACCTCCGTCTGCAGGACTGGGGTATCGATCCCAACGTCGGCCAGGTACTGCTTGACGGCGAGCATCACCTCGGCCGGCGAGCGTAAGGGGGTGAAGACGATCCCGATCTCCAGCCGAAAGCCGTTCGGGTAGCCCGCCTCGGCCAGGAGTTGCTTGGCGCGTTGGGGATCGAACGGCCAGGGAAGCGCGTCGGGGTCGAAGTAGAGGCTGCCCGGGACAGCCTGCTGACCAGTCGGCTGGGCATAAGCGCCGTAGAACTGGCGTGCCATGGTGAAGCGGTCGACTGCGTAGTTGATGGCGTAGCGCACGCGACGGTCGCGGAGCGGCGTCCGGCGGGTCTGGGCAGCCCCGTACATCATCACCAGGTAGACGCTGCTCGCCAGCGGCGCCTCGATCTGAAAGCCAGCATTCTTGAGCTGACCAATCTGCTCGACGGAGAAGTTGGCTGCCGGCACCAGGTCTAGCTCGCCGCTCCGCAGCCCAGCGATCAGCTGGGCAGGCTCTGGAATAGCGCGGATCACCAGCTCGTTCGCTACCGGCGAGCGGAAGGGATGGGGGGTGCTCTTCTTGCGGTAGCGCAGCAGGTCGGCGCTGCGGTACTCGACCAGCTCGTAGGGTCCCGAGCCAAAGGGCTGGGCAGTGAAGGCACCCCAGCCAATCCGCTCGATCGCCTGGCGGGGGAAGATCCAGAGCACCGCGCCATTGTTGGGCACGCTCACATCGACCCGCGAGGTGGATAACTCAACGCGGTCGTCGTCAAGCAGGCGAGCGCCTATCACCGCGGGGATCCGCGCGCGGATCGAGGTGTTCTGCTCGATTAGGCTCTCGATCGTGAATTTGACGTCCTGGGCGGTAAGCGGGCTGCCGTCCGGCCAGCGAACATCCCGCCGCAGGGTGAAGGTCCAGCTCAGGCCATCCGGCGCAAGTTCCCAGCGTTCGGCGAGCGAGGGCTCGACCCGGTAGTCCTTCCCCAACTGAGTGAGACTGTCGTACATCGGCCAGAACTGGTACCAGGGGATAGCCGTATCGCGCGGGACCAGGTCAGCAGCAATACCTTGTGCGCCCACCCGGAGAACCGGCACCTCGGCAGGGATCTCGCCGGCTGGGTTCCGCGCTGCTGGCACCGCACCCTCTGGCGCACAGGCCACTAGCAATGCGAGCACGGCACCAAGCTGCCAGGAAAAGCGAGAACGAGCGGTGGGATCCGGGGCCGACGGCTGGTGCATCTTCTCCCTCCAGAGAATGCTAACGTGCGTATTGTATACCCAGCAGCTTTCGAGGAAGAACAGCAGGGCCGCCGCCTGCCTCGGCCGCCCGCTAGCGCAGCTGGTGCCGCCCCATTCCCGGTGCACGCCCCGGCCGGCAAGGCGGCAAACCCAGCCGCTGGTCGTGTTCGCGCTTGAGCAATACCAACTCAAGTGCAGGAGGAAGGAAGGTGAGCATCGGCTTCTCCGTGTCGCGCATATGCCAGTACTGACATGAAGAGTGTATGGGCACTCCCGGGCGTGTCAAGCCCGAGGGATGGTCCGCAACCGCTCTTCGCGCTCTGGCGCTGGGCGAGCAGGGAAGACGATGCTACCCCGGGAGCACCGGCACCACGAGCTCCCGGCGCTGGATGATCTGCACGCGTTTGGCGGCTCCCCCCTGTTCGTTTCGCCTGGCGTTGCTTCCAGCGAGCGAGGGCCGGGCCTAGCGGGCAGCGGCGAGTAGCCGGGAAGTGGGCCAGGACGGTTCAGCGGGCCTCCGGGAGGAACCAACTGGCGGCAGCCTGTGCGAGCTGCTGCTTGAGACGCTGCCAGGATGCGGTCCTGCCGGAGCGTGGGGTCAGGCGCTGGTCTTTTCTTCCCCCGCGACGACGGGTGGAGTGTGGTCGTACGGGGTGCATCTGTCTCCTGGGTCTCCCTGCCGAGGCCGCTTCCTGGCCAGATCGGCTCAGGGGACGGTCAGCTCGCCCAGGTCGATCGTATCCCCGCCCCCGGCGAGTGGGGCACGGGCACCCGTCTGGGGGTCGTACCACCCTGTCACGAGCCGGTAGCGCCCTGGCGCCAGCTGGCCGAGCGGGAGCTGACGCTCGTCGAGCACGCGCTCCCCGGCCAGCCAACTGGTCGTCGGGAGCCTGCCGCCCGCTGGGGGGCCGTCGGCCTGGGCCACCAGGCGGCCACTCGCGTCTACCAGGTGCAGGAAAACGGTCAAGGGGGTCAGGGTGGGCCCGGCCGCCGTCCAGAACAGGCGCAGGCGGCTGCCAGCGAGGGTGAACCCCTCCAGTTGACCGATACCAATGACCTCACGCTCCACCCGCTGGGCCGGCTGCTCGCTCAACGGCCGCAGCACCCGCACCGCCCCGAGGTCGACGGTGTCGCCCTGGGCGGTGGGCAAGCGACGCAGCCGTTCGTCATACACCCCCGCTCGTACCGAGTAGCGGCCAGCCGGCAGGTCGGACGGCAACCGCAGCAGGTGGCGGTCGAGCAGTCGCTCCCCAGCGCGCCAGCGGCTGGTGGGGTAGAAGAGGCCGCCCGGCGGCGCGTCGCTCTGGGCCACCAGCCGCCCCTGATGGTCGAGCAGGTGGACGAAGGTGGTGAGGTTGCGCCCGGGCGGCTGCTGGACGTCCCACCAGAGAGTCACCGTCAGCTGCTCGCCCGCCACGAGGGCAGGCAGTTCGGCCCCTTCCAGCAGCAGTTCCTCGCCGACCCGCACCTCCAGCCGCCGGGGTGGATCCCGGTCGACCGCTGGCCCGACGACCCGCCAGAGGCTGCCCTGCGCTTCCAGGCGATATTTCACCTCCAAGCCCGGCATCGGTTTGATGAGGTAAATCCGCTCATCTGGCCCGGCAAGCGTGTCGATCAGCCGCCCAAGATCAGCGTACTCAGGGGCATTGACCATCCCGGGGAAGGCGCCAACCAGGTCCGGGCGGCGCCGTTCGACGAGGGTGAAGTACCACAGGGGGGTCAGGTCGTCGCGATCGTCGCTCGTCAGGATAGCTCCGCGCTCGAGCGGCTCGCCCAGGATCTCCTCCCAGCGGGCGCGCACCTGCCAGTCGTTGCTGCGATCGAGGGCCGGGAAGTGCTGGAACAGCGGCGGTAGGGCCAGGGCGAGCGTGGCGACAGCACCGAGGCTGAGCGCCATCCGCGGGGTCCGGAAGCGGTTGACCAGTGTCGCTACGAAGGCACCAGCAGCCAGCGCCGCCGCCCAGTAGGCAGGGATGAAGTACACCTCGATATCGCCGATCTGATAGACCAGCCCGAAGGCGACTGTCACCCCGAAAACTCCGGCGAGGAGCCCGCCCACGACCGGTCGCCGCACCAGCACAAGCACCTCTCCAACAAGGGCGACCAGTAGCACGGCGAGGTTCCACTGGCGACCGAGCAGCTGAACGAAGAGGGCGAGCCGCTCCTCGAAGTGGGCAGGCCCCAGCTTGTCGGCAAAGACGCGCCCGGTTACGGCATCGAGAAACCCGTTGAGGTCGTTCTGGAAGACGACGATCGCGCGCCCGCCACCCGTGACCTGGCGCAGATAGGGCGAATGCTCAGCACGGAGGGGGATGTAGAGATAGAGCGCGAGCGGGAGGAGGGTAGTCAGCACGCTCAACCCGACCACGCGCAACCCCGGCCAGCCCGGGCGCTGGTCCAGCAGGAGGTACAGCCCCAGCACGGGCAGGGTGAGCAGGGCGGCCCGGTGATGGGCCAGCGACATCCCAACCAGCCCCCCCACTACGGGTAGCGGCCAGCGCCGCACCACCGCGAGGCTGAGCAGGGCGAGCAGCAGCAGCTGGAGGGCGTAGACCTCGGCGATCACGGCCTGCGACCAGAACTCGGAGGCGACGGCAAGGAGCGCAGCCGCTGCGCTCGCCCCGCTCCGTCGGGCCAGAGGGGAACCGGGCAGGAGCGAGACCCCAAGGAACACGGTGATCACCACCGCTCCGCTCGCTGCCAGGGCCGAGAGCAGGTTCACCCGGTAGGCGACATCCCCCACGGGGAGCCAGTGGACCAGCCAGGCGAGGAGCAGGTAGAGCGGATAGCCAGTCGGGTGGGCCAGGCCAAGGGTGGGACCGGCAAACTGGAACTCACCGCTATCGAAGGCGAGGACTGTCGGCGCCAGGGTACGCAAGTAGAGCAGCAGGGCGCTGCCCCCCACCGTGAGGGCCAGCAGGAGGTCTGCCCGCGCGAGGCGGGGCACTGCTCCCCCTGCGCTGGCTGCCTGCAGCAACGACTGCCCATCCAGCAGACCTGCTCGCCGGGCGCTCGCAACGCTCATCGCTGGCGGATCTCCACCCGCGCAACGGCGAGCCCCAGCATTCGTTCATCGGGCGAGCGCCCAAGTGCCAGCTGGACGGCCTCCGGTCCGCTCGCTTCGAGGGCACTGCCAGGCGGTGCCCCGACCACACCGATCGCTGCGTGACTGGCGCGAAACGCCCCCCGCAGGTCGGTCATCATCCCGGCCGTTCGCAGCGCCGCGACCGCCTCCTCAGTGAGCAGGGTCGCGGCATCATCTTTCGCCGCCAGCGCGACGATCGTCCCGGCTGGCAGTTGGCGGATTGTCTCGGCTAACCGGGTGGCAGCGGTGGGGTCGGCGAACGTATCGAACGCCACCGAGAGGAGGACCCGGCCACTCGTCGGGTCGAGGGCGACAAGGTTGTAGCCGCGCCGGTCGCGCGCGACCTGCTGCCCATTGACGAGGATGCGGGCAACATTCCCGCTCAGCAAGCCCGCGGACTGGACGCGGAGGTCAACGGGAGCGCGAGTGCCCGTCGTGCCAATGCTTCGCTCGGGCGGAAGCACCTCGGCCGGCCGCGCGAGCCGGTCAACCACCACGTCGAGGGCGTTGGCACCCGTCCGCCAGCTCGTCGCTGGCACCACCACCTGATAGTCGGCCAACCCCTCGCGAAGCGAGAACTCCCCTAGCAGCTCGTCGTTGAGGAGGAGGCGCAGAGTGGTGTCCGGTCGACCGGGGTAGCCGAGCGGCGCAGCCCGGAGGTGGAGCACCGCCTCGCTAGCGAAACGCGGCAGGAAGATGCGGGCGCGGGAACGGAGAGACCAGCGCACCGCCTCACCGAGGTACTGCTCTTCGCCGCTCCAGCCATCGCCGCGGTAGGGACGGCTGGTAGGGTCGCCGAAGGCCAGGCTGAGGGCAGTCGGTGGGGGAACGGGGCGGACCCGGTAGAGGGCGTCGCGGCCGTCATCGCGCACCAGTTCAAGAGGGAGCACCCGCCGGGCATACTCCTCGGCCGCGGCCACGTCGTAGCGGCGGTGGACGACCAGAAAACGCAGGTCGTAGAGCGCGATCAGGGCAGGCGCGGCAGCACGGTCGGCGGCTTCCGTCGCGGCATCGGGGAGGACCCCCTGCTCCAACTGGGCAAGGGTGCCGAAGAGGGGAAGGTCAGCGAAGTAGGTGAACTTGAAGGGAGGATTCCGTGAGATGTTCCCACCAAGCATCCGCTTCTGGTGGAATGCCTGGTAGGCCTGGACCGTCGTCCGCTCCTTCCCCAGGACCCCGTAGCTATTCCGCCAGCCGAGCGGCAGCTGGGCGATGCTGAAGTCGCCAGGCTCGGCCGCAATGATCGTGTAGAGGTCGGGGGCGCGTACCTCATTCAGGGGCAGAGGTACCGCAATCTGGTCGAAGAGGAGGACGACCAGGGCCAGGCTGGCGACGAGTGGCGTCGCCCGGCGGGGAAACGCCCGCAGCAGCGCTGCCACCCCAAAGGCGACCAGCACGGCTAGGCAGAGCGTGAGGGGAATACTGAAACGATTCGGGAATCGGTTGGCGCTAATCAGGGGGAGATAGTGGAAGAAGATATAGGGGAGCGGGATGTTTGTCTCGAGGCCGTCAAAGTTCCAGCGGGAGCGTCCGAGGATGTGGAGCACCGGGCCGAGACAGAGCACCGCAAAGGCGAGCGCCAACCACCCCCAGACCCGGGTGGGGTGAGGAAACCGCCAGCGCCCGAGCAACGTAAATAGTAATACCCCGTAGCCGAGATAGACGATCGGCACATCGGTGAACTGACTGGTCCACGGAGCAGCCAGCTCTCCGAAGAGGGGATGGAGGCGGGTCGGAAGGAAAAACGAGAGGAGGTCAGCCGAGAAGCCATCGGCGTAGCCCCAGCGATCGACCAGGTAGGAGCCTTCGAGGCGATCCTCCTGCCACATCAGGAAAAGCAGGGGCGCGGCGACGGCAAAGCAGCCACTTCCCGCCACGGCCAGCGGCCCCAGCAGGGGAAGCAAGGGCTGGCGCTGGCGGAGGGCGCTGCCAAGGCGGATGACCACAACGGGGAGGGCAAGGAACAACGCGAAGGCCGCCAGCGTTAACTCGGTGTAGAACGCGAGGGCGAACCAGAGGACGACGAGGGCAGCTTGCCCCCACGCCGTCCGTTTGGCATCCCCCGCGGAGGGGGCTCCTTGCCCAGCAGCCGAGAAAGGTCGTCCGTTGAGGAGACCTAACAGGGCAAGGAGCAAGAGCGGAAGCGGCCAGAGCGTGGTCAGATTGGCGGAGCCAAAGGAGGCATACACCCAACGGGAGGCGGCAAAGGCGAAAGCGGCACCACCGAGAAACGCTGCCCAGTCGGGGCGCGGGACACCCGCAGCCTCCAGCAGGGAGCGGCAGAGGAGAAAGGCAGCGAAGCCGTTGCCAGCCACGTTGAGCACAAAGAGGAGATTGGCGGTGCCGATGAGCCCGAGGAGGGGCTGCCAGGGAAGCGCGAGCAGCCCGTTGACGAGGGTCAGGGTGTAGTACACCAGGCTCACGCCAACCGGAAAGAAGATAAAGTCCGTGAAGAACGGCGACTGATGTCGGTCGAGGAGGGAGAAACGAACCCACCAGAGGTTCCAGAGAAAGATCCCCTCGTCGACATCACGGCCAACAACGTGGTCGGCCCAGTGCTGCGCGAGCGGCCAGGTGAGGAGGAGGGTCAGGAGAAGGTAGAGCAGCGCGGCAAGGAGCGGGCCACGCACCGCAAGGAGGGCTGGGGCGCTGGTGACCGCGGGCCGAACGGCTGGGCGAGAAGCAAGCCGGGCAGTCACCCCGGGATGGTAGCACAGCCAGGGAGGCCACGGACCTCCCGAGCCACAACCCGACGGTGTGGAGGGGATGAGCGATGATGAACCGATTGATTGAACGCGAGCGAGAACTGACCCGCGAGCAGAGCGGGACGATGCATCTGGATGAGCCAGGCTTTGGCGGGGCAGCTGCGCCGATCGACCCGGAGCTCGTGCGCGAGTTCCTGGGGAGCGACGACCTGGGCGGACCGGACGGCCAGTTCGACGCCGCCCGCACCGGTGAGGTGTTGCGTCGGAGCCGGCAGGCGACCAGTGAGGACCTCGAGGAGGAGTTCGACGGTGACCTGGCTGGCGCCGAGGAGCCGATCGCGATCTACCTGCGCGAGATCGACCGGGTACCGCTCCTGAAGCCACACGAGGAGATTGAACTGGCCAAGGCGATCGAGGCCGGGGAGATCGCCAAGCGGCAGCTGGCCGAAGGCGTGGGCAACCGCGAGGAACTGGAGGAGATCATCCGCCGCGGGGAGGCGGCCCGCCGCCACCTGACGGAGGCAAACCTGCGCCTGGTGGTCTCAGTGGCGAAGCGGTACCTTGGCCGCGGCCTTCCCCTGCTGGACCTGATCCAGGAGGGGAACCTCGGCCTCCAGCGGGCGGTCGAGAAGTTCGACTACCGCCGGGGCTTCCGCTTCAGCACCTACGCCACCTGGTGGATCCGCCAGTCGGTCAGCCGGGCGGTCGCCGACCAGGCGCGCACGATCCGCATCCCGGTCCACATGATCGAGCAGATCGGTCAGTACTACCGGACGGCGCATGCGCTCCATCAGGACCTCGGGCGCGACCCGACGGTCGATGAGGTAGCGGAGGCGATGGGCTCGACCCCGGACCGGGTGGAGAACATCATCCGCGCTGCACGCCAGCCCGTCTCCCTCGAAACGCCCCTGGGCGACGAGGACGAGCTGACGCTGGGCGACCTGGTGCCGGACAAGGTCAGCCAGGAGCCTGCCGTGGTGGTGGCTGAGAACTCGCTGCGCGAGGAGATCGAGGAGGTCCTCTCCGAGCTCACCGAGCGGCAGCAGGCGGTGATCAAGCTCCGCTTCGGCCTGGTCGATGGGCGAGCGCGCACCCTCGAGGAGATCGGCAGCGAGCTCAACCTCAGCCGCGAGCGGGTTCGCCAGATCGAGGCGGAGGCGTTCAACAAGCTGCGCCAGCCGCGGGTCTGGGCGAAGCTCCGCGATTACCTCGAATGAGTTCCGCTGGGTCCGGCATTACCGCCCCCTCCGGTGAGGGGGCGGTTCTCGTGTGAGCAGCTTCCCCACCAGGGGTGCCAGCCAGCGACGCCCCACTTCCTGCGGCTGCAGGACGAGCCAGAGGAGGGCTGCCAGGGCAAGGACCGCTGCGTTCCGGGCGTGGGCCACTGCCTCCTGGAACCCTCCCTGGGCCTCGCGGAGGCTCGCCTCCGTTCGCTGGCGGTAGTCAGCGAGTACGGGGGCAAAGGCCGCCTGCGGGTCGGGCGTGAACCGGCCCCGCAGTGGGTCGGGGAGGAGGAAAGCGCTGTCCAGCCGCGAGAAGTCCGGGGTCGCGAGCGCCTGGAATGTCCCCTGGAGAGCAGGGCCGATCCGCTGGTAGTCGTTGCTGGCACTGCGCAGTTCACCCAGTGCAAGCAGCAGCAGGAGCAGGACCATCCCCAGCGTGACCAGTCGGCTGACCACTCCCTGCCGACGCAGCCCTGCAGCCTGCAGCCGGTAGGCAAGGGCGGCACGAGCGTCCCCGGCGTGCTGAGCAGCCTCGCTCGCTTCCAGCAGCGTGAGATAGCGGACGATGGCCGGCAGGGTGGCCCGCGGCCCCAGGGGGTCGCCCAGGGCCAGGTAGCGTCGGAGCTGGCGGAGGAGCCGGATTTCTTCGCTCGTCAGCTGCGGCTCATCCACCGCCTGTCCTCTGTGCACACCTGGGCCTCCTGCTTGGCAGGGCACCCTCCCACCCGCCTGCCAGCGGCCCGCCCACCGCAAGCACCTGCTGGCTGGCGGTGGCCCCTGCCAGTGACCCGGCCGCTATTGTAGCGGGCAGTTCCGCGCGAGCAGCAGGCAGGCATGGGATGCAGTACAGTTAGCGCGGAGGAGCGCATGCCACGAGTGCGGATCCCTTGCTTCAGCTGTCGGACGCCTCTGCTCTTCGATGAGCACGACCTCAGCTTTACCTGCCCGCAGTGTGGGCTGCGCTATCTGGTCGAGAATCAGGAAGGCGTGGTCGCCCTGGTGACAAGCGGGGAAAGCCCCACCCCAGTCATGGTCGTGAGCGAGGCAAAGGCGGAGCCCACGGTGGTCGTGAGCGAAGCCCCTCCCGAGCCGGCCGTGGTCGCCCCCGCCGCCGATTCGGTGGTCGTGGTCAGCCGGCCGGCTGGCCGCGGCCCCCTGATTGCAACGGCCGTGACGATCGGGATGGCCATCGGGCTGTGCGGCGGGATCCTCGGTGGGCTCGGGCTCGGTGCCGTGATCTACGCCACCTTTCTCCGCCCCGGCTAGGCAGCCCCGCCAGGATGGCCTGCCCCCTCCGATCGGGAAGAGAGCAGGCAACGCCTCAGCGCACCCCCGCCAGGGTGGGCACCCGCGCGAGCCCTGCCTCGCGCAGGCGGCGGAGCACTCGCTCGGGGGTCATTGGCGCTTCGAAGAAGCGGATCCCCGTGGCATCGCGCAGGGCGTTGGCGACCCCCGCGGGAGCAGGGATGATCGAGGGCTCACCGACGATCCGGGCTCCGAACGGCCCTTCCGGCGCGGGCACCTCGACCAGGATTGCTTCGATCCGCGGCACATCGAGGGCGGTCAGCAGACGGTAGTCGAGGAATGCGGGGTTGCGCAGGTGACCGCGTTCGTCGTAGACCAGCTCCTCCGTGAGGGCCATCCCGAGGCTCTGGGTGACCCCGCCCTCTAGCTGCCCGATGACCGACAGCCGATTGATCGCCTTGCCCACATCCTGCACCGCCGCCACCCGGAGCACGGTGAGGTTGCCCGTCTCGGGGTCCAGCTCGATCTCGAAGGCTTGGGCCGTCGTCCCGGGTGCCTGGTTGCGGATCACCGACCCCCCGCGGCCGGTCACGGGAGCGTAGCGGCTGCCAAACCCCATGGTAAGGCCAGCAATGCGCTGGAAGGTGAGCCGCTTCTCGGTGCCGGGGACGAAGACGACCCCCTCCTCAATCTGGAGTTCCTCCGGGGAAACACCCAGCTCCTCGGCAGCGATCTGCAGGATCTGGCGCCGCGCATCTGCCGCCGCTTCCTGGACCGACTTGCCGACGGTGTAGAGCGTCTTGGAGCCGGCAGCGAGCCCAGCGTAGGGTGCCGTGTCGGTATCGCCGGTGACGGTACGCACCATCGTCACCGGCACCCCCAGCTCCTCTGCTGCGATCATGGTGAAGCTGGTGTTGACCCCGCTGATATCGTTCGACCCTACCACCACCGTGAAGGTGCCGTTCTCGTTCATTTTGACGATGGCGCTCGCGGGCTGCACCCCACCCGGCCAGCCGCCGATCGCCACGCCGATCCCGCGCGGCTTGCCGCCGTTCTTCGTCTGGTGGCGGGTCCGCCATAGCTCCGACTGCTCCAGCGCTTCCAGGCATTCGTAGAAGCCGATCTTCGGCCAGGGGCGACCGTTCGGCATCGGGTCGCCTTCCTGGCACACATTCTGCTTGCGCAGCGCGATCGGGTCGAACCCACCCTGGCGGCAGACTTCATCGACCAGCTGTTCAATGGCGAACGTCACCTCGGGCATGCCCGGCGCACGGTAGGCCCCTGCGCTGCATTTGTTCGTCAGCACCTCCAGCCCTTCGACATCCAGGTGCTGGAAGCGGTAGTAGGCCCCGATCATCATGGTCGCGCCGACCGGGGTCCCCGCGGGGAACGCCCCCGAGTCGAAGATGATCCGCGCCTGCAAGGTGGTGAGGGTC
>JAILZB010000089.1 GCA_023512725.1 Chloroflexota bacterium | reverse complement strand
TCTCAAGGTTGAGCGACACGCTACGCTCGCTACCGGATCAAGACCCAGTTGCCGCCCCGGATCTGCACCACCACGAGGTCCTTATCCGACAGGCCGTTGTGGTCCTGCGGCGAGAGGTTGAACACCCCCGTCGCACCGACCACACCCTGTAGGCTCTCGAGAGCATCACGGATCTTCGCCCGGTCGGGGTTGGGGCCGGCCTTTTCGATCGCTTTGCTCAGCACCAGCATCGCGTCGTAGGCCATGGCATCGATCCCACCCGCTTTCGCCTTGTAGCGCTCCTCGTAGGAGCGCACGTAGGCCGTTGCCACCGGCTTGACCGGGTCGTTGTCCGGCAGCTGGCTCGCGACCATTCCCTTGACAGTCACGATGTACATCCCCTCGTTCGCGCCTTCGCTCAGCTCGTGGTAGGTCCAGGACGACGTCCCATGGTCATGGACGAGTGGGATGGGCAGCCCGAGCTCTTTGTAGTTTTTGTCCACGAGCGAGGCGGCCGGTGGAATCGCCCAGACCACGATCACCTGCGGGCTTGCCGCCGCCGCCCGCGTCAGTTGCGGCTTCATGTCCTTATCTTCGGCGCCGAACTTCTCCTGAGCGACCAGCTGGACCCCCTCGCGCTGGGCTGCTGCGGTGAACTCCTTCAGCCCCGCGTCGCCGTAGGCGTTGTTCACGCTCAGGAAGCTTACCCGCGTCCACCCTTGCTGCTTGAGGAAGCGCATCATCACGGTGACGATGTCGCGGGTGTTGCTGGGCGTCTTGAAGACCCACTTGCGCTCGGCTATTGGCTCGATAATGTCATTCGCCGAGCCGATCGAAACCACCGTCACCCCTTGCTCGTTGGCATACGGCACAATCGGCATGGTGGTTGGGGTGGAGCCGCCGCCAATGATAGCCAGCACGCGGTCCTCTTCCACCAGGCGCTTCGCCACCACGAGCGACTTCTGGGGCGTCGACTCGTTGTCGTAGACCACCAGACGGATCTTGGCCCCATTGATCCCGCCGCGCTCGTTGATCTGGTCAGCCAGGAGCTGGATGGCGTTGAGCTGCGGCCGCCCCCAGACCGACGAGGCACCGGAGAGTTCGAGGTTCACCCCGATGGCGAGCTCCTGGGGCGTAGCAGGGCGCGCGGGGGCCTCGGTCTGCGGTGCTCCGGGCGAGGGAGCGCAGGAGGCCACGAGCAACGCGATGAGGACGGGTGAAAGAGCGCGCAGCAACGTTCGGATCATTGTTCCCCCTGACTCTGGAACTCCAACGTAACGGTTCGGCCCGTCAATCGCTCGGACTGCGTCGGCGCGAGCATGGCCATCGTCTTCTCAGATCGCACCTCCGTCCGACAGGGTTTCCCCGCTGCGGCGGGGGAGTGGGCACTCGCTGCGCCAGCGGTAGCCAATCCCTGGTTTGGTCTCGATCCAGGGCGCAGCGCGGCCCAGCTTGGCGCGAAGTCGGCTGACGTACAGGCGCACGAGATAGGAAGCCCCCTCGTAGGCTGGCCCCCAGACCCGGCGGAGGATCTCTTCCGGGGTCAGCAACTGGCCGGCGTGCTGGACGAATAGTTCCAGCAAGCGGTACTCGGTGGGGGTAAGGGCGAGGGGGTTGCCCGCGAGCGTGACCTGCCCGCTCGCCAGGTCCACCACCAGCTCCCCGCTCTCGAAGCGGGAAGGAGCTGCCGGAGAGCTCGCTCGCCGCCAGACGGCGCGGGCGCGGGCAAGCAGCTCTTCGGGAGCAAACGGCTTCGTCACATAGTCATCGGCGCCCAGGTCCAGCCCACGGACCCGGTCCGGCGTTGCGCCGCGCGCCGTGACGATCACGATGGGCGCCGAAGACTGCCCCCGTAGTTGCTGACAAAGCGCTAAGCCATCCTCATCGGGCAGGCCCAGATCCAGGATGATCAGGTCGGGCGACCACTCAGCGAGCACCGCCCGCGCCTCCGCCGCGCTTCCCGCCGCACGCACGACCGCTCCTTCCCCCTCGAAGTTGAGGGTCAGCAGGCAGACATAGCGGGGCTCGTCCTCGATCACCAGCACGCGCCGGCGGGCTAGCTCGTTCATCGGCGCCTTCTCCGGCTGGAACGTGGCCGCCGCGGCGGTACCGCCGCTGGCAGGGTGAAGTGAAAGCAGGTGCCACTCCCGAGCTGGCTTTCGGCCCAGATCTGCCCCCCGTGCGCTTCGATGATCCCACGTGCAATCGCCAGCCCCAACCCCAGTCCAGCCCGTCGGCCGTCCGGCCGGGCCTGCGGGTCGTGAATGCGCGCAAAGGGAGTAAAAAGGTGTGGCACCTGCTCAGGGGGGATGCCCGGGCCACCATCCTTCACCGTCACTTCGAGCATGCTCTCCCGCATCCCCACGCTCAGGCGAACCGGCGTCCCCACAGGAGCGTAGGTCACGGCATTCTCCAACAGGTTGCGCACCACCTGACCAATGCGGCGACCATCGGCCCAGGCCAACGGCAGCGCTGGCGCGAGGACCAGCTCCAGCTGGTGACGGGCGGCCAGGGGGCGAAACCGGTGGACTGTCTCTGCCACGAGCTTGCCCAGGTCGCAGGGCCCGGGTTCGATATCCAGCCGGCCGGCCTGGAGACAGGACATATCGAGCAGGCGGTCGACAAGCTCGCTCAGCCGGTCTGCCTCTTCTAGGGCCACCTGGATACACTCGCGCTTCTCCGCCGCCGCCAGGCGAGCCCACTCTCGCCGGAGGGTGGAGAGATAGCCTTTGATCAAGCCAAGCGGCGTCCGCAGCTCGTGGGAGACAGTCGAGAGCAAGAGTGAGCGCATCTGGTCGAGTTGCTCGAGGGATTCGACGCGCGCTGCCCGCTCCAGCAGCCGCCGGTTCTGGATCGCGATCGCGATCTCATCGCCCACAATCGCCGCAATCGCCGCCGCCTGGTCGCTAAAGGCGGCCAGCTGACGGCTGCCAAAGCCCAGGGCACCGAGCCGCTCCTCACCCGCGACCAGCGGCACCACCACCCGCGAGCGGATGCCAATCTCTTGCATCATCGGATGCTCGGCAAACTGGGGCGGCTGGCTGATATCAGGAATGATGAGCGGCTGGCTGTGGTCGACGACCCAGCCGTAGGCAGAATCGTGCCGCGGAAAGGGGACTTCGGTCACCAGCGGCACGTCGCCGTAGTTATCGTGGCAGTGGAGGACGAAGCGCTCCCCCGTGCGCTCGAGCAGGGCCAGGGCGGCAACGTCGAAGGGGATCCACGGCCGCAACTCGAGCGCGATCTGGTGGAACGTCTCCCCGTTGACCCCACCGGTGTTGATCAGGCGCGTGATCGTGTTCAGCGCGGCCAGGCGATGGTCAAGCGTCACTGCGGGCGCAGGATGGGTCATCACCTTCGCCTCGTCTCTCGGCAACCGAAGATCAGTCCGCGGGGAACCACCAGCCAAAGAATACAGCACCCTTCCCGCCCAGCTGGGATAAAAAATCTCGCGTGGTGTACGCATCGATACACGCCTGATACACCGGCGCTCAGGGGAGCGATGCCGTTGAAACGGGGAGCGTTCTACACTCGACCGAAAGCACGGGGAGGTTGAGCATGCACTTCGGGTTCTTTTCGGTCCAGGACTACTACCCCGGGCTGAGCCCGGACCATCAGCGGTTCTTCGCCGAACTGCTCGACCGGATTGCCTACGCCGAGGACCTGGGGTTTGATTCCTTCTGGCTCGCGGAACACCATTTCCATCTGAACTACGGGCTGGACCCTTGGCCCCCAATCGTGCTCGCAGCGGCCGCCCAGCACACTCGCCAGATCCGCCTTGGCTCTGCCGTGGCCGTGCTCCCCTTCCACCATCCCCTGCGAGTGGCCGAGGACTACGCACTGCTGGACATCCTCTCCGGTGGCCGGCTGAACTTCGGGGTCGGTAGTGGGTACCTCGCCCACGAATACGCTGGCTGGGGGATCCCTCAGGCGGAGGCCCGTGCCCGCCACGATGAAGCGCTTGCGATCATTCTGCGCGCCTGGCAGGGAGAGCGTTTTCGCTACGCTGGCACCTTCACCACGGTGGAGGATGTCACCCTTCAGGTCCAACCGGTCCAGAAACCCCATCCGCCCGTCTGGATCGCCTTTCTCCACGCCGAATCAGCCTACCAGCGCGGCCGCCAGGGCTACCAGATCATGGGGGTGCCCTACGCCACTGTCCCCCAGCTCAGCCAGCTCCGCGAGCTGATCGCGCGCTGGCGGGAGGGCTATCGCGAGGCCGGCAAAGACCCCGACCAGGGGCGGGTGGTAATGGCGCTGCACACGTATGTGGCGGAGAGTGATGCTCAGGCGGAGACCGAGGCACGCGCCTGCCTGGAGCGCTACCTGGCCACTCGCCTCTTTGGCAAAGGCAGTTGGGAGAGCCTGACGGCCAACCAGCTCGCTGCCATCGGCTCGCCCGACACAGTGGCCGCCGCGGTCGAGACCCTCCAGGCGACGGGCGCAACCGACCTGCTGTGCCTGATGGACTTCGGTGGGCTGGACCACCAGCTGGTGCGCCGCTCGATGGCACTCTTCGCCCGCGAGGTCGTTCCACGCTTTCAGCCCGCGCCGGTCATCACCGGCTAAGCCCACGGAGGAGAGAGGGATGCCGATCTATCACCGCCTGGGAACCGTTCCCCCGAAGCGTCACATCCAGTTCCGGCGGCCAGACGGCCGGTTGTACTACGAGCAGGTCTTCGGCGCCGAAGGCTTTTCCGGCCCCTACAGCATCCTCTACCACTGCAATCTGCCCCCCCAGGCACGTCGCATCGAGGAGCACCCTCCCCTGAGCGTCCAGCCCTGGGATGAGCCGGTCCAGCGCCACCATCACCTGCGGACCGGTGCCCTGCCCGCGGGGGGAGATGTCATCGGTGGGCGTCACGTCTTGCTCTTCAACGACGAGGTCAGCATCGCCATTGCCCGGCCGACCGAGCCGATGACGAGCTTCTTCAAGAACGGTACCGCCGATGAGCTGTACTACGTCCATCACGGCGAGGGGGTGCTCCGCACCCTGTTCGGCCGCATCCCCTTCCGGCCGGGTGATTACCTTGTCATCCCCCGGGGGACGATCTACCAGCTAGAGTTCACCACCAGCGAGAACTGCGTCCTCATCTTCGAAGCGCAGGGCGCCATCCAGATCCCCCGCCGCTACCGGAACGAGTACGGCCAGCTCTTGGAGCATGCCCCCTACTGGCAGCGTGACCTCCGACCGCCCGTCGACCTCGAGACACACGATGAGCGGGGCGAGTACATCCTCTGCCTCAAGACCGGCGACCGGATGACGCGGTACGTACTCGATTACCATCCCTTCGACGTCGTGGGGTGGGATGGCTACCTCTACCCCTGGGCATTCAACATCTACGAATTCGAGCCGAAGGCCGGTCGGCTTCACCAGCCACCGCCCGAGCACCAGACCTTCGAAGGACCGGGCTTTGTCATCTGCTCCTTCTGCCCCCGGCAGCTGGAGTGGGACCCACGCGCTGTCCCGCTGCCCTACTATCACTCCAACATCGACAGCGACGAAGTGATCTTCTACTCGGGTGGTAACTACGCCGCGCGGCGTGGCATCGGCATCGGCTCGATCACACTCCATCCCCGCGGGATCCCCCACGGCCCCCAGCCAGGGACGATCGAAGCCGCTCTTGGCAAACGGACGACGGACGAACTCGCGGTGATGTGCGACACCTTCCGACCGCTCCGCCTAACGCGCGTCGCCGCCCAGATCGACGACCCGCAGTACCCCTACAGCTGGCTCACCTCCGAGCAAGCGCCATGAAGCTGGGTAGCTTCGACGTTCCAACCCCGCTCGGGCCGCAGCGCCGGGTCGGCGTCCTGAGCGAGCGCGGCGTGGTCGACCTGCCGGGAGCGGTTGCCCTGCTGCTCGCCCAGGAGGGTCAGCCGCCCGCGCTGGCGGAGGCCTGGATCCCGACCGATATGACGGCCTTCCTCGAACGCGGCCCCGCCGCGCTGGCGCTCGCCCGCCGGGCGGTGGAGCACCTCCTCGCCCAGCCAGACCCCCTCGCCAGGTGCAGCCCCAGCGGAGGGCAGCTCATCTTCCCTCCGGATGAGGTCCAGCTGCGGGCGCCGCTTCCACGCCCCAATTCCCTACGCGACTTCATGGCCTTTGAGGACCATGCTCGCGCGGGCGCTCAGCGGCGGGGCGAGGCGCTCGCCGAGGCCTGGTACCAGCAGCCCCTGTACTACAAGGGGAACCACCGCGCGATCGTGGGGCCAGACGAGGACGTCGAGTGGCCAGCCTATAGCGAGCGGCTCGACTTTGAACTGGAAGTAGCTTGCGTGATCGGTCGTCCTGGCCGCGATATTCCCGCCGAACAGGCCGAGGAGTACATTGCGGGCTATACCATCCTGAATGACTGGAGCGCCCGGGACATCCAGCGCGTCGAGATGCTCGGCCGTCTCGGGCCGGCTAAGGGGAAAGACTTCGCCACCTCCCTCGGGCCGTGGCTGGTAACGCCCGATGAGGTGGGGGACCTCACCACGCTCCGGCTGGTGGCGCGGGTGAACGGGGAAGTTTGGTTTGCGGGGCAATTTGGTCGGATCTACTGGAGCTTCCCCCAGATGATCGCCCATGTTTCGCGCGGTGAGTGGCTGTATCCTGGCGATGTGCTGGGGTCAGGGACGCACTATGGGGGCTGCGGCCTCGACCTCGACCGCTGGATCCAGCCCGGCGATGTAGTCGAGCTGGAAGTTGACCGCCTGGGGGTGCTCCGCAACCGAGTGGTCAAGCGGGGCTAACCCCCTGATAAGCAGAGAGCGCGAAGCTGGGATATGCTCGAGCAGCTCGTTGCGCCAGCGAGTGCGGCGGGAAGCTACCCCGAGATCCCGAGGAGGGCGCATGACCACCGAAACTGAGGTCGTCTGGCGTCCGACGCCAGCCCAGGTAGAACGCACGCGGCTGTGGCGCTTTCTCCGTCGCCAGGGCCTGGCCGATTTCTCCACGCTGGTCGCCCGCGCGGCCGAGGACCCCGTCTGGTTCTGGAAGGCCGCAATCGAAGACCTGGAGCTGGAGTTCTACCACCCCTACCAGCACCTGCTCGACACCTCGCGGGGCATCCCCTGGGCCACCTGGTTCCGGGGCGGCCGGTATAACTATGTTCACAACGCGCTCGATAAGCACGCGGCGGCGCGGCCCATGGCGCCGGCCATCCTCTGGGAGGGGGAGGAGGGGCAGGTCCGCCAGCTGAGCTACGCCGAGCTCCGGGCAGAAAGCGACCGCCTCGCACACGCGCTCCGCCAGCTCGGGGTGGTCCAGGGCGACCGGGTGGGGCTGTTCCTGCCGATGGTGCCGGAGGCAGCGGTGGCCCTCCTCGCCTGTGCCAAGCTGGGGGCGATCGCGCTCCCGCTCTTTTCTGGCTTCGCCGCCCCCGCCGTCGCTGCCCGCCTGAACGATAGCGAAGCCCGCGTGCTGATCACTGCCGACGGCTTCTTCCGCCGAGGCCAGGTGGTGCCGATGAAGCCGGTGGCCGATGAGGCAGTCGCGCAGTCGCCCTCGGTCGAGCGGGTGCTTGTGCTCCGGCGGGCAGGGCAACCGGTCACCTGGCAGGCCGAGCGCGACTCCTGGTGGCACGACCTGGTCGCCCGCCAGCCTGCGAGCTACCCGACCGCACAGACCGACCCCGAGGACCCGTGCCTGATCCTGTACACCTCGGGGACGACCGGTCGGCCAAAGGGGGCCGTCCACGCCCAGGCTGGCTTTCCGGTGAAAGCCACCCAGGATATGGCCCACTGCTTCGATGTCCAGCCCGGCGACCGCCTCTTCTGGGTGACAGACCTCGGCTGGATGATGGGCCCCTGGGCGATCATCGGTGCGCTCACGCTCGGGGCGACCGTCATGCTCTACGACGGCGCACCGGACTATCCCTCACCGGGCCGGCTCTGGGAGATGGTCGCACGGCATCGGTTGACCGTCCTTGGCATCTCCCCCACACTCGTTCGGGGGCTGATGCGGCACGGCGAGGAGTGGGTAGCCCGGCACGACCGCTCGAGCCTGCGCATGCTCGGGTCGACCGGCGAACCCTGGAACCCGGTTCCCTGGCACTGGTTCTTCACGGTGGTCGGCGGTGGCCAGCTACCCATCATCAACTACTCGGGCGGCACCGAAGTGAGTGGCGGGATCGTCAGCGGCACCCCGATCACTCCCCTGAAGCCCTGTTCGTTCGCCGGGCCGGTGCCGGGGATGGCGGCAGACGTGGTAGATGAGCAGGGCCGGTCAGTCCGGGGGGAGGTCGGCGAGCTCGTGATCCGCCAGCCCTGGCCGGGGATGACCCGTGGCTTCTGGCGTGATCCGCAGCGCTACCTGGAGACGTACTGGTCGCGCTGGCCAAATGTGTGGGTCCACGGCGACTGGGCCCGCATCGATGCTGACGGCTTCTGGTACATCGAGGGGCGGTCGGACGATACCCTCAAAGTTGCGGGTAAGCGGATCGGCCCGGCGGAGGTTGAGTCGGCGGCGGTCAGCCACCCGGCCGTCTCCGAGGCGGCCGCCATTGGCGTTCCTCACGAGCTCAAGGGCGAAGCTGTCGTGGTGTTCGCGGTGCTCAAGCCTGGCAGTGAACCTTCGGCCGAGCTTGAGCGGGAGGTGCAGGAGACGGTAACGAGCCAGCTCGGTAAGCCGTTGCGCCCGGAACGGGTGTTCTTCGTCAACGACCTGCCCAAGACCCGTAACGCCAAGGTGCTCCGGCGCCTCGTGCGGGCAGTCTACCTCGGGAAGGAAGATCTAGGCGACCTTTCGTCCCTCGAGAACCCGGCCGCCCTCGACGAGATCCGGCGCGTCCGCGGCTGAACCTCGCTGGTAGCCCCCTGCGGTGCGCGCCCCGCTCCGAAGCAGACGACGCAAGCAGGCCAGCCCACGCGGGAACGCGCCCGCGCGAGCAGCCCCAGTCAGGGTTGCGACGGAATGACGACCTCACCGACGATGGCGACCTCGCCGTTGGACGCCGGAAGGGGCCGCCCGCCGCCCAGGGGGTAAACCACCAGCTCCAGGCGGTAGCGCCCGGGGAGCAGGGCTGCCGGGAGTTCGAGGCCGAGCCGCTCGTGGACGCTTTCCCCCGTCCGCCAGCCGTCAGTCGGGCGAGCGCCATCGGCCGGCTCGCGGTCGTGCTGGAGACGAACGCTCCCATCGCTGAGCCGGAGCGAGATGACGTACCGCGCACCGGGCGACCGCACGGCGAGCCACTGCAGGTCGAGCAGCAGCGTCCGGTCAACCACCCGGGCCGCCCAGCCGCTCAGCCGCAGCCGGCCGCCGAACTCGATGGTTGCCGGTGCGAGCGGCGGGGCCTCAGCCACCTGATAGCGCGTCAGCTCGACCACACCTTGGCGGCGGGCGATAACCTTGTAGGCAAGCTGGTCGAGTGTGGCTTCGATGGCGTTATCCTCTCCAGGGGGCTCAGGATTGCGTTGGAGGAGCCAGAGCCGCTGCCCACGCACGGCCCAGCTCAAGCGAGCCCGCGTGAGGGGCTGAAGCGGCTCAGCCTCGGGGAGGATCTGCATCCAGGGCAACCAGAGGGGAAGCCGGTTCGCCAGCGGCTCCCCTTCCCCCAGCCCAACTGCCAGCAAGCGGTCGCCTGGTCGCGCTTCCACGCGCACCACCTCAGCCGCCTCGGCCAACTGGCGGCCGACCTCCGAATAGCGACCAACCGCATAGCCAACGTGACTGCTGGCAAGGGCCAGGGCACCGGCAGCAACCACCGTGAAGGCAGCGAGGACACCCCACCCCGGTCGGGCAGTCCACCCGAGGAGCAGCAGCCGCCCAGCCGCCACCATCACCAGGGCGGCTGTGAGTGCCAGCAGTGGGTGCAGGCCGCCACTGAGCCAGAGCAGATCGGGTGTCTCGCGGGTCAGCAGCTGGGCGTGGGAGACGAGAGGCGAGCGCCCCACGTCGTTGAGGGTGAGAAACAGGACGCCAGCGCCCAGGTCCGGTCGCTCGGCGAGCAGGTCCCGCAGCGGGCGATTGAAGTCCACCACTACCCCGAGCATGTTCACGGCCACCCCTGCGAGCCCGAGCACCGCAACCATCCCGCGGGCCAGCGTCTCACGCCACCAGCGGCCGCCTTGCGTCGCCCAGGCGAACACGGGGAGCGCGAGCAGGAAGAGAAACGGCAGCACCGGCAGGAGAAGGCGTGGTCCCCAGCCCCAGCCACCATGCCAGGCGTGCCACTTCCCATAGAGTAACAGGTTCGCCAGCACCACGAGCAGAGCGGTGAGCGCGGGCACTGGCTGGCGCCGCAGGAGAACGGGCCCTCCCCAGAGCGCGAGCAGCGCGGGTGGGGCGTAGAACACCAGCCCGCGGCCCGGCGAGAGCAGCAGCCCCCAGATCCCTTCGCCCCACGGGGCGGTAAACCCCTCGATCGGGTTGTAGCCCGAGTCGAGCGGGTTTCCAAAGCGCCAGGTGTTGTACAGCCCGATCCCCGCGACCGCAAGGAGCAATGGCAGGCCGAAGAGCGGGAGGCGGAGGAGCGGCCGCTGCCCCCGCACGAGCAGCGGGAGAAGGAGGGGGGCTGTGAGCGCACTAGCACTGCGGACGAGCGCCGCGCCGGCGAGCGCGCCTCCTGCCAGCAGCGCCGGCAGAGCAGTGGGTCGGAGCAGCAGGAAGAACCCCGCGAGCCCGCCCAGCGCAACCAGTGGCTCGCCAAAGAGGTAGCGCGCGTAGACCCAGGCGAAGGTCGCGAGCCCGAACGTCAGCGCGGCCAGCGCGGCTGCCCCCGCCGGGGCGCCGAGCCTTCGCGCGCTCAGGAAGAGGAGAGCCGCCGTCGCCGCGGTGACCGGCCCGTTCAGCACCGTCGCCAGACTGACAGCCCCCGCCCAGGGCAGCTGCTGCGCAAGCGCGAGCAGGGGTGCCAGCGCAAGCGACCCACCGAGACCGTACTTGCTGAAGACGTGTCCATCCGGCTGGGTACGCCCAACGCCGCCACTCAGGTCCTGGTTCCAGGCCAGCTGGTCAATCGTGACTTCACCACGGCCGACCAGGCTGGCTGCCACCGCCCAGACGCTCATCTCATCATCGGAGTGGAAGCGTCCACTCGCCGTGAAGAGGTAGACCGACCAGAGCAGGAGAAAGAGCAGGAAGGCACGCCTTCGGTCGGCAGCAGCCTCGACGGAAGAGGAAGCGCGGTCCGCGGCCACGTTCGGGGAAGGGGAAGTAGAGAGCTGGCTCATGGCAGCGGTTCCACCTCGACCCAGTCGAGGGCGGCGGCGAGCTGGCGGGGATCGGGGGTGCCCAGCACCGCCTGCGGTGAGGCGAGGTGAGCAAACTCCAGTACCAACCGATTAGCGCCTGATCGCCAGGCGGCGGCAGGAGCAACCACGGAGAGCTCGCTCCAGTCGGGGGGGAGCACCTGCTCGCCGAGGTCGTAGCCGTTCAGGCGGAGACGTAGCCGCTGGGAGGGCATCTCGGGGTAGAGCAAGGGGGTAATCCGCAGGCGGATGGTCGCGGCGCCACCAGGAGCAGGCAGGAACAGCTCTGCCTGCCGTGCTGTCGCCCAGACCAGACTCACGCCGCCAGCGCCGACCTCGTCCTCCCCCCAGCCGCTCCCGAGCGCTCCAGCACTGGCAGGCGTCCCGAGGTCTACCCGGCGCGGCGGGGGTAGCCGCGGCACCCGGTAAATGGTCAGCTCGCCTTCTTCGACCAGCTCGGCTCCCAGCACCGCGCGGGTATATTCCTCCACCCCGGGCGGCGTGAGCGGGCGGTAGACCACGAGATAGCGCAGGTCAAAGAGGGCCACGAGGTACGGCACTCCTGCCTGGTCTTCAGCCAGCGCATTCAGTCGCAGGGGCTTGCCCTCTTCCAGCTGGATGATCGAGTGGAAGAGCGGCACACGCTGGAAGTAGGTGAAGGCGATCGGCGGATTACGCGAGGTATTGCCGCCGAAGAGGCGCTTCTCGTGCGCCCACTGGAACGCCTGGACGATCGTCCACTCGCGGCCCAGGGTTCCATAACTGTTCCGCCAGCCAAGCGGAAGCTGCAAGATGGCAAAATCACCGGCCTCGGCATGGAGCTGGTGGTAGCCTGCCGGCGGGGTGGCCGAGCGGAGGGGGAGCGCAACTCGGTGCTCGGCGAAGACGAGCCCGCCAGCGAGGAGCGCTCCCACCAGGATGGCCCGGCGGGGCAAGTGGCGCAGGAGCCAGGCTAGGCCGAGCCCCACCAACACGGCGAGGGCAAGCATCAGCACCAGGCTGAAGCGGTTCGGCACCCGGTTCGCGCCCACCAGCGGCAGGTAGTGGAGGAGCAGGAACGGCAGGGGCACACTGACGACGAGGCCATCCAGATCGAAGCGGTCTTGCCCGTTGATGGTCAAGAGGGGGCCGAGGGCCAGGAGCGCAAATAGGGCCGCTGCCCCCACCCAGACCCGCGCCGCCCGCCAGCACGCCACTGCCCCGAGCCCGGCCAGGGCCAGCGTGACCCAGCCGAGGAAGGCAATCGGAAGGTCGCGGAACTCCGCCGACCATTCGCGCGCCACGCCACCGAGCAGGGGATGAAGCCGGCTGGGGACGACGAAGGAGAGGAGGTCGGCCGAGAAGCGCGCTGCCTCGCCCAGGCCCGCCTGGGCCAGCTCGCGGTCGACCAGATACGCCGGGACGAGGCTCACAAGCGGCAGGGTGGCCGTCGCCGCCAGCAGGGCGAGGCCGAGCAGGAGCCGGCCGGGGAGCATGCGCTTCTGCCACCACCAGGCAGCCTCCCCGGCCAGGAGCGGCACGGCAAAGAGGACGAGAAAGACGGCGTAGGTCAGCTCGGTGAGGGCAGCCGCCGCGAAGCTCAGCCCGGCGCCGGTCGCGGCCAGGATAGGCAGGCGGCCCGCCCGGGCGCCTCGGCAGAGCCGAAGCAGCCCCACCAGGAAGAAGGGCAGCCAGGTGGTGCTGGCAAAGTTCATCTGGCCGAGGGCGGCGTAGACGAAGCGGGCGGTGGGAAAGGCGGCCACGAGCCCTCCCACGAAGCTCGCCAGTTCTCTCTCGAGCGAGGGAGGCTCATGCTCCGTCAGCACGGTGCGGACGAGCCAGTAGCTCCCCAGCGCTGAGAGGATGGGCGAGCCCAGAAAGAGCAGGTTCGCTGCCATGATCGGCCCGGCCACGCGCTCGATGGGGATCGCCAGGAGGCCGTTCAGCAGCGTCAGGGTGTAAGTCGCGAGGTTGACACCGACCGGGTAGAAGATGTAATCGGTCCAGAGGGGGGACTGGCGGAGGTCGAGCAGGGCGAAGCGCACCCACCAAAGGTTCCAGAGGAACGCTCCCTCATCGACGTTACTACCGGGGATATGGGTGCTCAGCAGGCGGGGCAAGGGCCAGGTCGCACCCAGCGCGAGCAGGGCAGAGGCAACGGTCACGAGGAGAGCAGGCAGTAGCGAGTGCGCGCGCACGGACGGAATGCTAGCGAAGACTGGGCGTTCCTGACCGATCCCCGCCCGCGCGGATGCGGGGAAGGCGAGATACTCCAGCGGCGTACCGGTAGCGACCGATCCCCGCCCGCGCGGATGCGGGGGCTGCAAGGGAAAGTGCAGGCCGAGCAGTACAGACCGATCCCCGCCCGCGCGGATGCGGGAGGAGGACGAGGCTGCGCGCCTGCCTGGCGTTCGACCGATCCCCACCCACGGGGATGCAGGCGTGAGATGGAACCTCCTTCCCCTGAGCATCGTGAGCGCTCGGCGCTGGGCACGGCCCGGCAGGGTGGTAGGAGTGAGGGTGCTGCCCGCGCGCTGCTCACTCTCCGGGGAAAACCGACCGGCGCCAGGCGCGAGGATGACTAAGACGGCGCTGCCCCCGCCTTGCCCGCCGCCAGCGGAGCGCTCGGGGCATGTTCTGTCGCGGCCACGCGCAGGGCACGATTGCCCACCGTGAGCGGAGCGCCCAGGACACTCGTGGCGGAGCCGAAGCAGGTGGAGCATGCGCCCGGCCGACACCGCCTGTGAGGGGCGACCTCGCCCAGGCGCTTGCCCATGCCTCGCGCCGCTCTCCCCGGTGCGGCTGGCAGAGAAGGAGGCTGCCGAGGCTGTGAGGAAAGAGACGGTCAGGAGGCTCAGGGAAGGTAGCGCAGCGGGTCGAGGCGACGGCCGTCCTTGTGGATTTCAAAATGGAGGTGGGGGCCGGTGGACAGTCCCGTCATCCCCACTTCGCCGATCGGCTGGCCGCGGGTGACCTTCTCTCCCGCGCTGACACTCAGCTTGCCCAGGTGCTGGTACTCAGTCAGCCAGCCATTGCCGTGGTCGATATCGATGTACCAGCCGCGGCCATCGTTTCCCTTGACCGCCGCGATCACCGTGCCATCAAACGCCGCGCGCACCGTCGAGCCCAGCGGCCGCTCGATATCGATACCGCCATGGCCGTTCTCGCCGAAGTACTGGGTGATCGGGCCCTGGGCTGGCCAGGCGAAGGCTGGCGCATTGGGAAGCTTCTCGCCGCGCGGAGCCGGGGTGGAGGTGGCACTCCCAGGAGTGGCCAGCGGAGGGCGGGGGGAGGCAGTCGGGGTGACAGAGAGTACTGGTCGGGGGCTCGCCGTGGGGGTAGGGGTGGCAGC
>JAILZB010000088.1 GCA_023512725.1 Chloroflexota bacterium | reverse complement strand
GCGCTGGCCTTTACCAGTGACCGCTTCGGCAGCTACCTTGACCTCCCAGCGGCGACCGACCTCTCCGCCCGCACGATCCAGTTCAACTCAACGCGCATTCTCGACCGCAACGGCCAGCTGCTCTACGAGCTGTTCGACCCCAATGCCGGCCGGCGGACGCGCGTCCCGCTCGCCGAGATGCCGCGCACGCTCATCGAGGCGACCATCGCCACAGAAGATGCGACCTTCTTCCAGAACCGCGGCGTCGATTACCGGGGGATCTTGCGCGCTGCCTACTTGAACCTGACCGGTGCTGGCGAGGGTGGTGGCTCCACCATCACCCAGCAGCTGATCCGGAATGTTCTCATTCCGGAGGAAGAGCGCAAGCGCGAGCTTGATCCCAACCTGCCACGGGCAGAACGCGAGCGCTTACGCTATCTGCGCAAGTTCAAGGAGATCCTGCTCGCTGTCCAGATCGACCGGCTCTACACCAAAGAGCAGATCCTCGAGATGTACCTCAACGAGATCTACTACGGGAACCTGAGCTACGGGGTCGAGGCGGCGGCCCAGGGGTACTTTGGCAAGTCGGTACGGGAGCTGACCCTCGCTGAGGCGGCCCTCCTAGCCGGCCTTCCGCAAAGTCCAGTGGAATACGACCCGCTGGTCAACCCGCGGGCGGCACGTGCCCGCCAGGCCGATGTCCTGGAACTGATGCGGCGGGCCGGCTACCTCAGCGCCGAGGAGGCCGCGCGTGCCGCCAACGAGCCGCTCCAGTTTCGCACGGCGCGCTTCGACATCAAGGCCCCGCACTTTGTCTTCTACGTGCGCGATCTGCTGATCGAACGCTACGGCGCCGAGCGAGTCTACCGGGGTGGCATGACCGTCTACACCACCCTCGACTACACGCTCCAGCGCGAAGCCGAACGGATCGCCCGCGAGCATATCGAGCGGGTCCTGCGCTTCAATGCCACCAACGCCGCCCTGGTCGCCATGGACCCCCGGACGGGGGAGATCCTGGCGATGGTCGGCTCGGTCGACTACTTCAACCGGGATATCGATGGCCAGGTCAATGTCGCCCTCGCTGAGCGGCAGCCCGGCTCCGCGATCAAGCCGATCACGTACGTCACCGCCTTCAAGAAGGGGTACACCCCTGCCACGGTGGTGCTGGATGAGCCGCTGACCATCCCGGACGTCAACGGTAAACCGTTCTCCCCCAAGAATAACGACGGGAAGTTCCGCGGCCCCGTGAAGCTACGCAACGCGCTGGCGCTCTCGCTGAACATCCCCGCGATCAAGGTCCTGCAGTTCGCGGGGATCACCGATACCATCGCGATGGCGCGCCAGATGGGGATCACCACCCTCCGCGACCCGAGCCGCTACGGTCTTTCACTGACCCTCGGCGGGGGTGAAGTCCGCCTGCTCGAGCTCGCGGCCGCCTACGGCGTGTTCGCCTCAGGGGGGATCTACCACCCTCCGGCCGCGATCAGGAAAATCGTCGACCTCGACGGGCGGACGATCTTCGAGCACCAGCCACACGACAACCAGCGTCCCCTCACCCCTGAATTGGCCTACCTGATCACCGACATTCTCTCCGATAACGCGGCCCGCGCCCCCGAATTCGGCGTCGATAGCCCGCTCCGCCTCTCGCGACCAGCCGCTGCCAAGACGGGCACCACGGATGACTCCCGGGATGCCTGGACCATCGGCTACACCCCTGACCTGGTGACCGGCGTCTGGGTAGGGAATTCGAACAACGCCCCGATGGTCAACCTGCTTGGCTCGCGCGCGGCGGGACCGATCTGGCACGACTTCATGGAGTTCGCCCTCCGCGACCACGCCGTCAAGAGCTTCGCTCGGCCGCCGGGCATCATGACCGTCTCGGTCTGCGCCGAGCGCAACGAACGCGGTGAGTGCAGCCAGACCTCCTCGGATATCTACGTCCAGGGGATCGAGCCGAAGACCCCGGTCGAGCTGTACGCCAAGCGGTTGCTGGTCTGCAAGCTGGACGGCAAGCTGGCCGACAGCGGCTGCCACCCGGAAGAAGTGGAACTGCGTGCCTTTCTCCCCCCGAACCTGGAGAACGTCCCGCAGGAGATCCGCAATCTCGGCCTGCCGCCAGTCCCCACCGAGTACTGTAGCTGCTACGCGGGTCCACGCGGGACGGTGACCGTCACCGCCACTGCCACCGTGACCGCCACCGTGAACATCACGCCAACCGCCCGGCCACCAGTCTCGCCCACGCTCATTCCTACTGGCCCCCCCCGGCCACCGAGTGCTCCACCGGCAGCTGGTCCCCTCGCCATCAGCGCACCGCTCTCCGGCACGCTTGTCTCAGGCACGGTCGCCATCCTCGGCACTGCCGCCGGCCCCGACTTTGCTGCCTACAAGCTCGAAATCGGCCAGGGAGAGACCCCCTGGCAACGCCGGACGATTGCTGAAGGGACGCGCCCCGTCGAGAACAGCCTGCTTGGCAACTGGGCCACCGGCGGTTCGCCGAACACCGTCCACTCGATCATCCTGACCGTTTACGACCGCGCGGGCCGCGCCAGCGAGACCAAAATCGTCGTTCGCGTCGCCAACTGATCGGCTACCATCCTTCCCACCAGCTTGGAGGGGGGATGCCATACTTCGCCGCGCTGATCACCTATGTGCCGGATGCCGCCGAACGCCGCGCGCCCTACCGCCCAGCCCATCTCGCCTACTTGCGCGACCTCCACGCTGCCGGGAAGGTAATCATGGCCGGCGCCTGGAGCGACCCACTCGATGGTGCCCTCATCATCTACCACACGGAAAGCCGCGCCGAGGCCGAGCAGCTGCTCCAGAACGACCCCTACGCCCAGGCCGGCCTCTGGACCAGCCTGAGACTCCGCGAGTGGAACGTCGTGATCCCACCGCTGGACGAACCGGAAGGGTAACGGAGGGGACCAATGGGATGGGTAACGACAAGCGATGGGGTTCGCCTGTTTTACCTCGAACGTGGCCAGGGGGTACCGCTCGTGCTGGTGCACGAGTTCGCCGATGACTACCGCGGCTGGGCGCCCCAGCTGACCGCCTTCTCCCGCCGCTATCGGGTGGTCGCCTATAACGCCCGTGGGTACCCCCCTTCGGAGGTTCCCGAAGCGGTCGAGCGCTACTCCCAGCAGCGCGCAGCCGACGACCTCCACGACGTGCTCGTCGGGCTTGACCTTCCCCCGGCCCATCTGTGTGGTATCTCGATGGGAGGGTATGCCGCCCTCCACGTTGCGCTTCAGCACCGGGAGCGAGTGCGTTCGCTCGTCCTAGCTGGCACTGGCTACGGCTCTAGCCCAGCCGAGCGCGAGAAGTTCCAGGCTGATATCGAGGCGACAGCGCGCCGCATCCTGAGCGAGGGGATGGCCTCGGTTGCCCAGTGGTATGCGCGCGGGCCAACGCGGGTCCAGTTCGAAGCGAAAGACCCGGACGGTTTTCAGGCGTTCGTCGCCCGGCTGGCGGAGCATTCGACGCTCGGGTCAGCCAACACGTTCCTGGGGGTCCAGAAGGAACGCCCCTCGGTCTTTGCCCTCAAAGATCAGCTGGCTGCCCTTGACCTTCCGGTGCTGATCATCGTCGGCGATGAAGACGACCCTTGCCTGGAACCGGCTCTCTTCCTGAAGCGAACGCTTCCCCGGGCCGGACTGGTCATCCTGCCCAAAAGTGGCCACGCGCTCAACCTGGAGGAGCCGGCCCAGTTCAATGCTGCCTTGCTCGACTTCTTCGCTCAGGTGGATGCCGGCCGCTGGGAACGGCGCGATCCGCGCTCCCAGACCGGTTCCGCCATTCTGCCCGCCAACGCGACATGACCCACCCGCTCAGCCGCCGGGAAGCGCTCGCTGCCTCGCTCCTCCTGGCGCTTGCGGGCTGCACGCGGCCAGGCGAGCGCGTCGTCATTCCTGTCGTGCCGCTTACCCGCACGCCGACGAGCAGCCAGGCACGCGTCCTGGTGGTGACGGCGACCGCTGGCTTCCGCCACGACTCGATCCCGGCGGCGGTCGCCACCTTTCGCAGCCTGGGGGAGCGCAGTGCCGCCTTTACCGTCACCACGACAGAGGACCTCGCGCTTATCAGCGCTCAGGGGCTCGCCCAGTATGATGTGCTGGTCTTCTGCCTAACGAGCGGTGAGCTTCCGCTCGCGGCGGAGGGACGCGCGGCCTTGCTGGGCTTCGTGGCGGCGGGGGGAGGGTTCCTCGGTTTCCATAGCGCGACCGACACCCTCTCTCGCTGGGCAGAGTACGGCACGCTCATCGGCGCGTTCTTCAGGGAGCATCCCTGGGTGCAGCCTGGCCGGGTGATCGTCGAGGATACTGGCCACCCGGCGACCGAAGGGCTCGGCGAGAGCTTCACTCTGCGCGAAGAGTTCTATACCTTTCGCGATAACCCGCGGCCACGCGTGCACGTCCTCTTGCGGCTCGATGCCACCTCGGTCGGGGCGAGCGGCGACTACCCTCTCGCCTGGTGCCGCCAGCAGGGTGCGGGCCGTGTCTATTACAACGCGCTCGGCCACTTCGCCGAGACGTGGGCCGATCCCCGCTTCCAGCGCCAAGTGCTGGGGGCAGTTCGGTGGGCAGCCGGGCAGGTTGGCCACCCCTGCTAAGCGTTCCCGCCCAGGAGGTCCTCCCCCGCGTGGTGGTGAGGCCAGCTCGCCGGGAGGGAGCGAGCAAGGACCCTGGGGGAGTGAGTTGGCCTGCGCCCCTGCCCACTCCCTGTGCTGGGCGCGCCTGATCGTCGGGGGTGGGGGTGATCCGGCGGCGTTCCCCTCTACCATCCGTGCTGGGCGCTCTCCTGGCGCTTCGCGGCGGAGCGAGGCTAGGCGTCGGCGTTTTCGTCCTGGGAGCGCGCTGGCGCCGTGGGACGCCAGGTGAAGCCAGAGGTGATCTCGTCCCAGGTCAGCTCGCTTCCCTCGGCGGCAAATCCCTCGGCGCGAAACTCTTCGGCGTGGAATCGGATCAGGGCGACCTCATTGAGATAGCGCTCGACCGTCATCCCCTCGCGGTTGGGCCCGCTGGCCAGCCGCTGCTCCACGATCGGGCGGAGCGCCTCCCCCTCGATGATCTCAGCCGTACCCTTGGCCGCAATCAGCTTGGGGGTGCGGGAGGAGCTTCCTGGCTCCGGGGGCTGCAGCCACATCATCGCCATCCGGGGGGTGCGGCGGACGTGCTTGAGGCGGGCAAAGTGCTTGAAGGTGAAGATGTCGACCGTCCAATCGGGCATGAGCCGCCCGCCGAGGGTGCGGACGGTCGGAAACCCGCGAGCATCGATGGTGATCATCTGGGCAAAACGCGGCGGCTGGCAGAACTGGAGCGCGATCTTCTGCATCTCGGCGATGGATGGAAACGGCACACGCCTCCTTCGCACAACGAGGTCGCTGGGGTAGTCAGCGCCGAGCACAGCCTAGCGACCTGCCGCTCCGCGCTGCAACTGCTCCCCACTCGCCGTGCAACGACCGCTCGCTCTCCGCTATACTGGCTCTCGCCACGGCCTTCGACCCGCCGAGGGTACAGCCGCATCATCGGTCGTGGCGCAGCGCGCAGGATGTGCGGACGCTCGGCGTCCCCATCGCTCGTGGCCAGGAGTGGTCCAGGAGAACGCCGTCAGGCGCGCGCTACCAGACGGTCTCTGCCCGCTCGGCGACCACCTGCTCGTAGCAACGGATAGTCTGGGCAGCGATGGCGCGCCAGGAATAGCGGGTCGTGGCGACCCGGTAGGCATTCTCGACCCGCGCGCGCGACCACTCCGGATGGTTCAAGGTATGCAAGATGCCCCAGGCGAGCGAGTCCGGGTTGTTGGGCGAAACGAGAATGCCCGTTTCGTGGTTGGTAATGATCTCGCTAAAGCCACCGACATCGGAAGCCACCACCGGCACCCGCGCTGCAAACGCTTCCAGCGCCACAATCCCGAACGGCTCGTAGAGGCTGGGAAAGACCGCGCAATCAGCAACGCAGAACAGGCGGTCGCGCTCGTCATCACTGATGAACCCGGTGAAGGTCAGGTGCCCTTCCACGCCTAACTGGGCTGCGCGCGCGCGCACCGTCTCGAGGGCTCCGCCGGTCCCCGCGACGACGAACTTCGTGGCTGGCCGGCTCACCAGCACCCGCGGCACCGCTTCCACCAGCACCTGAACCCCCTTCTCCCAGACCACCCGACCGACGTTGAAGACGAGCGATTCTTCTGGCGCGGCCCAGCGAGCGCGGAAGGAAGCGAGGTGCTCACGCCGCAGGCGGTCGAAGCGAGAGGGATCGATCCCATTGGGGATGACGTCGATCTTATCGGCGGGCACCCCGAAGGCCGTCTCGACCTCGCGACGCATGAACTCGGTCGTGGTGATGAGCCGCCAGGCTTCGAAGGTCAGCCACCACTCGGCATTATGGATCGCACGCTGGAGATCGGTCTGGAGCGACCCGTGATTGCGCCCCCACTCGGTCGCGTGGATGGTCGCCAGTAAGGGGAGCTTGAAGGCGTGCTTGAGGTCGATGCCGGCGAAACTGACCAGCCAGTCGTGACAGTGGATGAGGGCAAAGCCGCCCAGCTGCTCGATGAGGTCCCGCCCTCTGGCGGAGAAGACGAAGTTGGCCTGCCGGACATCGTGGAAGAAGTCCCCGCTTGGCGCCTGAGGCGGGTCCACCCGGTAGACCACCGAGTGCGCCCCGACCCGCTCTTCGGGCGCTCCGCCCGCCCAGCGGGGGGTGACCAGATGGACCTCGACCCCGGCCGCATCAAGTTCAGGCACCAGCTCCATCACGTGCTTGCCGAGACCGCCGAGGAGGTGAGGGGGGTATTCCCACGAAAGCATCAGGATCCGCATGCGAGTCTCTTCTCCGGGAGTGACTAGGGCACGTTAGCTGCCAGGGCGCGTCAGAAACGGGAGCCCGTCGTCCGGGGACGGACCCAGCCAGCGGCCGAGGATGGGTTCCACCTCCTCCGTCCGTCGAAAGCCGACCGAGCGATAGAGCGCCTGCGCCACCCGGTTTGTCACCTGGGTGGTGAGCGCCACTTCGCGCGCACCCCGCTCGGAGAGATCGCGGAGCGCCGCCGTGAGGAGCGCGCGACCGAAGCCACGCCCCTGCTCGCTCGGGCGGACAGCCAACCGGTCGAGATGGCCGCGCCGCCCACGCAGAGTGGTCGAGGCGTAGGCGACCAGTTCCCCCTGCCACCAGCCCGTCAGCACGGTGACCCCTTCCAGGGCGGCATAGCGGGCGAAGTCTACCGGATCGTTCCACCAGAGCCAGGGAAAGCTCGCCCGATCGACCACGGTTAGCGCCTCCAGATGCCGTGGCTGGTAGGGGCGTATTTCGAGCCCTCCTTCCGGTGCTGCCGGCACGACGAGTGGCGAAAGAGCCATCGTCAGGATCCGGTCGATCTCGCGGAAGCCGTGCTGGCGATACCAGCGGCTCTCCCGCCAGACCTCGTTCGGCGAGGGGACGACCGCCTGGACCTGCCGCTCGCTGAACGCCGCCACCAGCGCCTCCACCAGCCGCGGCCGGTTGCTGCTGCGGGCGGCAAGCTCCACGATCTGTCCCACCTCGTGACGACCACGCCACCACCCTCCGAGCGCGTATTCCCCGGTCGCCGGGATCCAGAGCGACGGCGCGTCGCTCGTCGCTAGGAACTGTCCCAGCGAGACGGTATCGTAGTTCGAGATCCAGGGAATGCGAAGCAGCGAGACGTCACGTGCTTCCAGCGGAGCGATCGGCTCAGCCATCAGCGTGCTTTCGCCTCGTCAGCTGCCAGGCGGAGCAGGAGGCCGAGCAGTACGTAATTCGTCACGATCGAACTTCCCCCGTAGGAAACGAACGGCAGCGTAATCCCCGTGAGGGGGAGCAGCCGCAGCACCCCGGCCAGGATAACAAAGGTCTGGACCCCGAGGATGGTGACCAGGCCAGCCGCCAGCAGGGTGGCGAACAGGGAACGGGCCCGGGCAGCTAGCCGAAAGCCGCGTCCGATCAGGATGGCGTAGAGGACCAGCAGGGCGAGAGTCCCCGCGAGGCCAGCTTCTTCGCCAATGGCAGCAAGGATGAAATCGGTGTGCACAGCGGGCACGTAGCCGGGACGGCCAAGCCCGAGCCCGCTGCCAAAGACCCCACCCGCGGCCAGCGCAATCAGCCCCTGAATCGATTGCATCCCGAGGCCGCTCGGCTGTGACCAGGGGTCGATCCAAGCTTCGACGCGCTGGTGGAACACCGGCACCAGGTGATACGCGATCCAGACCGCACCCGCGAAGGCCACGCCCGCCCCCACCAGGTAGAGCCAGCGTCCACTCGCGAGATAGAGCATGGCGACGAAGATCCCGAAGAACAGCAGCGCCGCGCCAAGGTCGCGCTGAACCACGAGCAAGGCAACCGCCAACCCCCACATCACGAGCAGCGGGATCAGGTAGGGGATCGGCGGTAACGGGAGCGGGCCCAGCCGATAGGAGCCACGCGCGAGGATCGCGGCGTGCTCGTCGAGGTACGCCGCCAGAAAGACGACCAGGAGCACCTTGAGCAGCTCTGAGGGTTGGAAATACAGCCCGCCACCCCCAAGCCACAGCCGCGCGCCGGAGCCGTTCAGGTCCTGGCCAAACACGAACGTCAGCGCGACGATGCCGAGGCCGACCGTCGCCAGACTGTATTTGAAGCGGCGCAGCCAGCCCAGTTCGCGCGTGAGCAGAAAGGTCGCCCCCGCCACCACCAGCCCCAGGACGAGCCAGACCAGCTGACGCTGCCCAAGCGCGGGGTCGAGGCGACTGACGAACACCAGGCCGAGCGCGCTGAGCAGCACGCTCACCGGCAGCAGGAGCGGGTCGCCCCGCGAGCCAGCGAGGCAGAGCAGCAGGTGGAAAGCCAGGGCAGCCGCAAAGAACACGAGGACCGGCGCGAGTGCTGGCAGTGCCAGCTCTCCCAGCCGGCTGGCAGTGGCCGTCGCCGTGCCGACGAGCGCTGGCAGCGCTGCCACCAGCAACAGCAGCAGTTCGCGACCACGCCAGGCCACGCGCCAGCTCACTGGCCATCCTCCAGGCGGAGCCGCACCGCCCCGAACTCCAGGAGGTCGCCCGGGGTGACGACGGTCTGGCTGCTCACTACGCGGCCGTTGACACGCGTCCCGTTCGTCGAGCCGAGGTCTTCCAGCCACCAGCGCCCATCTCGGCGGCAGAGCAGTGCATGGTGGCTGGAAACCGTATCGTCCGGGAGGACGATCTGGTTATCCGCCGCGCGACCGATCGTCGCCTCAGGAGGAACGGGAAGCAGGCTTCCCCGGCGCAGGCCACTGCGGGCGCTCTCGACCACCCGCAGGGCTGGCCCCCCGAAGGCAGCCGGTTCTGGCGAGCGCGCGCGGAGGTCACGCCAGATCAGCATGACGACAAGGACGAGGAACAGGTACAGAGTAACCACGAACAGGAGGCGCAGCACGAGCAGGGAAAGATCGCCGATCACGGCCGAGGCCCGAGCCGAAAGCGGAGCGCTACTCGCCCGATCAGCAGGCGGTCTCCCTCGGCCAGCTGCGTTCGGCCCGCGACCCGCTGGCCATTGACGAAGCTCCCGTTGGTGCTCTGCAAGTCGACCAGGACGATCCTCCCCGCCTCCTGACGCAGTTGGGCGTGATAGCGCGAGACGGAGGGATGGTCCAGCACGAGGTCATTGTCCAGGGCACGCCCAATGGCGAAGGGGAGCTGCGCGACTGGCACCCAGCGCTCGCCCAGCTGCAAGGCCGCGTTCGGTGCAACCATGCCTGCGCCCGGCGTGGGGGGTAGCGCCGTCGTCGCTCCTGCCCCAGGAGGGACTGCTTCCGGCTGGACCCGCACCTCGCGCCCGGGCAGCGCGGGCGAGTGCACCAGGCGCACGGAGGGGTCGGGGGGCTGGCCCTGCCAGCGCTCCCGAACACGCGCCCCGGCGTAGCGGCTGAGTTCTCCCTCGACGGCTGCCGTTCGACCAGCCAGGGCCTTCCAGTTCTGCTCACCGAGTTCAATCCGAAGGGCGGCGGGAGGCGGGTGGTCGGGAGGTACGGCAGCGAGGGCACGGTCGATGGCGCGCGTCAGTTCGAGTGGGTCGAGCGCACCGCCGAGGACGCGGGGAAGGTCGTGTTCAAAGATCCGTTCGGCCAGGCGTTCAAAGTGCGCAAACGGGTTCATCATCCCTGCCAGTGCTGCTCGCCCCAAGTATAGGTGAGGAGAAAACTGGCCCGTTCTGGTATACTGGCAGGCGGGGAGGGGGAGATCTCCTGACCGAAGTGCACCACGACGGTAGCGCAGGCACGTCGTCGGTGGAGCCCGGTCCGCGGCAGATCATCGAGCGGACGGCCCCCCGCGACGCCGAGGGCAACCCCATCTTTGCCCACGCCAGCGAGGCCGAGTTCGCCCGGATCCTCGACTTCTACCAGATCCGGTGGGAATACGAGCCCCGCTCCTTTGCCATCGAGTGGGATGCACAGGGGACCGTGACCCGCTACTTCACCCCGGATTTCTACCTTCCTGAGTTCGACCTCTACCTTGAGTTAACGACGCTGCGCCAGAAGCTGGTCACGAAGAAGAATCAGAAGATCCGGCGGCTCCGCGAGCTGTACCCTGGCATCAAGATCAAGCTGTTCTACCGGCGAGATATCCGGCATCTCTTCAGCAAGTACGGGGTGCGTCTTCCACTCAATGTCAATGGCCACGAGAGCACGCCGTAGCGGACCGGCGGAGGTGAGCGCTGCTTAAGCCGCCGGGCTATGTGCTGATCGGCGAGGCGCAGCTGCAGCAGCGGGTGCAGGAGCTCGGGCGCCAGATCGCCCGCGACTACGCTGACCACGAGCCGGTGGTGGTCGGGGTGCTCCGGGGGGTGGTCGTCTTTCTGGCCGATCTCTTGCGCGCCATGCCGGAGTTGCGCTGCGAGGTCGACTTCCTCGCCATCAGCTCCTACGGCTCAGGCGCTGGCGTCGTGCGGATCGAAAAGGACCTGGAGCGCAGCATCGAGGGACGACACGTCCTGCTGGTGGAAGATATCGTCGATACCGGGCTCACCCTCCGCTTCATCTTGCGCAACCTCGAGACACGCCGGCCAGCCTCGCTCGCCGTCTGCACCTTACTCGACAAGCCTGCCCACCGGCTGGTAACACTCCCTTTGCGCTACATCGGCTTCTCGATCGGTGACGTCTTCGTCGTCGGCTACGGCCTCGACCTGGACCAGCGCTACCGTAACCTCCGCGACATCTGGGTGATCGACCCGCCGGACTGAGCGGCCGCCTAGCGCTGGCTCAGCGCAGCGTCGAACACCTCGGGCGGCCCCTGGCGGACGATCTCCCCGCGCTCCAGCCAGTAGATGTCGTCGCAAAACGCTAGCGCCGCCCGCACGTTCTGCTCGACCAGGACGATCGTCACCCCTTCATCCCGGAGCTGGGCCAGAGCAGCGAGGATCTCGCTCACCACGCGCGGAGCAAGCCCGAGGCTCGGTTCGTCCAGCAGCAGCACCTGCGGTCGCCCCATCAATCCTCGCGCGAGCGCGAGCATCTGCTGCTCGCCGCCCGAGAGCGTTCCCGCGAGCTGGCGCTGCCGCTCAGCCAGGCGCGGGAAGAGGCGCAGCACCCGCTGGAGGTCCTCCTGGGCAAAGCGGCCCGCCTGGCCGAGCACCGTGAGCGGAAGGTGCGGGTAGGCCCCGAGCAGCAGGTTCTCGCGGACTGTCAGGCCACTAAAGAGCTGGCGTCGTTCCGGCACCAGGCTCAGGCCTTGGCGGACCAGGCGCTCCGGGGAGCGACCCTGGACCGGCGTTCCCGCCAGGCGAACCTCGCCGCTCTCGGCCGGAAACAGTCCCACCAGGCTGCCCAGCAGGGTCGATTTGCCGGCCCCATTCGGCCCCAGGATGCCAACGCACTGGCCCCGCCGCACCTCGAGCGAGACCCCATGCAGCACCGGCACCGGGCCGCGACGAACGCAGAGGTCGCGGACTTCCAGCAGGGGCTCGGTGGCCTGACGAAGAGGAGCGCTCCGCCGGATTGCCACCTCCTCACCCAGGTAGGCCGCCTGCACTGCAGGATCCGCCGCAACAGCTGCCGGCGTGCCCGCAGCAATCTTCGCCCCCTGGTGGAGAACAACTACAGCATCCGCGCTGCGCATCACTGCTGGCACATCGTGCTCGATCAGCAGCACTCCCAGCCCTTGAGCGCGCAACTCGGCCACCAGCTCGAGCAGCCGCGCGCGTTCCTCCGGCGCGAGCCCGGAGAGCGGCTCATCCAGGAGCAAAAGGCGGGGTTCCAGGGCGAGCGCCCGCGCGAGCTCGAGCAGCCGCTGCTGGCCAAAGGAGAGGGCACTGGCCGGCATGCTTGCGACCTCGGCCAATCCAACGGTAGCAAGCGCCCTTTTGGCCTGGTCCAGGAACTGCTGGTGCTGCTCCCAGCCGAGCAGGGCACGCCACAGCGAGGGCTGCCGACCCTGCCAGGCAGGCACGAGCACATTCTCGATCACGGAGAGACGGCTGAACACCTGCAGGTTCTGGAAGGTACGGGCCATACCCTGCTGGGCTAACCATTGGGGTGGCTTCCCAACCACATCCTTCCCCAGAAAGACCACCCGCCCCTCGTCCGGGCGGTCCAGCCCGCTGACGACGTTGAAGAGGGTCGTCTTTCCCGCTCCATTGGGACCGATGACGGCGAGCACCTCACCGGGGTGCACCGCCAGGCTGACCCGCTCGAGCGCCTGGATCCCCCCGAACCGACGCGAGACGCCTTCGACCCGGAGCAGCGGCTCAGCCATGCCGGCCTCCCCGCCGCCAGAGCGTGACCAGCCCCTCCGGCCGGACGACCATCAGTAGGCCCAGCACCAGGCCCAGGGCGATCATCTCGATCGGCCCACGGACGTTCGTCCAGATGAGCGGCACCACCGCACGCAGCACCTCGACGAGGACGGCAACGCTTACTGTTCCCACCAGGGGGCCGAGGGCACTCGCTGCCCCGCCTAGCATGACCATCACCACGAACTCAATCGCCAGCAGCACGTCGAAGGCGGAGGGGCTGATGAAGTTCAGGTAGCTGGCGAAGACGACACCCCCCAGCGCAGCCAGCACTGCCGCCAGGGTGAAGACGAGGAGCTTCAGCCGCACCACATCCACTCCCATCGCCTGGGTAGCAACCTCGCTCGAACTCATCGCCTTGAGCGCCAGGCCGAAGTCGGAGTTCGTCACCCGCTCGAACAGCCAGAAGCTTCCCACCGCCAGCAGGCCGGCCAGCACGGAGTACTGGACGTCGCCACGGAGGGTGAGGCCGCCAAGCTGCTGGGTGCGGAGCCCGGGGATGCCAAGGAGGCCGGAAGGTCCGCCGGTCAACCGGCTCCACTCGTTCGCGAGCACAATCACGATCAGGGCGAAAGCGAGCGTGCCAAGGGCCAGAAAATGCCCGCGCAAGCGCAGCATTGGGATGCCGAGCACGTAGCCGACGACGGCTGCCAGCAGGAGCGCTGCGCCAGCGGCCAGCAGGGGGTGCCAGCCGAAGCGAACCGCGAGCACCCCATAGCCATAGGCGCCCAGTCCAAAGAACGCCCCTTGCGCCAGGGAGAGCTGCCCTGCGTAGCCGACCAGGAGCGCCAGCCCCGTGACGGCCGCGAGTGCCGTACCCGCGAAGATGAGGATGCTCCGGTGATAGCCAGTGCCAAAGAACGCTACCAGCACCACCACTAGGACTACCAGGCTGCTTAGCCAGACCGTTCGTCGGTCCATCCGCCCTCCTAGGCCGCACGCTGCCGCAGCACGGCCAGCAGGCCCTCCGGTCGAACGACTAGCACGAGCAGGAGGACGACAAAGGCGAGCGCGTCCTTATAACCGGAGGCGATCAGCCCGGCGCCCAACGATTCAAGGATGCCGAGCAGTAGCCCGCCCAGCACCGCACCGGGTGCCGAGCGAAGCCCCCCCAGCACCGCGGCCACGAACCCCTTCAGCCCGAGCATCAGCCCCATGTCGTAGGTGGCAAAGGTGGTCGGGGCGACTGCCACCCCCGCCAGGCCGGCCAGCAGTGCGCTCAAGCCAAAGGCAAAGAGGGCCATGGTGGCGGGGGAGATCCCTACCAACCGGCTGGCAACGAAATTCTCGGCACAGGCACGCATGGCGACCCCGGGTAGCGTCCGCTCAAAGAAGAGGGCCAGCGCGATCATCACAACCACCATCAAGCCAAGGATCCAGAGCTCCTGACGTGAAATCACGCCCGGCCCGATGGCCAGGGGTGGCCCGGGCGAGAAGGCCGGTAACCGGTACGGCTCCGTTCCCCAGAGGAACAGCGCCGCTCCCCGGAGGACAGTCGAGGCTGCCACCGTCGTCACCAGCACGATGAGGGGGGAACGTTGCCGCACCGGGTGGACTGCCAGGCGCTCGGTGAGGAGGCCTACCAGGGTGGCCGCCACCACGCCGCCAAGCACGGCGGCGGGCAGCGGCACGCCCCGAGCGACCAGCGTGATCGCCACCATCGCCCCGACCATGGCGAACTCGCCCTGAGCGAAGTTGATAAAGCCGGTCACGGCGTGGATGGTGACGAACCCCACCCCGATGAAGGCGTAAATGGCGCCAAGTGCGAGGCCGGACAGGACCAGCTGGGGAATAATC
>JAILZB010000087.1 GCA_023512725.1 Chloroflexota bacterium | reverse complement strand
GCCCAACCCCCCGTCCCTCGTCCACCATCCGCTTGACCGCCCGCGAGGCGATATCGCGCGGCACCAGGTTGCCAAAGCTGGGGTACATGCGCTCGAGGAAATAGTCCCGCTCCGATTCGGGGATCTGGTCGGGCGGCCGCGGGTCTCCAGGCTGGAGCGGCACCCAGATCCGCCCATCGTTGCGCAGCGATTCGCTCATCAGGGTGAGCTTGGACTGGTACGGCCCGGAGCGGGGGATGCAGGTCGGGTGGATCTGGGTGAAGGCGGGGTTGGCGAAGAAGGCACCGCGGCGGTAGGCCCGCCAGGCCGCCGTGACGTTCGAGCCTTTGGCGTTAGTCGAGAGGTAATAGACGTTCCCATAGCCACCAGTCGCCAGCACCACCACATCACCGGCGTACGCTTCCAGCTCCCCCGTGATCTGGTTCCGGCAGATGATGCCGCGCGCGGCCCCGTCGATCACCACCAGGTCGAGCATGTCCCGGCGCGGCAACATCTCCACCGTCCCCAGCCCCACCTGGCGCTCCAGAGCCCGGTAAGCCCCCAGCAGCAGCTGCTGCCCGGTCTGCCCGCGCGCGTAGAAGGTGCGCGCCACTTGCGCCCCGCCAAAGGAGCGGGTATCGAGCAGGCCGCCATACTCACGCGCGAATGGCACCCCCTGGGCCACGCACTGGTCGATAATGTTCACGCTCAACTGGGCCAGGCGGTAGACGTTCGCTTCCCGCGAGCGGAAGTCGCCCCCCTTGATGGTGTCGTAGAACAGGCGATAGATGCTATCGCCGTCGTTGCGGTAGTTCTTCGCCGCGTTGATGCCCCCCTGAGCGGCCACGGAATGAGCCCGGCGGGGGGTATCCTGGAAGCAGAAGCACTTGACGTTGTAGCCCAGCTCCCCAAGCGAGGCCGCCGCCGAAGCACCGGCCAGGCCACTTCCCACCACCAGGATGGTGTAGCGACGGCGGTTAGCGGGTGCGATCAGCTTGTAGGCGAACTTCGCCTCCTCCCACTTCTTCTCCAGCGGGCCCGGTGGGATCTTGGCATCGAGGACCACCTGCGACGGTGCAGGACGACGAGCGGTCTCCGGCGACGCGACCGTAACCATTCAGTTCCTCCGTAGCCGCTAGCGCACGACCCCCGTCAGGACGGCGAGCGGGAATGAGATATTGCCAACCGCAATGACGAGCGCGATGACGGTGGCCAGCCCACGAAAGATCGGGCTCCAGCGATAGTCGCTCAGCCCGAGGGTGTACCACATGCTCCAGCCACCGTGGTAGATGTGCAGGCCGACCATGAGGTTAGCCAGGATGTAGAAGGCGGCAGTAAGCGGGTTCTGGAACGAGGCCACGAAGTTCCGGTAGACATCCCCCGGGACATAGCCTGGATTGACCACGCCAAAGGTCAGGTCGAGCAAGTGGTAGGTGATGAAGAGGAGGATGATCGCCCCACCCCAGCGCATGGTGCGGGCAGCGTAGCTGGTGTGAAGGTGCTTCTTACGAGCATAGGCCTTTGGGCGACCGGCCCAGTCAATCCGGGTCAGCTGGACCGCCGAGACGACGTGCACCACCAGCGCGGTGAGCAGGACCAACCGGGCCACCCAGAGCAGGTGGCTGTAGCCGAAGACCGGCTCCCCGAGGGTTCGCAGCCCCTCGGCATAGGCATTGAACGCCTCACGCCCCTGGTAGACCTTGAGGTTACCGTAGAGGTGGAAGAGCAAGAAACCGATGCCGATCATCCCCGAGACCGCCATCGCCACCTTCTTGCCAATCGTGGTGCGATATAGGGTCAGGACGCCAACGGCAGCCACCCCGATCTCCTTTCAGCTCCCAGCCGCATTGCTGGGGAGCAGTGCGATCGTGACGATCGGAAGAGCGCGTGATGCACGTTCATTGTATGCGATCTGCGCCAAGATAGGGTTTCCGCCCCCTTCAACGACTGCTTCTGCCACTCGCTTCTGCTTTGGGCGTTCTTGTATGATGCGCCGTACGTTGTATATTGGGCGCTCAGGGGCAGGAGCGCGGCTGGCTGCTGCTGCAGCACGGCACCCTGCCGAGTACACTCTAGCCAGTCGCGTCAAGTTCGGTGCAAGGGGGAGCGATGGCGGACCCGGGGTTCCTCTTCGGTCCCGGCCCACTCGGCCACTGGGACGACGCCTACACCTCCTGCCCGGTAGTCCGACGGGCAGCCGACGGCTACCGCATGTGGTACTACGGCCGGGAGCGTGGCTTCCCCCAGCTCGCCCCCGAGCAGGAGCGGGAGGCCCTGCCCATGGGCCGAAGCGGGCTCGCCATCTCGCGCGACGGCTTCCAATGGCAGAAAGTGCCAGGCCCCGGCTACCACGGCTCCGTGCTCGACCCCAACCCGCTTCCGGGCCAGTTCGATTCCTTCCAGGTCGGGATCACGGACGTGCTCCTCGTCGGCGCTGAATACCGCATTTACTATCAGGGGGGCCGCCTGGGGAGCCAGCGCCAGGGCGAGCGCATCCGGCCCGGTTTTCCCCTCGCCATCGGTCTTGCCCTCTCCCCCGATGGCCTTCATCTTCGCCGCCTACCTGGCCCTGCGCCGGATGGCGCCTGGCTCAGCCCCGGTCGGGCGGGCGAGTGGGACGAATGGTACGTCGCCTTCCCCCGCGTCAACTGGCTTCCCTCGCTCGGCTACCGCCTGACCTATTCCGGCGCCGGGCCGGGGGGCTCAGCTATCGGGGTTGCCGATTCCCCCGATGGCCTGCAGTGGGAGAAGCGCGGGCCGGTTTTCTTCCCCACCACCGATCCGACTGCCTTCGATAGTCGCTCGGTTGGCTCGCGTTGCATCATCTCGTACGGCGGCCGCTACCTGATGGCCTACGAGGCAGTCGACCAGGCGGGGCACTTCCGGATCGGGCTTGCTGAATCGGACGATCTGCTGCGCTGGCAACGCCTTCGCGGCCGCGGACCGGGGGGCGCGCTCATCGGCTACGGGGCTGCGGGAAGCTTCGACGAGCAAGCGATGGGCACGCCCTACCTCCTCGCCGAGCCAGGCGGCTCCCTCAAGCTGTACTACGTCGGCTTCAACGCCCAGGGGCGGTCAGGGATCGGCCTCCTCCTCTGCGATGGCCGCGACATCACCCGCTGGGAACGCTACCAGCCCCCACCACCGCGCCCTGACCCAGCCGGCTAGCGCCCCTCGCCCGCAGCGAGCGGGAGAAAGAGCCGTACCGTTGCCCAGGCACCATAGGCCCGCTCGACCGCCCGACCAAACGCCTCATCCGGCGCATAGATATCGATCCAGCCGTCGTTCCCCAGCTGCCCGCGGTCCAGGCAGATGACCGGCCGCCCATCGGCAAAAACGGCCACCGCCCCGAGCGGGATCTCCCACGAGCAGGCCGCCACCCCGACGAAGATCGGACTGCCCGAATAGGTCCGCTGCCCCGTCGGCAGATGCCAGGTGACACGCACCCGCTTGGCCGGGATGAACTGGGGCGTGGCTGCCAGCACCACACTGGGAACGAGGGCAAGGCTGGCGAGCAGGAGCGCCAGCAGCCGGTATCCACCCGAAGCGAGCAACCAGCGCATCAACCGGACGATAGCGCTTCTCCCACTCCCCTGACCAGCCTCATCTGCTCACTGGCGTACTCAGCACGCCCGCTGCAGGAGGGGAATCGGCCGTTGCTCCCGTCGCGTGCTTGGTGCATCCGGGGAGCCGATGCTAGCATTGAAGGGATGTTCGAGCGTCTTCGTCAGCTTGACTTTGGGCTTCGCCGCACCCGCGACCTCGTCTTCAGCCGCGTCGCCGCCGTCTTCGAGCGTCGGCAGATCGACCAGCAGTTCTGGGACGAACTGGAAGAGACCTTGATCAGCGCGGACATTAGCGTCAGCACGGACGAAGAGCTGCTTGAGCGGCTGCGGGAGCGGATCCGTGAGGAGCGGATGACCGATGGCGCGGCTGCCCGCCAGGCGCTGATGGAGGAGATGACGGCGGTTCTCCACGAGGTCGAGAAGGAAGACGAGCGCCCCTTCGAGCGGAACCCGCGCGCCTTCCCCGATGGCCGCCCCTTCGTGCTCCTGGTCGTTGGCGTGAACGGCACCGGCAAAACTACCACCATTGCCAAGTTGGCCTTCCGCTGGCGGCAGCAGGGCAAGCGCGTGATCATCGGCGCGGCCGATACCTTCCGCGCGGCGGCGGTCGAGCAGCTGAAAGTCTGGGCTGAGCGCGTGGGGGTGCCCGTCGTCGCCCACCAGAGCGGAGCCGACCCGGGCGCAGTCGCTTTCGACGCCGTGACCGCCGGACGGAGCCGGGGAGCCGACGTCGTCATCATCGACACGGCCGGCCGCCTCCACGCCAAGACTCCTCTGATGGAAGAGCTGCGGAAGATCCGGCGGGTGATCGCCAAGGTCGACCCGACGGCCCCTCACCAGGTGCTGCTCGTGATCGATGCGACCACCGGCCAGAATGGTCTCCTCCAGACGGAGGCATTTGCCCAGGCCGCCGATATCGATGGCATTGTGTTGACCAAGCTGGATGGCACCGCCAAGGGAGGGATCGCCTTCACGATTGCCAACGAGCTTGGCCTGCCCATCCGCTACCTCGGGACGGGCGAACGGCTCGAAGACCTGGTCGATTTCGACCCGGCCGAGTACGTGCGCCAGCTCTTTGGCTAGGTGGTGGCAGCCCAGGTGGACGCGGTGCTCCTTCCCGTGGCCAGCTGGTGGCTGCTTACCACTCTGCTCGGCCTCGCCGCTGCACCACTCGCCTATCGCCTCTTCCCTGCCCTCTTCGACCGCGGTCTGAGCCTTGCCCGCCCCCTCGGCCTGCTGCTAGCGACCTACCTCTTCTGGCTGGGCGCTGCGCTCGGGCTCGCGCCACCCCAGCGGGGAGCAGCAGTTCTGGCAGTAGCCGTGCTGATGCTCGCCGGGCTGCTCGCGCTCGGGGGAAGGGAGCAGGTCCTGTTGCTGCGCCGCTGGCTCGCGCAGCGCTGGCAGCTGCTGGTCGCCGGTGAGCTCCTATTTGCGAGTGCCTTCCTCCTCTGGGCGACGGTACGGGCCTACAACCCCGAGATCGCCGGCACCGAAAAGCCGATGGAGCTGCTCTTTCTCAACGCCGTGCTCCGGGCCGAGCGCTTCCCTCCTGTCGACCCGTGGCTGGCCGGCCATCCCCTCTCCTACTACTACTTTGGCTACGTCATCGTGGGGATGCTGGCCAAGCTCGCAGACACGCCGGCCGCCCTCGCCTTCAATCTGGCGCTGGCGCTGCTCTTCGCCCTGACCGCGCACGGGGCCTTTGGGCTTGCCGCCACGCTCGTTGCAGCGCGCCAGCCGACTGTTTCCTCGCGCACCCTCATCCTGACCGGCCTCGGAGGCGCCTGGTTGCTACTCGCGTTCGGGAACCTCGTGGGGATCCTGGACTTTGCCCTCTCGCGCGGTTGGGGGTCGCCCCAGTTCTGGCAGGCGCTCACCATCGACGGGTTGACCACCCCTTACCAGGCCCCGAGCTGGTACCCGAGCCAGCACTGGTGGTGGTGGAAGGCGACCCGGGTGATCAACACCTTTCAGAACGGCCAGGGGGTGGACTACACCATCACCGAGTTCCCAGCCTTCAGCTTCATCCTGGGGGACCTCCACCCGCACGTCCTTGCCCTGCCGTTCGTGCTCCTCGTGCTCGCTTTGGCCGCCAGTGCCTTCTTCACCACCGACCCCTGGGGCTTCCGCTGGCTGCGAGACCATCCTGGCCAGGCACTGCTGCTTCCTCTCCTCGTCGGAGCGCTCGGCTTTCTCAACTCCTGGGACCTCCCGAGCTACGCCTTCGTCTTCTTCGCGGCCGTCGCGCTGGGCGCCTACCGCAAGGCTGGGCGGTTTGACCGCTGGCTCCTGCGCGACGTTGGCCTCTTCGCGCTGCTGGTCGGGGCTGCGAGCGTGCTGGCCTATCTACCGTTCTACCTCTTCTTCTCTTCGCAGGCGGCGGGGGTCCGGCCGGTGACCGGGGTCGGCACGCAGCTGCACCATTACCTCCTCTTCTGGGGGCCGCTCGTCTTCCTTGCCCTCAGCGTGCTCATCAGCCGGTTGGCCGGCGGCCTGGGCCAGGACTGGCGCACTAGCCTGCAGCTTGCCGGGACACTTGGCCTGCTCCCCATCCTTGCCTGGCTGGCTGCCACCGTTCCGGCCTCCGCCCGCGCTGGCACGCTAGGGGCCTTCCTCACTGCCCTCCCTGGCCGGCTGGGGCTGAGCCTGCTCTTGGCAGCGCTCGTGACCGCAGCAGCACTGGTCGCCCTGGCAGCCCGGCAGCGGGCCGATGCCTTCGTCGGGCTGCTCGTCGGGACGGCCTTCCTCTTGCAACTGGGCGCTGAACACTTTTTCATTCTGGACGTCTTCGGTAGCCGGATGAACACCGTCTTCAAACTCTTCTACCAGGCCTGGGTGCTCCTCGCGCTCGTGGGGGCCTACGCCCTGTGGGTGCTCTTGCCGCGCTCGGGCAGGCAGCTCGGGCGATTGGCGTTCAGCCTGGGAGCGGGGCTACTCCTGCTCGCAGGGAGCTACTATGGCCTGGCAGCAACCTGGAGCAAGACGGATGGCTTCCGGGGTCAGCCGACCCTCGATGGCCTGGCGTTCGCACGGGCGGCCAACCCCGATGACGCTGCGGCTATCGACTGGCTGGCCGCCAACACCCGTGGCCAGCCGGTGATCCTCGAAGCAACCGGCCCCCAGTACAGCGAGTTTGGCCGCGTCGCCGTTCAGACCGGCCTTCCGACGCTTCTAGGCTGGGGTGGTCACGAAGTGCAATGGCGTGGCTCAGACGCCCTCTTCCGCGGCCGTGAGCAGGAGATCGACCGGGTCTACCTTGGCAGCCGCGAGGAGGCGCTTGCCATCCTCCGGAAGTACCACGTCCGTTACGTCTTTGCGGGCTCGCTGGAACGGCAGAAGTACGGTCCGGCGGTGACCGAGCGGCTGAGCAGTTTTCTCGACGTGGCCTATCAGCATGGCACAACGACGGTCTTCCGCGTCCTCTAGCACGTTGGTGGAGCGCCAGCTGCCGGCACCATCCCCGCCGATCGAGGCGGCGGCGGCGCTCGCCCGGCCCATTCTCACCCTCTCCGGGGAAGCGCTGCTCTACGGGCTCGCCCTGCTGGTAGCGGCTGCGCTTCGCCTTGCCCTGGCCGGGCGCGACCCGCTGGCCCCCAGTGAGACTGCCACCGCCCTCGCCGCCCTCGATCTGGTCGCTGGCCGCTCCCAGCCCGGGGGCACGCCCCTTGCGGAGGTGCTCAGCGCGTTCGTGTTCTTCATTGCTGGTGGCTCCGACCTTGCTGCTCGCCTGCCAGCGGTGCTGGCAGGTGTGGGGACCGTAGCGGTCCTGCCGCTCTTCCGCCCCCTGCTCGGCCGGCGGGCCGCCCTGCTCGCGGCCTTTCTCCTCGCCGTCAGCCCGTTTGCCCTTGGCATCTCCCGGCGGCTGGACAGCGAGAGCTTCGCCCTGTTCGGAGCGCTGCTCGTTACCCTGGGGGTGTTCCGCTTTCTGGCCGAAGGCCGGCTCGGCTGGCTGGTCCTCGCGATCGTGACCCTCGGGCCACTGCTGGCGACAGGACCAGGCGCGCTCACCTTCGTGCTCGCCCTCGCGACTGCCGGCGCGGCTGCCCGCCTGGCTGGGCTGCAGCTCTTCAGTGTGCGAGCGCTCTGGCAGCAGCGTGAAAGCCAGGCTGCGCTTGGCTGGGCCGCCCTGGCTGCCCTGCTGCTCTACCTGACCTGCGCCAGCCGCGTGTTCCTGGACGGGCGCGGCCTTGCCCTGCCGGCACTCCGGGCTTGGGTGGAGGCCTTCAGCGGTGGGGGAAGCCTTGTCCTCCCACTCGTCGCCCTGCTGAGCTACGAGCCGCTCGCCCTCGTCTTTGGCGTCGCCGGAGCCGTGCGTCTGCTCCGCTCCTCCCCCGGGGGGGAGCCGCGCCAACTGCTCTGCCTTGGCTTCCTCGCGGTCTGGAGCGCTGTCGCGCTGGGGGTCGCTCTGCTGGGTGGGCAGCGGCTGGTCGGCCCCCTGGCGAGCGTGACCTTGCCTTTGACCCTCCTGACCGCAACCGTCCTGGCCGACCTTCTTCACCGGACCGGAAGCACCGCGCTCGCACGCGGCGGGGCCATCATCGGTGTGCTCCCGCTCATGGTATTCGCGGCGATCCAGTCGGCGGTGCTGCTCCGCGCCCAGGTCGACGCCGGGCCGCAATGGCTGGCCGTCTGGCTCAGCCTGGTACTTGCTGCCGGGTATGCCCTCCTGGTGCTCTCCGCTGGCGGCCGGGCCGCGCTGCCGCCGGTCGCTTTGGCGGGAGCCGGGCTGCTCCTCCTTGGAACGGTCCACGCCTCGTTCCAGCTGAACGCCCGCCCGACTGCCGCCGAGTGGGTGCTCGCCGAGATCCCCGGGCCAGCCGCTACCCTCTTCCCGGCAACGCTCGCCGAACTGCAGGCCGACCGCGGTGGGGTGCTGCTCTACGGCGTGAGCCCTAGCCTGCGGGTGCCGTTCGGTTGGTACCTGCGCGACCTGCCCGGCCAGGTGCTGACCGACCAGCTTCAGCCTGGGCTCGGCGCCCTGATCGTCGCGGCGGGGAACGACCCCCCCGGAGCAACGGTGGTCCAGCGGGCGACCGCTGCCGCCGGGACGTTTGGCCCGCCAGAGGGGTGGCGCGCCTTCTGGCGCTGGTACGTCTGGCGCGAGGGGCTCTCAACCAGTTTCGAGCGCCAGACCGTACTCTTAACGCCATGAGCAGCGGTCGCTTGCGGCGCTGGTCGCGAGCAACTGGCGAGGAGCTACGCGATGACCCACGCAATCGAACGGGCGACGCCTGACCGCCGTACCAGCCTCTCTCCACTGGACCGCGCGCTCGGCGCCGTGACGGTGAGCTGGGAGGTGCTTGGGTACGCCACCCTGGTGGCGACGGCCGGGCTGCTCCGTCTCTGGGACCTCGGGAGCCGCGCGCTCCACCACGACGAGAGCCTCCACGCCCTCTATAGCTGGTACCTGTACGCCGGTCGCGGCTACCAGCATGACCCGATGATGCACGGGCCGTTGCAATTCCACGCCAATGCCCTGATCTTCTTCCTGTTCGGCGATAGCGACTTCACCACCCGCCTGCTCTACGTCGTCGCGGGCACCCTGCTCGTGCTCGTGCCGTTCTTCCTCCGCGACCACCTTGGGCGAGCGGGCGCCCTCGTGACCGCGGCGCTCCTCGCCTTCTCCCCCACCCTGCTCTACTACAGCCGCTTCGCCCGGAACGACATCCTGATGGCGCTGTTCAACCTCGTGCTGGCGCTTGCCCTCTTCCGCTACCTCGGCACGCGCCAAGCGCGCTGGCTCTCGCTCGCCACACTGATGATGGGGCTCGGCTTCTGCACCAATGAGACCCAGTACATCACGGTGGCCATCTTTGGGAGCTTTTTCACCGCCTATTGGCTCTGGGAACTGGCCCCCCGCCACCCCTTCCCCCGCCTGAGCGAACTCCGCCACGACCCGCTCCTGGGGGTACTGCTGCTCCTCGGCACGCTCACCCTTCCTCTGCTGGCCGCCTTCGCCACCCTGACCCCCCTCGTCTCCCGCGACTCGGCGCCGGTCATCATCGGCCCGTGGGTGACCACGCGCGAGATCTTCTCCCAGTTCTTCATCGTCGGTGTCTTGCTCGTGGTGGCAGCTGCCATCGGGCTGTGGTGGGACCGGCAGCACTGGCCGGGCTACGCTGCGCTCTTCTGGTCGATCTTCATCCTCCTCTTCAGCACGTTCTTTACCAACCTGCCTGGCATCGGCTCCGGCGTGTGGAGGAGCCTCGCCTACTGGCTGGAGCAGCATGGTGTCCAGCGCGGGAGCCAGCCGTGGTACTACTACCTGCTGCTGCTCCCCCTCTACGAATTTCTGCCGCTCATCCTCGCTCTGGCCGGCCTGGTCTGGTTCCTGCGCCATCGGCACGCCATCACACCGTTCGTGGCTTTTATCGGCTACTGGTTCCTGAGCTCACTCGTTGCCTACAGCTGGGCCGGTGAGAAGATGCCCTGGCTGCTCGTCCACACTGCCGTGCCGCTGATCGTCTTCGCTGGCCTCTCGGCAGGTCGGCTGGTGGAGGCAGTGGACTGGCGGGCCATGGCCAGCTGGCGCACCCTTGGCACGGTGGGACTGTTTGTGCTGGCGGCGCTCGCTCTCGCCGCTGGTATTGCTGGTTTCATCCAGAGCGCCGCCGACCCCGAGCCGGGGTGGAATGGCCAAGCGCTTGCGCTGGTGGGGATCGGGCTGGTGCTGGCAGGAGGCGCGGCCCAGCTCGGGCTGCCACTCGGCGGGCGGGCGGTGGTTGGCGCTGCGGCTGCCGCCCTGGTCGCCATCCTCACGGTGCTCTCGCTTCGCACAGCCTGGACGGTTACCTACAAACACGGCGATATCGCCACCGAAATGCTGATCTACACTCAGTCCACCCCCGACATCACCCGCCTGGCCCGCGAGATCGAGCAGCTCTCCCTGCGCGCAACCGGCGGCTACGATCTCCGCATCACCGTCGATAGCACGAGTGGCTTCACCTGGCCCTGGGCCTGGTACCTCCGCCACTACAAGAATGTGGAGTACCCCTCCCTCAGCGCGGTGGCGGGCCCACCGAGTGGGCAGGTTGTGCTCGTCCATGCGAATAACGTCGAGCGCCTGCGGCCATACCTCACGGACTACAACCCCGGCCAGCGCTACCGCCACCGCTGGTGGTTCCCTGAAGACTACAAGTCTGCCGTGGAGTGGGTAGCCGCGATGGGCTCATCGGCACCCGCCCAGCCTGGCCGGCCGAACAGCTCCTTCACCCTGGCCGATGCGCTGGCGGCCTCGCTCAGCCCGAGCGGCCTGGAGACACTCTGGCGCTACTTCTTCAATCGCGAACTCGGCAAGCCACTTGGCTCGGAGGATGGGTACTTCTTCGTCAAGCGCGACCTCCTCAGCAGCCGGGTGAGCGCGCCGACCACCCCGCCTGAGGCCCGCGCTGGCGGCAGCGGGGAGAGCCGGGTCGCTCCGGTCGTCCTCCAGCCCGACCTCATCTTTGGCAGCCGCGGCGCGGCGCCCGGCCAGCTCCTCGACCCACGCGGGATCGCCATCGGGCCCGATGGCAGCATCTACGTGGTCGATGCTGGCAACAACCGCCTCCAGAAGTTCGATGCCAGCGGCCGCTTCGTCGCCCAGGTCGGGCGCAAAGGGATGGGGAACGGCGAATTCACCGAGCCCTGGGGGGTTGCAGTGGGGCCAGATGGCTCAGTCTGGGTGGCCGATACCTGGAACCACCGGCTGCAGCGCTTCACGGCCGACCTGCAGTTTGTCGCCAAGTTCGGGGAGTTCGGCGAATCGGTCGGTCAGGTGACGGGGAACCCTGGCCGGTTCTATGGCCCGCGCGCGATCGCCTTCCTGGCCGATGGCACGCTCTTGGTGGCGGATACGGGCAACAAGCGGCTCCAACGCTTGGACCAGAACGGACAGTTCCTCGGTGCGGTTGGCGGGGCGGGGGCTGGCCCCGGCCAGTTCCAGGAGCCAGTCGGCCTGGCGGTGGCGGCAGATGGCACCGTCTTCGTCGCCGACACCTGGAACCGCCGCATCCAGCGGCTCAGCCAGCAGCTCCAGCCCGTAGGGTTTGCTCCCGTACGCGGCTGGGAGAGCACGGGCATCTTGAACAAGCCCTATCTCACCATCGACGCCGCCGGAATGGTGATCGTCTCCGACCCCGAGAACCATCGCCTGCTGCGCTTTAGCCCGGAGGGGGAGACCCTGCAGATGATCGGCCGGTTTGGCAGCGAGCCAGGCACCTTCGCCCTGCCGATTGGGGTCGCCGTTGGCCCGGACGGAGCGCTCTACGTGGTCGATGCGAACAATGCCCGGGTTCAGCGCTTTCCTGCCCTCCCCTGAACGGGTCGCCGCCGCGCGATGACGCTCGGCCTCTCGCTCCCACGGGCAGCTCCAGCGCCGGTCGCACCGCGGCGACTGCTGGCCGGCCTGCTTGCCCTCGCCCTGGCCTGGGCCGCGAATACGCGCTTTCTCCGCCCGCCGCCGGACCTGCCCGCTGCGGCCGTGAGCTTCGGGGTCGCGCTTCTCCTCCTGCGTTACGCCCTCCCCGCAACCGGCCCCGACCCCTGGGAGAACAGCGGCCGTTGGCCCGCCCTCCAGCGTGCCTGGCGCTCGGCCCTGGGGTTTCTCGTCGCCAGCGGCTTCATCGTCGCCGCGTTGGGCCGCTTCGCCCAGGGTGACGACCCGAACCTCGCCTGGCTGCTCTACCTCGCTGCGGTTGGGGTCGCGCTGGTGGCGATACGGCTGCTCCCCCGAGGTGAGCACCGCACCCTGCTCCTCCCCCTCGGGCGAGCGGAGCTGCTCCTGCTTGGGCTGGCACTTGCCGTCGGGCTGTGGTTGCGTCTCAGCGACCTGGCCAGCCTCCCCTTTGGGGTCTGGTACGATGAAGCGGTGGTCGGCCTGGGGGCGCGCGCCATTCTCGAGAACCCCACCTACCGTCCGATCTCTTACATCGAGAACCAGAACCCGGCGGCCAATATCTACCTGGCTGCCCTCTCGATGCGCTTCTTCGGCGAGACGCCGCTTGCGCTGCGCGTCCCCACGGCCCTCGCTGGCGCGCTCGGCATTCCGGCGGTCTTCTTCCTCACCCGCCGCCTCTTCGGCTCGCCGCGGATCGCCCTGCTGGCTGCTTGGTTCCTGGCCGTCAGCAGCTGGCACGTGACGCTCAGCCGCTTCCCTACCAGTACTGCCATCTACACGATGACGCTCGACCTGCTGGTCCTCTTCTTCCTCACGCGGGGCGTGCAGGACCGCCGGCCAGCCGACTTTGCCCTCGCCGGGCTGCTGCTCGGCCTTGACCTCCAGTTCTACTTCCCGGCCCGGCTGACGTTGGTCGTGGTGATGCTTCTGCTCGGGCTCGCCTGCCTCTGGCGACAGGACCTCCGCCGGCCTGCGCTCCAGGGTGCGCTCGTAACCGTGCTCGGCCTAGCGGTGACCGTGGCGCCTCTCGCCTGGTTCGCCCTGCGCTTCCCCGAGGAGTTCAACCGTCGCCTCGGGGTGGCCAGCGTGCTGCCGGAGGTCGAGCAAGCCGGAAGCTGGGCCCCGCTTGCTGATAACCTCACCAAGCACCTTTTGATGTTCAACGTGGCGGGCGACCGCAACGGGCGCCACAACCTGCCCGGCCGCCCGATGCTCGACCCGCTGCTGGCACCGCTCTTCGTGCTTGGCCTGGGGATGGCGCTTCTGCTCGGGCGCCGGCCGAGCGGACCGCTTCTGCTTGGCTGGTGGGGGGTGATGCTTGCCGCCGGGGTCCTCTCGCTGAATTTTGAGGCCCCGCAGGGCTTGCGTTCCTCGGGCGCCGTCGGTCCAACCCTTATTCTCGCGGCCCTCCCGCTCGGCGCCCTCTGGGACCGCTGGGTGCGTAGCCCGTGGGGCACCTACGGCAACCCCGCGCTCGTCGCCCGGACTTCCTACACTCCACTTTCGCTGCGGGAACTGGTAGTTGGGCAGTGGCCCCACTTACCAGCACGCTGGCAGGGCCCCAACGCCCGGATGCGCGCGGCACGCGCTGCTCTGCCACTGGCGATCGGCGTGCTGGTGGTCGCCGTGACGGTGGTCAACTACCGCCGCTACTTTGTCGAGTGGGCGAACGATTTTGCCGCCTTCGCTGCCCACTCTGCCGCCGAGACCCTGGTTGCGCAGCGGCTCCGCGAGCTGGAACCAACGGATGAGGTGGTGCTCAGCCAGTTCTTCGCCGACCGGCCACCGACGATCCAGTTCCTCGCGCCGGAGGCGCCGGCCGGCCGCCGGTTCGATGCTGCTGCCGACCTCCCGCTCGGGGAAAGCGGGCGCCGAGTGGTGTTCTTCCTCGATCCGCAAGAGCAAGCCGCCTACAACCAGTTGCGCCAGTACTACCCCGGAGGCCAGTTCGAGGAGCTGACGGCCTCCTTTGGCGGTCCACCGCTCGTCCGGGTGGTGACCCTCACCCCAACCGTCCTCGCGGCCATTCAGGGGGTCGAAGCCCGCTACTCGAGCGGCAGCGAGCCGAAGCCGCGCCCCGACATCGTCCGCCGGGAAGCCGGCATCGCGAGCGACCCGACCGCCCTGGGGCTCCCCCTTCCTGTGCGCGCAGAGTGGAGCGCCACCCTCAAGGTGCCCCGCTACGGCACCTACCGGCTGGTGTTGGAAGGGCCAGCCAGTGCCGAACTGTTCCTGGATGGCAGCCTGGTGGCAAGTGGAGGCACGAGCGCTCGGCTCCGCCTCGCGGCCGGCAATCACACCCTGCTGGTGCGAGCGCTGGTCGCGGCGCCAGGGCCACCGGTGCAGCTGCTCTGGGAAGGGGAGGGGGTTCCCCTTCAGCTGGTGCCGGCAACTGCCCTCTTCCTGCCTCCCGTGACGGCGAGCGGCCTGCTCGGGAAGTACTACCCCAATGCGACCCTTTCCGGTGAACCGAGCTTGCTGCGGATCGACCCTCAGATCGGGATGTATTTCCACATCCTGCCGCTGCCACGCCCCTACAGTGTCGAGTGGACAGGCAGCATCCGGATCGACCAGCCCGGCCGCTATCGCTTCGCCACCGAGCAGATCAGCAGCTCCCAGCTCTTCCTCGATGGTCAGCTGGTGCTGGACAACCCGCGGGGCAACGAGCTGCGCGAGGGAGAAGTCCAGCTCGACGCCGGGCTCCACACC
>JAILZB010000086.1 GCA_023512725.1 Chloroflexota bacterium | reverse complement strand
GGCCGTCCTCGCCGGGCGGGAGTACGCCGACACCATGGACCTCGTCCGCCGTGGCCGGCCCGAGGTCCGGGACCAGCACGAGGAACGTCGTGCGCGCCTCCACGTCCGCCCGGAGATCCCGGGCCCGGAGGAGCCGCCCGGTCCGCTCGTAGAGGTCAACCCACTTCGAGACGACCACGATCACGTCGCCTGGGCGCACCACCCCGAAGTACTCGAACTCATCGCCGCCGTTGAGCAACCGCGTCGTCGGGAGCGGGATCTCCGGGAAGGCGCCGGGGCGGAAGTTGTAGATGAACGTCGGTGGGGCGATGATGCTACCCCAGCGGGTGGTCCGGGCGTACTCCTCGTCGACGTAGAGCGGGTTCGGGTCGCCGATCGCCTCTGCGAACAGCCGGATTTGGCTGTGGTCCACCCGGTGGACGCCGGGTTCGCTCGTAACGCCGATCATGGCGCGGGCTTCGTCGGTGATGAGGCTCGCCATCAGGCTTCTCCTACGGCAGCATCGGGGCGCGGGGTGAGGGCAGCTGACGGGCGCCGGGCCAGCTGGCGCGAGGTAATGGCCAGCGCCACTGCGCCGAGCAGCACTCCAAACCAGAGGGTGCAGGCACGGATCAGGATCGTCGCGGCGGCAGCCACGTCGGGGGAGGTGCCAACGAGATAGCGGGTCAGGCCGGCAATGCCTCCTTCGGCCACGCCCAGTCCCCCTGGGGTGAGGAGGAGCCCGCCAGCGAGCGAAGAGATCGCCAGGATGAAGGTGGCTTGCACCACCAGCAGGCTGCTCGGCTCCACTCCCAGCCCGGTCAGCACGAGCGCGAAGGCCAGGCATTCCCCCGCCCAGGAGATGACGCCGAGCCCGACCGCAACCGCCAGCGCAGGGCCCCGGAAGAGGAGAAAGCTGCTCTCGTAAAACTCCCGCAGGTGCGCGGCCTGCCGCCCCAGGATGGGGAGCGTGGCCGCCCGCTCCAGCACCCAGCGCGCGAGGGGGCGGTACTGGCTGAGCCCGACGATCACGGCGGCAAGCAGGAGAGTGCCCGCCAGCACTTCGCCGCCCAAGCCGAAGATGAGCATCCCCCCGCTGGCGAGTACCAGCAGCGCCAACCCATCGGTCAGCCGTTCGGCGAGGACCACGGGCGCAGCCCGACTGAAGGAGAGCGCGCCTTGTTGCTGCAGGAGATAGCACTTCAACCATTCTCCCACTTTGCCTGGCGTGACGGTCATGCTCATCCCGCTGAGGAAGACCAGCAGGCTCGTGCCGAGAGTGAGGTCTCGTGCCCCGAGCCGACGCAGGTAGTAGTGCCACTTGCCGAAGCGCAAGAGGTAGTTGAGGAGCGTCAGCCCGATGATGGCCGGTACAAACTCGAGCCGGAAGCGCCCAATGGCGCGCACGGTGGCGGTGAGGTCCCCGTAGACCAGCAGCCCGAGCAGTACCAGCACTGCCAAGGCTAGCGAGAAGAGCAGGCGGCCACGGTAGCGCGCGAGGATCATCCGCGCCCTCGTCCTCCCGAATTCAGGCGGCTGGCTAGTAGCGGTCGAAGAGCTGGCCCCACGGCCCCTGCTTGACCTGCTGGATCCGCCGCTTCCCGTGGACGTGGTACCAGTACCAGTTGTGATAGAGGTTGGACGCGAGGTAACTCCAGGGCACCAACGGGGAGCGCAGGAGGAGTTTTTCCAGCGGCTTCAGGGGGCCGTGGTAGATCAGCTTCTGGCCGCGACTGGCAAACGTATCCTGCTGGGCGTGGAAGCCCCAGTTTACCGAGGAGATATCGTCGCCCACGTACTCGATCTGGCGGACGTCTCCCATCCCCAGCCCGCGCTCGTGGCCATTGCGAATGAAGCCGATCGTCAGGGGGTCGAAGCCCATCAGCCGGGCCGAGGTGGCGTCGATCGCGATCTGATCGCGGCTGGCCAGGATGATGTTCTTGACGTGGGGCACCATGCAGCGCGGCCCGGGGCCATCGCCGGCGATCGTGCCGTCCATCACGGCGAAGATCCCGGGATGGATCTCGTACTGGATCGCCAGCAGGTCGACGATCGCTTCGTGGATGACGGCGTGGGTCCAGTGGCGCTGGAAGTTCAGCAGCCCGCCGAAGGCGTTCTTGACGGCCCCCGTGACGGTCGTGAAGACGTGGGTCTTAACGGTCGGAAGGTGGACAATGTTCTTTCCGATGAGAAAGTCCGGGATGAAGATCCCGTCGGGATAGACCTGGTGGAGCACCTGCAGCGGAGTCTTCGGCTCGTACCGGATCCAGCGGACGGGTGGCTCTTCCAGGTGGATGGCCGGCACCCCGTGGCGGTCAGTTACGGCCTGGTGCTTGTTCTTGACCGCTCCCTCGTGGGCGTTGACCACCACGGTGCTATTGTGGACAGCGACCAGGCGGTCGAAGCCCTGCGCTTTGAGTGAGCGGATCACGCCATCTAGCTGCCAGGGCGCCGTCGAGCAGCCGGGGTACCAGTGCTGCCAGGAGATATTGACTTTCAGGATCGTCTCTGCGCTGGGGTCGAGCGCCTGGTCGATGTCGGCCAGCCGCAGCAGCCGGTCGTAGTCCTCCAGCACCGTCTCGGGGCTGGTGTAGAGCACTGCCACTTTCGACCGGCCCGCTCTAGGCGGTGGGCCCAGCCGGCTGGGCACTGGTGACGTCATCCCTCTCCTCCGCTCAGCGGGCCGAGTATAGCCCTGATGCTGGGAGAGCGTCCAGCCGAAGGAGCACCTTAGCCGCCGATCTGGGACATCGAGCGGTTCGGGCGAACAAAGGCTGCACCTTCGTTGATCCGGTGCTTCTTCTCCTTGTGGGCCACAGCCGCACGGATGATGGCGGTTAGCTCCCCATCGCTGGCGCCAGCCCGGAGGGGGGTCAGCAGGTCCCAGTCGCCGGTCGAGAAGAGGCAGGTGCGCAGCTGGCCATCGGCGGTCAGGCGGAGCCGGTTGCACTCGGCACAGAACGGCTCTGTCACCGGGTTGATAAAGCCGATCTCGCCGCGACCATCCGCAAAGCGCCAGCAGCGCGCGGTCGAGCCGGGCCGGCTCGGCACCGGGACCAGCGCGTAGTACCGGCGGATGATGGCGAGCACGGTGGCGCCCGGAAGCACCTGGCTGAGGTCCCAGTTGCCCGCCGCATCGAGCGGCATGTACTCCAGAAAGCGCACCACGTACGCCCGGCTGCGTGCCAGCTCGCAGAAGGCGAGGATATCCTCCTCGCTCATCTCCGGCATCGTCACGGCGTTGACCTTGATCGGCCAGAGGGTAGGATACTTTTCGACCTCGCGCAGGCCCTCCAGCACCCGGTCGAGGGCGTCGCGGCGCGTCAGCTGGGCGAAGCGCGCGCGGTCGAGGGAGTCGAGGGAGACGTTGACCCGACGGAGCCCAGCCTCCGCCAAGGGACCCGCCAGCTTCTTGAGGAGAAAGCCGTTGGTCGTCAGCGAGAGGTCCTCCAGCCCTGGGATGGCCGCCAGGCGCCGGATCAGCTCGGGAAGCCCCGCCCGCAAGGTTGGCTCGCCGCCCGTCAGGCGCACCTCGCGGATCCCGAGGGAGACGAACAGCCGCACCAGCCGCTCGATCTCGTCGAAGGTCATCAGCCGGGTGTTCGGGAGCCAGGGCAGCCCTTCTTCCGGCATGCAATAGAGGCAGCGGAAGTTGCAGCGGTCAGTCACCGAGACGCGCAGGCTGCGTATCGTCCGGCCAAACTGGTCGACGAGCGGTGCCGGTGGAGCTACCGCCATGACCATCGGCTGACCTCACAGATCAAACAGCGTCCGGCGCAAACAGTAGGAATTCGGAGCCTCCGTGCCATAGGCTACACCAGCAGCGAGGGGCTGTCAACGATTCGGCCATCAGCGGCTGGCCGGAAGCCTCTATACTGAAAGGGCAGAGGAGGCCAGGATGGACGTCATCAAAGTGACGCCGCGCGGGTACTGCTATGGGGTCGTGGATGCGATCCAGCTTGCCAAACGGGCGGCTGCTGACCCCAGCGTGCCGCGACCGATCTACATCCTGGGCCAGATCGTCCACAACCAGCATGTGGTGGACGACCTCGCTCGCCACGGGATCATCTCGCTCGATGGCCCCAACCGGCTTGCGCTGCTGGAGCAGGTCGAGCGCGGGACGGTGATCTTCACGGCTCATGGCGTGTCGCCCGCGGTCAAGGCGCGGGCAGCTGAGAAAGGCCTCCACTGTATCGATGCCACCTGCCCGGATGTGGAGCGGACGCACGCGTTGATCCGGCGCCTGGTGTCGCAGGGATACCAGATTATCTACATTGGCAAACGCGGCCACCCCGAGCCCGACGGCGCGATCGGCGAGGCTCCCGACGCCGTCCACCTTGTCGAAACGGCAGCGGATGTCGCGGCGCTGGATCTCCCGAGCGAGAAGATCGCCGTCACCACCCAGACCACCCTCTCCAAATGGGATACCGAGGAGGTTATCGCCGCGGTCCGGGCACGCTATCCTCAGGCCGAGGTGTACAACGAGATCTGCCTCGCCACCCAGCAACGTCAGGAGGCAGCGGTCTTCTTCTCCCAGCAGGCGGACCTGGTGCTGGTGGTCGGCGACCGGCGCTCGAACAACACCAACCGCCTGGTGGAGGTGGTCCAGAAGCTGGGACGGCGGCCCGCCTACCGGATCGACAGCGTAGCCGATATCGACCCCCGCTGGCTCCGGGGGGTCCGGCGGGTAGCCGTTACGGCGGGCTCCTCGACCCCCAGCGAGCTGACCCGCGCCGTGATCCGCTACCTGGAGCAGTTGGACCTCGAGGTGAGCGCCCCGGGCACCTAGCAAACGGTAGGCGCGGGCGGCCAGCCTGATCTATACTGCCGGGCAGTGTGCCAACGCCACCCGCTGGGAGGGCGGTTGCCGGAGCAAGTGGTTATCATGGGTGCGGGGCCCGCCGGGCTTGCCGCTGCCCAGGTGCTCACCCGCAACGGAGTGCTGCCAACGGTCTTCGAGCGTTCGCCCTGGGTGGGCGGGCTGGCACGGACCGTTGAGCGGAACGGCTTTCGCTTCGATATCGGCGGGCATCGCTGGTTCACCAAGAAGGACGAGATCCACCACTTCTTCGTCGAGGTGGTCGGCGATGAGCTGATCGAGGTCGAGCGGGTCAGCCGGATCTATTTCGACGGCAAGTTCTTCTACTACCCCCTCAAGATCGGCAACGCTCTGCTCGGGATGGGCTTCCGGCGCAGCATCCGTGCGCTGGTGGATGCTGTCGCCGTGACCCTGCGGCCGCTTCCGGTCGAGGGTGAGCCCACCATGGAGCAGGCGTACATCAACCAGTTCGGGCGCACCCTCTACGAACAGTTCTTCAAGACCTACTCGGAGAAGGTCTGGGGCCTCTCCTGCACTGAGATCTCGGGCGACTGGGTGGTCCAGCGCAGCAAGGGGCTCTCACTGGCAACGGCGATCAAAGATGCCTTCTCGCGCTCCCGCGGCGAGATCGAGAGCCTGGTCGAGCGGTTCGTCTACCCCCGCCTGGGGATCGGGCGCTTCTCCGAACGGATGGCGGAGGCGGTCGCCGCTGCGGGCGGCCAGGTCAAGCGCAACCACCGGGTCGTGCGCGTCCACCACAATGGCCAGCGGGTTACCGCCATCACCGTACGGACCGAGCACGGGGACGAGCAGGTCGAAGGCGATGCCTTTATCTCTTCCATCCCGATCACCCAATTGGTCCGTGCCTTTCGCCCCAGCGCTCCGCCCGAGGTGCTCGCGGCGGCCGAGGCGCTCCGCTTCCGCGAGCTGATCACCGTCAATCTGATGCTCAAGCGCGAGCAGGTGACCCCCGACACCTGGCTCTACATCCACGACCCCGACATCTCCTTCGCCCGCATCCACGAGCCGAAGAACTGGAGCCGGGCCATGGCGCCCGAGGGGATGACCTCGCTCGTCTGCGAGCTGTTCTGCAACCGCGGCGACCAGTTCTGGACGGCGCCCGATGATTGGCTGGTGGAGCTCGCCATCAAAGAGTTCAGTAGCTTGGGCTTCTTCGATCGCCGCGAGGTGATCGACGGCTTTGTCATCCGGGCCGTTCGCGCCTACCCGACCTACACCCTGGGCTACCAGCGCAACCTCGCAGTGCTCAAGCGCTTTCTCCGCACCTTCGACAACCTCCAGATCATCGGCCGCTACGGCACCTTCCGCTACAACAACAGCGACCACTCGGTCGAGACGGGGATCCTGGCGGCGCGTAACCTCCTGGGCGAACGCCACGACCTCGACCGCGTCAACAGTGAGAAGGAGTATCACGAGGAGCGCCGCCGGCCAGCGGTTGCGGCAGCGCCCCGACGTTAGCCTCGGGCGGCGTGCCTGCGACCAGCAGCCAGGCGTCGAGGAGGAGCAATGGCCACCCTGATCGTGCTCTTTTCGCTCAAAGCTGGGGTTTCCCGTGAGGCCTACGAGCGCTGGGCGGCTGAGGTCGATGTGCCGACGGTGGCAGCATTGCCCGCGGTGGACTCCTTCCGGGTGCTCCGGGCAACCGGGCTTCTAGGCGGCGGTCAGCCACCCTACCAGTACATCGAGGTGATCGAAGTCAACGACCTGGACGCGCTCGGCCGGGCGATCGCCACCCCTGCTATCCAGGCGATTGCGGCGCAGTTCCAGCAGTTTGCCGAGAACCCCCAGTTCATCCTCACCGAGCAATTCGCGGCGGGAGGGGCACGATGAGCGACCTCACGGGCAAAGTCGCGCTGGTGACGGGCGCCGGACGGCACCGCGGCCTGGGCAAGGCGATCGCCCAGCGGCTCGCCAGCGCCGGGGCGGAGGTCGTGATCGCAGACCTCGGCCGGCCCCTGGGGCCACAGTTCCCGTCTGGCCTCGTGGCCGAGACGGCCGAGATGGAGGAAGTGGCAGCCGAGTTGCGCCAGAGCGGCCGACGCGTGCTCGCACTTCCGTGCGATGTGCGCGATGAAGGGCAGGTCGAGGCCGCCATCCGCCGGACGGTTGCGGAGTTTGGGCGCCTGGATATCCTGGTCAACAATGCCGGGGTCGGCTACCTGATGGCACAGGTGACCGAGACCAGGCTCGAGGATTGGAGCGCCGTGCTAGGGGTCAACCTGACCGGGGTCTTCCTTATGACCAAGCACGCCGCTCGCCAGATGATCGCCCAGGGGGGAGGAGGGCGGATCATCACCATCGCCTCCCAGGCGGCCAAATCCGGGTTTCCCTACGCCTCGGCCTACACGGCAAGCAAGCATGGCGTCATCGGCTTCACCCGGAGCGCAGCAATCGAGCTTGGCCCCCATGGCATCACCGTCAACGCCGTCTGCCCGAACCATGTCACGACCGATCTGGGATCCTGGCAGAACCAGTTCTTCAGCCGTGCCCTCGGCCAGACCCTCGAGGAGTACCTGGAGGCGATGCGGCGCCGGATCCCGCTGGGGCGGCCGGGCCGGCAGGAGGATACCGCCAACGTGGTGGCCTTCCTTGCCTCCGACGAGGCCAACTACATTACCGGGGAAGCGATCAACGTCTCCGGCGGTGAGGAGATGCACTGAGCCGTGCCGGAGCGCGCAAGGAGAGCGGATGGCAGCACCATTGCGGGTGACGGTCGTTGGACGCGAAGGCGAGCAGCCGCGTGAGTTCACGATCGTGCGGGCGTTCAACCTGGGGTTCACCATTCGTGACCAGGCTAGGATGCAGGCCCATCTCGATGAAGTGGCGAAGGAAGGGGTTCCCCCGCCACGGGTCGGGGTGCCGCCCATCGTCTTCCCCCTCAGCCCCTGGGCGGTGACGACGGCGAGCGAAGTGCCGGTCCAATACGCGCGGACTTCCGGGGAAGTCGAGATCGTCACCCTCGTCGATAGCGATGGGAGCCTGTACGTCTCCGTCGGCAGCGACCATACCGACCGTGACCTCGAGGCGATCGATATCCCCTGGTCGAAGCAGGTCTGCCCGAGTGTGGTGGCCCCCGTCTTCTGGCACTGGCCGGCGGTCGCCGACGTCTGGGACGAGACGGAGATCGCCAGCTGGGTGGGCGACCAGCCTGACCACCTGGTGCCCTATCAGCGGGCGCGGGTGAGCGAATTTCTCTCGCCGCCGGAGATGGTCGCCGCCCTTGCGCGCAAGATCCGCCGGCCGGAGGGAGCCTATCTCTTCCTGTCAGGGACGGTTGTCTCCCTGGGGGAGGAGCTCGCCTACCGCCAGTACTTTGCGATGCGCTTGCACAATCCGGTCCGGGGCTGGACGATTGAACACCGGTACCGGGCGCCGGTGCTGTTTGCCGAGATCGACCTCAGCGATATGACGTTCGCTCGCCGCGGGACCTTACCCGCCGGCACTAGCGCCGGGTCGGCAGGGCAGCGCCCCGCCTAAGGACGTCCTGCTGTAGCTGGGGGTCGGGCGCAATTGCCGTCAGGGCGGGGAGGACGTCGGCAGCAAAGCGCACCATCGAGCGCCGGACCAGCGCGTCGGGCAGGTAGCCAAAGTTGAACCAGCACATCAGGTGGCCGATGCCGAGCTGGGCGTAGGGAGTAAACCGCGCAATCAGCTCCTCGGCGGTGCCGTAGGCAAGCCACTTCTCCTTGAAGAAGGCACGCCGTTCCGCGAACTGCTCCCTGGGCATGTTGTCGATGCCGAAGTTCGCCTTCACGCTTTCACGGACGTAGTGACTGATGTACTCACCAACTTCTGCTTCGACATCTTCCCCAGGCGCAAGCACCACGACCTGGCGCATGTAGCCGGTGTGCTCCCACGCCCGGGCGCGGGCGGCGGCATCCAGCCCCGCCTCCTCTTGCCCCTTGACCAGCCGAGCGAGATACGGCGCAAGGGTCTCCAGGGTGTGGTACGGACCGATCAGCCACGACCAGCCGTTCCGCCCGAGCCGCTCGACGGTGGCGCCTGTATCGGTGGCCCAGGCGACGTGGGGGTGGGGCTGCTGGACTGGCGCCGGAATGAGCCGCCCGCGGACTTCTCCGGACCAATACCGACCCTCGTAGCGAAAGCCCGCGGGGTCCTGGGCCCAGGCCTGCTCGAGGATGCGGACGAACTCCTCCATCATGGCGTGCCGCTCGGCTACGGTGTGTCCGTACCCCCGGAACTCGTCCTCCGAGTTGCCCACCCCGATGCCGATCACCACCTTGCCATCGGTCAGCTGGTCGAGCAGGTTGGCCTGAACGGCGAAGCGGACCGGGTGGTGGAGCGGCGCAACCGCGACCGAGAAGCCGATCCGCATGCTGGGGGTGCGTTGGCTGATCGCGGCTGCCAGCAGGAGTGGGTCGCTGTAGACGTTGTAGCCGCTGAAGTGGTGCTCCGTCAGCCAGACGTCGCTGAAGCCGAGCTGGGCAGCGAGGTCTACCTGGCCTAGCACCTCCTGGAGCAGCGTGCGGTCAGCCTGGGCGCCACGGGTCTGCGGGTTGAGATAGAGACTTACACGCATCGGCATTCCCTTCGCGCTGGGCAGGCTGGGCGCTAGCGCGGGCGCCACATCTCGGCCTGGACCCCCTCCTCGACCATCCGGTCGACCAGGCCAGGTTCGGGCTTGGTCGCAGCCAGCACGGGCGCCACATCGGCGGCAAAGCGCAGCATCGACTGGCGCACGAGGGCATCCGGCATGTGCCCGAAGGTGAACCAGCACATCAGGTGGGCGATGCCCATCCGGGCGGCCGGGGTGAGCCGCTCGATCAGCTCCTCGGCGGTGCCCGCGATCAGCCAGTTCTTGAGATAGCTGTCTTTGCGGCGCTCGAGATCGTCTTTGGGCAGGTCATCAATGCCAGAGTTCGCCAGGGCGCTCTTGCGGATGTACGTCTCGATGTACTCCCCGATCGTCTCGCGCCAGTTTTCGCCGGGGGCGGCGCAGTAGATCTGGCGTAGCTGCCCGGTGTCCAGCCAGGCGCGGGCCTTGGTGGCTTCGTCCAGCCCGGCCTCTTCCATTGCGCGTGCGTACGCCTGCAGCCGCGGCGCGACGATGCTCTCGTGCTGCGGCCCGATCAGCAGCGACCAGCCCCGCTTGCCCACCTTGATAATCGTCTCCAGGGTAGTCGTTCCCCAGGCGATGTGGGGGCGCGGCTGCTGCTGCGGCGTGGGGATGACACGTCCACGCACCTGGCCGTGCCAGTACTTCTCCCCGTAGGAGAAGTTGGGCGTGCTGGTGTGCCCCCACGCCGCTTCGACCGCTTCGATCCACTCGTCCACCATGGCGTGGCGCTCTGGGGCCTCGTAGCCGTAGCCGCGGAACTCGTCGGGTGAGTTGCCCGGTCCGATGCCCACCACCAGCCGACCACCGGAGAGGCGGTCGAGGAGATTGCACTGGGTCACGAAGCGGATAGGGTGATGGAGCGGAGCGATCGCGATCGAAAAGCCGATCTTCAGGCGCCGGTTGCGCTGGCTGATCGCGGCTGCCAGCACCATCGGGTCGGAATAGGCGTTGTAGCCTGTGAAGGCGTGCTCGGTGATCCAGACGTCGTCAAAGCCGATCTGCTCGGCGAGGTCGACCTGCCCCAGCACCTCCTCGATGATCCGTCCATCATCCGCGGGGCCAGGCGTCTGTGGATTGATGTAGAACCCGACTCGCATCCTCGGTTGTTCTCCTGCACCTGCCGGCAGGTGCGTCCTGCCGTCCTGGGGGAAGCATACGCGGGCCTGTCAACGGGTCACAACTGCCGAGGATCCTGCCGTCTAGCCAGCTAGGTCGGGGATGAAGCCGTGGCGCATCGTGTTTTCGCTGACCACGCGGGCCTCGACAAACTGGCGCAGGTAGTCGGGGCCACCGGCCTTCTCCCCGATGCCCGAGAGGCGCAGCCCCCCGAATGGCTGGCGCCCCACGATGGCGCCGATGATCTTGCGATTGAGATAGAGGTTCCCCACTCGGAACTCCCGCACGGCCTGGGCAATCGAGCGTGGGTTGCGCGAGAAGAGGCCGCCGGTCAGGGCGTAGGGGACGGCGAGGGCCTGGGCGATTGCTGCGCTCAGGGTTGGCTGATGGAACAGCGCCAGCACGGGACCGAAGATCTCTTCCTGGGCCAGAGCGCTCTCCGGTGGCACCTCCGCGAAGACGATGGGCGCGAGGTAGTAGCCCGGCCCGGTGGGGGAAGACCCTTCGGCCACAACCCGGGCGAGTGCCCGCCCGTGGGCAATCGTGGCGTTGATCCGGTCGCGGGCTTCGGCGCTGATCACCGGAGGCACCTGGGTAGCGGGGTCGCGCGGTGGACCGACGGTCAGGCTGCGGACGGCCGGAGCCAGGCGGGCGAGCACCTCCGGGTAGGCCGAGCCCACCACGATGAGGCGGCTGCAGGCACTGCATTTCTGGCCGGCGTAACCAAAGGCGGAGACCAGCGTCCCGGCGATCGCTTGGTCGAGGTCGGCGTCCTCGTCGATGATGATGGCATTTTTGCCGCCCATCTCGGCGATCACCTTGCGGAAGCCGCGCCCATTCGGCCGGGGCTGGGCGGCACTGGCGAGGATCGCTTGCCCCACCGCGCTACTGCCGGTAAAGGCAACCAGGTCAACCGCGGGATGCTCGGCCAGCGCCTTGCCGACCGTCTCGCCAATCCCCGGGAGGCACTGGACGACCTCAGGGGGGATGCCCGCCTCCTGGAGGAGGGTAACTAGCCAGTGGGCAACGAGCGGGGCCTGTTCCGCTGGCTTGACGATCGCCGGGTTCCCGGTGACCAGGGCGGCTGCGGTCATCCCCGTGACGATCGCGAGCGGGAAGTTCCAGGGGGCGATCACTGCGGCGACGCCGCGCGGCTCGGAGAGGAGGGTGTTCTGCTCGCCTGGGGGCGAGCGAAGGGGCTGGGGCTGGAGCAGCCGCTCGGCCTGGAGGGCGTAGTAGCGCAAGTAGTCGATCGCTTCGCAGACGTCGCCATCGGCTTCTGCCCAGGGCTTGGCTGCCTCATCGACCATCAAGGCCGCGAAGTCGAAGCGGCGGGCCTCCAGCAAATCCGCCGCCCGCCGGAGCCTGGCGGCCCGCTCCTCCACCGGCCGGGTCCGCCAGGCGGGGGCGGCCTGCGTAGCGATCGCCACCGCTTCATCGACATCTGCTGGGAGCGCAAAAGCGACTTCGCCCACCACCCGGGCCGGGTCGGCTGGCATCCGGATAGCCACCCACTCCCGGCCGTTCAGCTGACGCCGCCCCAGGCGCAGCGGCCAGCGTTCGGCTGTGGAGCGACGGCCGAGCGCGGCGTGCATTGCAGCCCGCACAGTCGGGGCGAAGAAGCGCGCGGGGGCAGCGTTCTGAAAGTGCTCTTCCCGCTGGACGGGCGCGGGGGGTGGAGCGGGGCGCTGGTCGCCGCGCAGGCTGGCGTTGAACCACGCCTGGTTGGAGGTGTTCTCCAGCAACCGGCGTACCAGGTAGGCCATCCCCGGGATGAGGCTGCCGACCGGGACATAGACGCGGGTCCGGTAGCCAGCCGCCGCGAGCGTCTCCCGCAGCCCCTCGGCCATCCCAAAGAGCACCTGGAACTCGAAATCCCGCGCGGTCAGGCCGCGCTGCTGCGCTTTGACCAGTGCCTGGGCGATCGACCAGGGGTTGTGGGTGGCAAAGGCGGGGCGGAGCAGGGGCCAGGCAGCGAGCAAGGCATCGGTGCACCGCTCGAAGGAAGCATCGGTCTCCGCCTTCTGCTCATAGACCGGCACTGGCCACTGGTTCTGGTGCGCGAGCGCGCGCTCCTCGTCCCAATAGGCCCCCTTGACGAGCCGGACGGTGATCGACGTGCCCACCCGCTCGGCGAGCGCGCGCAGGCGGGCGATATCAGCCAGGGCATCGCGCAGGTACGCCTGGACGACGATGCCGAAGTGGGGGTAGCCCGCGAAGGCAGGCTCGCTCAGCTGGCGTTCGAAGATGCAGTGGATGAGGTCCTTGAAGCGGTACTGCTCCATGTCGACGTTGACAAAGACCCCGCTTGCAACTGCAGCCTGGAGGACCGGGCGCAGGCGGGAGAGGACGACTGTGGCCACCGCCTCGGGCGCCGCGGGCTCGAAGTTGGCGGCGAAGGCAGAGTACTTCAGGGAGATGTTCAGCCCGGGAGCCCCCTCCCAGACGGCCCCCCGCGGGGTGAACTGGGCGCGCTCGGCGGTGAGGGTGGCAATCAGCTCGTGGTAGCGCTGCTGGTAGTGGTTGGCCTCGGCATCCGAGAGGCAGGCTTCGCCGAGGATGTCGATAGTGTGGCCCACCCCGCGTGCGGCCAGCTGACGGAGCCGGCCGCGGGCAGCGGCCACCGTCTCTCCCAGGATAAACCGGTGGGCCATCGCCATCACCCCCTGGCGGACGAGCTGGGCGAGGAGTGGCCGGAGGGGAGCACGGCCAGCGAGGCCGGTCGCCAGGGCCAGGAGAGGAGGGGCCTGCTGGTCGAAGTACTGGGAGAGGTGGTCGACGATGGCAGCGGGGGTGCGCAGTGCGGGCAGGACATCGACAAAGCGGAGGAGCTGGGTGCGAAAGGTGGGGTCGGCGGTGGCACGGAGCAGGAGCTGCTGCTGGAGGCTGCGCGGCGAGAAGGCAAAGCCGTTCGGCTGCTGGGCGGCACGGGCAAGCTGGTCTGCCAGCTCCTCGACCGTGCTCGTCGCAAGAAGGCCTGCCATCGCTGCTTGCTCCTGCGCTGCCCTCCGCCATGATTGTACGGCGCCAGCCAGGAGGGATGAGGGAACTCGCGGCGTCAGAGGAGCATAGTTCCTGCGCATAGAAAATATTGCTGTCGATATGTCTTGCCTTTAGAATTCGCCCGCACGGGGCACCAACGCCTGAGTCGTCACGAGGAGGGGTATGAGAAGAGCGATCCTGCGCCTAGCCCTGCCTGGCATGGTCCTGCTTGCAGCCTGTGCCCCGGCGGCGGGTCCGACTGGGGGGCCGGCCGCACCCGCGGTGCCTGGCAGCGAGCGGGCCGAGAACCAATCCATCCAGGTGGGAGTGAGCAGCCTGCCGAATAACCTCACTCCCCAGGCGACCACCACCTTCAACCACATCTTCTGGCCGCTCTACGATACCCTCACCACCCTGAACAACCGTTACGAACCCCAGCCGCAGGTCGCAGAGCGCTGGGAGCTGTCGGCCGATGGGCTGACCTGGCGCTTCTTCCTGCGCAAGGATGTGACCTGGCCGGATGGCTCGCCGCTCACCGCGCGCGACGTCGCCTTCACCGCCACCACCGTCGTCAAGGACAACTGGGCGGGGCGGACGAACCTGGTGGCGATGCAGGAGGCGGTGGCCGTCGACGACTGGACGGTCGAGTTCCGGATGCGCATGCCCGATATGGCGATGGTCAATAACGGCATCTACCTCTATCTCCTGCCCCAGCGCTACTACGAGAGCGCCGGTGGCTTCGATGGCTTTATCGCCAAGCCGGTGGGATCCGGGCCCTACGAGCTGGTCGAGTACCGCGCGGGTGACCTGGTGCGCTACCGCAAGAAGGCGACCGAGCACCCCTTCCGCAAGGTCGCTCACCAGGAGCTGACGTTCCGCGCCTTGCCCCAGGTGACCACCCAGGTCAGCGGGCTGCGGACCGGCGAGATCGATCTCGTCACCCAGGTGTCCTACCCTGCCGATCAGGTGGAGACCCTTCAGAACAGCGGCATGCAGGTCGTCGTCTCCGAGTCGGCGAACTTCTCGATGAACATGCCGAAGTCGGTCTACGAGGCCAGGAACTCACCGCTGAAGGATATCCGCGTCCGCCAAGCCCTCAACTACGCCATTGATAAGGAGACGATCGTCAAGGCCATCTTCAAGGGCTACGCTCGCGCAGTCGGCCAGTACGGCACCCCCGGTTCCCCGTTCTGGGACGACAACGTGAAACCCATCCCCTACGACCTGGCCCGTGCGAAGCAGCTGCTCGCTGAGGCGGGCTATGCCGATGGCTTCACCCTCGCGATCGACGTCACGCCGGGCTTCGTGCCCCAGCCGATCCTGCTGGCGGTGCAGGATAACCTACGGGCGGTGAATGTCCAGCTCGAGATCATCCAGAACGAGGCGGCCCAGTTCTTCGATAAGTACTTTGGGCGGGTCCAGAAGGCGGACCTCTTCCCCCTCCAGTCGGG
>JAILZB010000085.1 GCA_023512725.1 Chloroflexota bacterium | reverse complement strand
GCGTCGTGGGCCGCGGTCATTGGGGCGGGCCTTGTCCTCGGGCCTGGCAGCATGGGCGGCGCACGATACCTGACGTGCCCGTCGCGGTCGCGCTCGGCGCAGCCCCCGTCTTCGTAACTTCCTAACCTCCGTTGCTTCGAACCCGCCGCTCCGCCACGACATGCACATCGACATCCCCGGCGAGGCGTAACAGCTTGTTCACGATCGACCCCTGCAACAACTCGTGCAGGCGGCTACGTCGCGAATGGCCGATGACAATGCTGTCCACGTTCTTCTCGTGGGCGACCTGCGCAAGCGCGGTCGCTACGTCGTCCCCCCTGATGCGAATGCATTCGGTGCCCAGGTCTTCGGCAAGACGAAAGTGCTCCTCTAGCCGCTGTTTCGCCTCCGGCGAGGCATGTGCCCAGGCCGGCGTCTCGACGAAGACGGCCAACAGATCCGATTGCTGGCGCTGTGCCCGCCGCCAGGCGCGGCGAATCAAGTACTGCGAACGCGGATCGTCGTCGATCGCCACCATCACCCGTTCGCCGGCCGGCCAGACCGCCTCGATCCCATGCTGGCGCATGTACTGCTCCAGGTCTTGCTCGACCCGAGTGGCCATGGTGCGCAAGGCCAGTTCGCGCAGGGCAGCCAGGTTTCCCTCGCGAAAGAACTCCTGGAGGGCGCGCTCGGCCCGTTCGGGAGGGTAGACATTGCCGTGGCGGATCCGCTGGCGCAAGGCGTGGGGGGTCATATCGACGAGTTCGACCTCGTCCGCCTGGGTGACTACCCAGTCGGGGACCCGCTCGCGTACCGGCACGCCGGTGATGCTCTCGACGATATCGGCCAGGCTTTCCAGGTGCTGAATGTTCAGCGTGGTAATCACCGTGATGCCGTGGTCGAGGATCTCAAGGACATCCTGCCAGCGTTTCTCGTGGCGCGAGCAGCCCGGCACATTGCTATGGGCGAGCTCGTCGATGAGCACCACCGCTGGCCGACGGCGGAGGATCGCCTCGAGGTCCATCTCTTCGACGGTGACGCCCTTGTACTGGCACTGGCGGCGAGGGATAACCTCTAGAGCATCGAGTGCTTCGATGGTCTTGGGGCGACCATAGGTCTCGACGTACCCCACCACGCAGTCGGTACCGCGCGCGCGTCGGCGCTGGAGTTCCATCAAAGCAGCGTACGTCTTGCCGACACCAGGCGCCATGCCAAGATAGATCCGCAGGCGACCACGGGCACCGCTGCCGGCCTCGCGACGGATGCGCTCAAGCATCTCCTCGGCGGTGGGTCGATCGTCGCGCGGGCGGGGAACCGATGGCTCCATCACGGGCGAGGACGCGCCTCCAGCGCGCGGTTCAACAGGAGCACGTTCACGCGTGGTTCGCCGAAGATGCCGAGGGTGCGCCCTTCCGCCATCTGCTCGACCAGCGCACGGACCTCGCTTTCTGGCAGGCCCCGGGCCCGGGCGACGCGCGGGACCTGCAGGAGGGCATTGGCCAGGCTGATGTGCGGGTCCAGCCCGCTGCCCGAAGCAGTCACTGCATCAGTGGGGACGAGCGCCTCCGGTGGCAGGCCGTTCTCCTGGCGGTAGGCCACGACGCGCTCCTGCACCCCGGCGACGAGCGCACGGCTGGTCGGCCCGAGGTGCGAGGCGCCCGAGGCCATCGCATCGTAGCCAGCACCGGCGGCGGAAGGCCGAGGGTGGAAGTACTCTGGACGCTGGAACGCCTGGCCGATCAGCACCGAGCCCACGACCTGACCGGACTCATTCCGGAGCAGGCTGCCGTTGGCCTGGAAAGGAAAGAGCAGCTGGGCGAGGCCAGTGAGGGTGAGCGGGTAGAGCAAGCCGGTGAGGAGAGTAAGCACCACCGTCGCGAGGACGGCGCTGCGGAGCGTAGGCAAGAGGGCCATGGTTCCTCCTGAGGGTACCTTAGGCGAGGCGGAAAGCGCTGATCACGAGGTCGATCAATTTGATCCCGGCGAAGGGAGCGATCACCCCGCCGACGCCGTAGAGCAGCAGGTTGCGACGCAGCAGTTCGGCTGCGGGCGCAGGACGGTAGCCCACCCCGCGCAGCGCGAGGGGGACCAACGCAATAATGATGAGCGCGTTGAAGATGACTGCTGCCAGAATGGCGCTCTCCGGGGTGGCCAGCCGCATTATGTTGAGGGTGTCCAGCTGCGGATAGGTACGGGCGAACATAGCGGGCACGATCGCAAAGTACTTGGCGACATCGTTGGCGATCGAAAAGGTGGTAATGGCACCCCGCGTGATCAGGAGCTGCTTGCCGAGGGCGATCACCTCGATCAGCTTGGTGGGGTTCGAGTCGAGGTCGACCAGGTTAGCAGCTTCTTTGGCGGCAGCCGTTCCCGAATGCATCGCCAGGGCGACATCGGCCTGGGCCAGGGCAGGGGCATCGTTGGTGCCGTCACCCGTCATGGCGACCAGGTGCCCGGCTGCCTGCTGCTCGCGGATGATACGGATCTTGTCTTCCGGGCGGGCCTGAGCCACAAACTCGTCAACGCCGGCCTCGCGAGCGATAGTGGCAGCGGTGAGGGGATTGTCGCCCGTGACCATAATGGTGCGGACACCCATTTTGCGGAACTCATCGAAGCGCTGGCGAAGGCCCGGCTTGACGGTGTCCTTGAAGTGGACCAATCCGACCAGGCGGCGATCCTGCGCCAGGGCAAGAGGGGTGCCGCCTTCGCGGGCGATCCGCTCAGCTGCTTCGACGAGCGTTGGTGGCAAGGGCATTCCCGTTCGGGTGGCGAGCGCATCTGGTGCCCCTTTGAGGTACTCATGCCCGTCCACCCGGGTGCCGCTGAGCCGCGTCTGAGCACTGAAGGGGATCAGCTCGGGCGGGGTTGGTGGGTCTGCCGTCGTCGCTCCCAGGTGGCTCGCCAGGGCGAGCAAGCTGCGCCCCTCCGGCGTCTCATCCCCCAGGCTGGCCTGGTGAGCAACCTGCACGGCCTCGGCCAGCGAAACGCCGGGCGCGGGGAGGATCTCCGCCGCCAGGCGATTGCCGTAGGTGATCGTCCCCGTCTTATCCAGCAAGAGCACGTCGACATCCCCCGCTGCTTCGACCGCTCGCCCGGAGAGCGCGAGCACGTTGAAACGGGCGACCCGGTCCATGCCGGCGATCCCGATGGCAGAAAGCAGGCCGCCGATCGTGGTCGGGATGAGGCAGACCAGCAGAGCCACAAGCACCACCACCGAAACGGGTCCGCCCGAGTAGATGGCAAACGGCTCCAGGGTGGCGACAGCCAGCAGGAAGATGATCGTCAGCCCAGCGAGCAGGATCGTGAGGGCGACCTCGTTCGGGGTCTTCTGGCGGCGGGCCCCTTCGACCAGGGCGATCATCCGGTCGAGGAAGCTTTCCCCGGGGTCGGCCGTCACCCGGATGGTGATCGAATCGCTGACCACCTGCGTCCCCGCGGTGACGGCTGAGCGGATATCTGTCCCCGGCTCCTTCAGAACGGGGGCAGACTCGCCCGTGATCGCGGCTTCGTTGACGTAGGCGATCCCCGCGATGACTTCGCCATCCGCCGGGATCGTCTCGCCCGCTTCTACCAGGACGATATCGCCTTTGCGGAGCTGAGAGGAAGTGACGACTTCCGGCTGGCCAGCGCGGAGACGGCGGGCTGGGGTCTCTTTCTTGGTGGCGCGTAACGTCTCGGCCTGAGCCTTGCCGCGCGCCTCGGCGAGCGCTTCGGCGAAGGTCGCGAAGAGCACCGTGAACCACAGCCAGAGGCTGATCTGGAGGCCGAATCCTATCCCGGCCCGCTGGCTGGGGTCGGGGGCGAACAGCTGAGCGAGCGTGGCCAGCGTGGTGAGGAGCGCGCCGACTTCGACCACGAAGATCACCGGATTGGCGATGAGTTGGCGGGGATCGAGCTTGCGGAAGGCATCGCCAAGAGCACGCCGGAGGAGTGGGCCTGACCAGGGACTGGCTCCCTGGAGCCGGCGCTGGACCAGCGCTTTCATCTCGTCGGTTTCCGCCGTCCGGATGAGGGGCGGTGTCAGCCCGCGCGTCGGGTCAGCATCACGGGCCGGGACAGTGCGGGGCGGGGGCGCTTCCGGGGAGGGAAGAGAAGGATCGTTCATTGGGTCCCTTTCTCAGCTCTTAGAAGGTCTGGCCGATGGTGAGGAGCAGCTGCTCAACGACCGGCCCAAGCGCGAGCGCAGGGAAGAAGGTGAGGGCGCCAACGACCAGCACGGTGCCCACCAGTAGGCTGACAAAGAGGGGCCCGGTCGTTGGAAAGGTGCCGAGGCTCGGCGGCACGCGCGGCTTGCGGGCCAACGCACCGGCCAGCGCAAGGACCGGCACGATGAGGAAGAAGCGCCCGATCAGCATGGCGACGCCCAGGGTGAGGTTGTAGAAGGGCGTGTTGGCGTTGAGGCCAGCGAAGGCGGAGCCATTGTTGGCAGTGGCGGAACTGAAGGCATAGAGAATCTCGCTGAGCCCGTGGGGCCCAGGGTTGAGGATGCTGCCCGTCCCCTCAGGGCTGACGCTCGCCCAAGCGGCCAACACCAGAATGGTGGCGGCTGCCGCCAGCAGGTACAGCATCACCATCTGCATCTCGAAGCGCTCGATCTTCTTGCCGAGGTACTCCGGCGTGCGGCCGACCATCAGCCCGGCGATGAAGACGGCCAGGAGCGCAAAGACCAGCATGCCGACCAGCCCGGTCCCAACCCCGCCGAAGATCACTTCACCAAGCTGCATGTTGAACAGTGGGACGGCACCGGCAAGGGGGAGAAAGCTCGAATGGGAGGCATTGACGGCTCCGCAGGAAGCGGCCGTCGTCGCGACTGCGAAGAGCACCGAAGCCAGCGTGCCGAAGCGGACTTCCTTGCCCTCAAAATTGCCGCCCGGCTGGAGGGGGGTCGCTGCCTGGTCGACACCAAGCTGAGTGAGCAGGGGGTTCCCCGCAAGCTCACTCGGGAGCGCAAGCGCAAGCCCAGCGAGGAACAACACCAGCATCGCCGCCCAGACTGCCCAGCCCTGGCGGGTATCCCCCACGAACCGGCCAAAGGTGTAGGTCAGCGCTGAGGGCAGGGCCAGGATGAGGAGGGTCTCGAGGAAATTGCTCAGGGGGGTAGGGTTCTCGTAGGGGTGAGCCGAGTTGGCGTTGAAGAACCCACCCCCATTGGTGCCAAGCATCTTGATGGCCTCCTGGCTCGCCACCGGGCCTTGCGCCAGCTGCTGCTGCTCGCCTTCGAGGGTGACCGCCTCAACCGCCGGGCTCAGGTTCTGGGGTACTCCCTGCCAGACCAGGAGCAGCGCGACTCCCACGCTCATGGGCAGCAGCACGTAGAGGGTCGCGCGGACGAGGTCCACCCAGAAGTTGCCAAGGGTGGAGACCGAGCGCCGGGCCAGCCCGCGGATGAACGCGAGTGCCACCGCCAGGCCGCTTGCCGCTGAGACGAAGTTGTGGAAGGTGAGACCGGCCATCTGGGTGAAGTAGCTCATCGTGCTCTCCCCGCTGTAGGCCTGCCAGTTGGTGTTGGTGGTAAAGCTCGCCGCGGTGTTGAACGCCAGCTCTGGGGCGACCGGCCCGAACCCTTGTGGGTTGAAGGGGAGCAGGCTCTGCAAGCGCTGGAGGGCGTAGAGTGCCAGCATGCTCACGAGGCTAAAGAGCAGGAGCGCAGTCGCGTACTGCGTCCAGCGCTGCTCGGCCTGGGGGTCGATACCGCTCAGGCGGTAGATGGCCCGTTCGAGGGGGGCAAGCAGCGGGCTGAGCCAGGTGCGCCCACCGGTAAAGACCTGCTCCAGGTACAGCCCGAGCGGCTTGGTGAGCAACGCGAGTGCCGCGAGAAACAGAAGGAGCTGAAGGGCTCCCGCGAAGGTCATGAGGTCCTCCGGTCAGAAAGAGAGGTAGGGGTCGGATGGGCCAGCCAGATCGTGAGTGCGTTCGCGTGGCGGTGGGCCCAGCAGTGGAGGCTGTATTCGGCGGCGAGCTGGGTGGCGAGGCGGAGCAGGACCGCTTCCATGCCCGGGTCACCGGTGAGCGGGAGAGTGAGGGAGACCTGGCGGATCCCTCCGCGCGCCCGCTGGAGGAGCAGGCAACAGGCGCGGAGCAGACCGCGGGAGTGAGGAAGGCCCTTCCCCGCACCAGGAGAGCCAGCCAGGGCAGCGGCCATGACCAGGGCCTTAGAACCGCTCGGGCCGCAGCAGCACATAGCCGAGATACAGGGCAAGGATGATGGCGACCCCCAGCCCAATGAGCTGCTCTCCGTTCATTGGTGGCCTCCCGCCGCGAGCCGTTCGCAGGCGACGACATAGCCGAGCGCCAGGGCAAAGAAGACGACCGTCGCGAGGACGAGCACGACATCAGCCATCCTGGATGTCCTCCAAGGGTGAAGTGGGCGTGGCCGGGCCAAAGATCAGCCGCAGCAACGCCTCCAGGGGGAAGGGCTTTGGCAAGCATGCGAGGGGACGGAACTCTTCGAGGCGACGAGCTGGGAGGTGCACGGCCGAGATGACGATTGTTGGCACGGCAATCCCCTGCTGACGGAGTGCCCGCAGCACATCCCAGCCACTGTGGTCGGGGAGGTTGATGTCAAGCAGGAGCAGGTCAGGTGGGGCCTGCTGCACCGCAGCGATGGCTTCTTCGGCGGTGGTTGCCTCGCGGACGCTCACCCCCCGGCGGGCCAGAATGCGGCTGAGAATGCGGCGGAGAGGAGCTTCATCCTCCACGAGGAGCATCGATCGCACCGGAGGAGTGCGGCGCGCTGCCTCCGGCGTCCATTCATCGGAGTGCGCGGGCTGGGTCACGGTGCCCTCCTGCTCGCTAGTTCCTGGAAGGCGGCCGTAAAGGCGCAGCTTCCGGTAGAACTATCGCGGCCTGGTGCTCAACAGCAGCTCAACAGCCCGTGTCCTGACCTTAACGCTTGCTCAACACTCGGGCGAAGGTCGCGTGGGAAGGGTCAGGCAGTGAAGTCGTCGGTCAGCAACCGATAGCCGACCCCGGGCTCCGTGACCAACCGGCGGGCAGCAGGGCCGAGCTTTTTGCGCAGGCGGGCGGTGTAGACGTGGAGGTAATGGGATTCCGCGCTGTAGGGAGATCCCCAGACCTGCTGGAGGAGCTGGCGATTGGTCAGCACCCGATTAGGGTGCATGGCGAGCAGCTTGAGGAGGTCGTACTCCGTAGGGGTCAGACGGATAGGCTGGTCCGCGATGGTCACGTGCCGGCGCTCAAAGTCGATGACCAGTTCGCCAGCGCGGAGCAGGGGGAGTGGGCTGGCCAGGTGGGCGGCATGGCGAAGGGCCACTCGGATGCGGACAAGCAGCTCACGCACCCCGAACGGTTTCGTCAGGTAATCGTCGGCCCCAAGCTCCAGGGCGGCGACTTTCTCGGCCTCTTCCCCGCGGGCCGAGAGCACAATAATGGGGGTCGCCGCGCGCTCGCGCACCATCCGGATGACCTCGCGTCCATGGAGGTCTGGCAAGACCAGGTCGAGCAGGACCACGTCGGGCCGAAAGCGCGCGAACTGTTCAAGCGCCTCGCGACCGCTCTCGGCCGTTGCAACCTGGAACTGGTGGCTGCGCAGGTTGGCGCTGATAGTCCGCCGGATTGCGGGCTCGTCGTCGACCACCAGAACGCGGGCGCCCTGGGGGTGAGTCATGGGTGGGCCTCGGCGCTTGGCGCGACCTCGACCGCCGCGGCCAGGGGAAGCGTGAAGACGAAGCGGGCACCCCCCTCGGGACGGTTTTCGGCCCAGATGCGCCCACCGTGGGCTTCCACCAGCCCCTTGGCGACCGCCAAGCCGAGCCCCGTGCCGCGTGGCCGCGGCCCCGGGCCCTCGACCCGGTAGAACCGCTCGAACACGCGGCCCAGGGCAGCGGGCGGTAGACCGGGCCCGCGGTCTGCCACCTCGATCTGCACTTCGCCCTCCTGGGGGGTGGCACGGATGAGGATCTCGCTCCCGGCCGGAGTGTATTTGACGGCATTCTCGATGAGGTTGGTCAGTATCTGACCGATCGCCACCGGGTCGACGAACAGTGGCGGAAGGTCTGCCGGCAGGTCAACCACCAGTCGATGCTGGGCGGTCAGCGGTTCCAGCCGCTTGAGCACCTCCTCCACCAGGGTGGGAAGGTCATGCCATTCGCGCTGGGGTCGCAGCGTCCCGCTTTCAATCCGCGAGAGGTCCAGCAGGTTGGTCACCAGGTGGCCCAAGCGCTGGGCTTCGTTGGCGATATCCTGGGCGAAGGCCGTCCGCTCCTCAGCCGACCACGCAACATCGGGTTGGAGCAGGCTCTCAGCGGCAGCACTAATCGTGGCGAGGGGGTCCGCAGGTCGTGGGAGACCGCGTTCAACAGGGCCGTCTTCAGTTCGTCCGTGCGGCGCAGGACTTCCGCTTCGGTAGCCTCCCGGCGGAGCCGGGCGCGTTCCAGGGCATTGCCGAGCTGCTCGGCGACGGCGGCAAGGAGGCGGGTCTCGGCGAGGGTAAAGCCAGGGGCGCCCGGTGCGCGCACGAGGATGAGGCTACCCACCCGGTGGTCGCCGACTTTGACTGGCACGACCCAGCGGCGGTCACGGGAACGGCGGGCACGTTGGGGGAGCGGCGGCACGACCCCAACCCAGCGCCCGGGCATCCCGCGCTGCCCCCCACTCGGTGGCGGACCCTCTTGGAGCAACTGGCTGACGGTGGCTTGTCCAGTGGCAGCGCGCCGTGCCACCTCGGGGTCCCCCGCGACGACGCGCATTCCGAGCGGGGAGGCATCCTCGCTCAGCTCGACCACGACGGCAGCGAGATGGAGTTCCTGCCGCAGGCGCTCCGCGACAGCCCGGAGGGCGTGCTCGAGCTCCGGCTCTCCCATCAGCCGGACGACCTCATACAGCACGACGGCTTCTCGCTCCCGCTGCTCGGCTTCCTGAGCGCGGCGGCGTAGGCTGGCGGCCAGCTGGCCCGTGACGATGGCCGTAACCAGGAAGAGAAGCAAGGTGACCCACTCCTGGGGGTCGGAAACGGTAAAAGTGTGGATGGGCTCGACAAAGAAGAAGTCATAGGCGAGGAAGGCTGCTACCGAGGCGACTACGGCCGGCCAGCTGCCGAACCAGATGGCAACCGCGAGCACCGCCATCAAGTAGAGCATCGAGAGGTTGGCTGCCGGCAGAGAGGCGAGGATGCGCCCGATGAGAATGGTCACCAGGGCAACGCTCACCAGGGCAGCACCATACCCGACCCACCCCGGGAGGCTTCCCGTCGGGGGTGGCTTGGCCATACTTCTCCTTCAGTGTCCCGGTTGCGGTGGCAAGGGGCCCGCGCGAACGCGTCCCCCGTCCGGCGCGCTCGGGGGCAGGGTAGCCAGCGTGCTGCTGTCCGCCTGGCGCTCGCACTTACTGCTGGCCCGGCCGTAGCTACCCCGTCCGCACTTATTGTACCGTCAACTGCCCCACCATTCCGGCTTCGGTGTGCCCAGGCTGGCTACAGTAGACCCGGTAGGTGCCTGGCTGGGTGAAGGTGAAGCTGCCACTCACTGTCTTGCCCGGGTCAGCGACGAGGTGGACCCGCCCCGGTCCAGGAACACTATCGATCGTCCAGTCGTGGATCTGAGAGTCGAGGTTCTGGAAAGTAATCGTCACTGCGGTATTCGCCGGGGCGGTGACGTTCGCCGGGACGAACTCGAAGGCCCCACGCTTCGCCGAGATGTTCAGCCCGCCCGAGCCACCGCCCCCACCCCGGCCGGTGCAAGCAACGACGAGCAGCGCCGTGAGCACAGCACCAAGCATGACAGCCAATCGAACGCCGTTCCGCATAGTAGGACCCCCTCAACAAGCGTGGTACCAGCGTCGCGCGGCGGGGCGCCTGAATTGTCACCCTTTTCGGCCCGGGCTGCCAATCGGCGCCTTCAGGCCGTGGCGGCGAGCCTCGCGATGAACTCGAGGGTCCGCCCGAGCTCTTCCTCGCTGTTCCACCACCCGACCGAGAGCCGGAGATACGTGGGGGCGCCCGGCTGGCCCTCGGGAACGATTCGCACCCGGAAGCCAGCATCGAGCAGACGTTGGAGGTAGGGCTCCTGGCTCCCCTGACCGATCCGGAAGCAGATGAGCGTGCCCATCTCAGCCGGGGTGCTCACCTCGACCCCGGGGATGGCTCGCAGCTGCCCGGCAACCCGATGCGCCAACCAGGCTGCCCGCGCGAACAGCCACTCCAGGCCAACTTCATCGAGCAGCCAGCGGGTGGCGGCTAGCGCTCCAGCCATCAGCTCGCCACTCACCTTGCCAGCCAGTTCAAAGCGGCGGGTGCCAGCGAGGAAGACCGTCTCATCGTAGCGCCCGAGCGTTCGCTCGCCCGGGTGGGGGGCCAGTGGTGCGCTCAGGCGGTCCGGGTGGACGACCAACCCGCCAGTGCCGGCGGGCCCCAACAGCCACTTCTGACCCGAGAAGGCGTAGTAGTCCACCCCCAGCGCATCGACCGCTACCGGGACCGCGCCGGCCGCCTGGGCGCCATCTACTGCGATCAGCACCCCCTGCGTGCGGCAGAGCGCAACGAGCGGTTCCAGCGCATAGCGCGCACCCGTTGACCAGGAGACCTGGGAGACGATCACCAGCCGAGTGCGGGGCGTGAACTGGTCGGCGATCACCCCGCTGATATCGCCTCCCCGCTGGCCGACCGACGCCAGCCGAACCCGAATACCCGCGCGCTGCTCCCAGAGCGCGAGGGGCAGCAACACCCCACCGTGTTCCCCATCAATAGTGACGACTTCATCGCCGGGGCCGAGGTGGAGATCGGCGAGCAGCGTGCTGATCCCAGCCGTCGTGCTGGCCGTAATGGCGACCCGCTCGGGGTGAGTCCCCAGCAGGGCAGCAAATGCTTCGCGCAACTGGTTGCGGACCGCCAGGCCACGCTGGAGGCTCTCCCATCCCACCCGCCCTTCGCTCAGCTCCCACTGCGCCCAGTCGTACATCGCCTGGACGGCCCGCCGGGGCAGGGGGCCGTTGGTGCCAGCATTGAGGTAGACCGTGTGCTGGACGGCGGGAAGCTCGGCGCGGAGGGCCGTCAGCTTTGCCGCTTCCGTCGCGCTCACGGCGGGCTCGCTCCACTGGCCGGACCGCTGTGCTGGTGAGGCAGGCACTGTTGGAGGAAGAGCAGGACGGCGTGCACCCGGGGGTTGAGGTGGCTGCCTTCGAGGTCCAGCTTGCGGTAGATCTCGACCAGCCGGTTCTCGATCGACTTCTCGGCCAGGACCAGCCGCTGGGCGATGCCCGCATTGCTATACCCCTGGGCGAGCAAGGCGAGGATCTCGTGCTCGCGCTCGGTCAGCATGGCCAGCCGCCCAAAGCGGCGGGGGCGCATCTGGGCCACGATCTGGGGGTCGAGGACGACCAGGCCACTCGCTGCCCCTTCAATGGCGCGCTCGAGCGTATCGCTCTCAGTTGCGGTCGTCCGGAGGAGATAGCCCCAGCCATCGGTCGCTTCGGGAGGCAGCGAGGCGAGAAAGTTCGGGTCGCCCCGGGCGGTCACGAGCACCACGCCGGTGCCCGGCATCGCTTGCTTGATCTGCAAGCCGATCTCGCGCTGCTGGGGTTCCGTCTCGGGCGCGAGGTCGACCAAAAACACCTGGGGTGGGGGGCCTGCCCGTCGCGCACTCCACAGGTCGGGGAACACCCCGCCGACGGCCACACTGGGCGCCTGATCGAGCGCTCGGAGCAACTGGCTAGCAGTCACATCCTGCTGGGAGAGGATAGCGACCAGCAAGCGCGCTGGTGGCAACACGGCGCTCGGCATGGCATGACAAATCATAGCCCCAATTGTACGCGGGCGTTACTGCTTGCACTCGCCTGCTCGGTTGGTTAACGTTCGGGTGATGCACCCGCCGCACCGAGCGGTCCTCTGGTTGATAGCGGCGCTGCTGGTAGCCGGACCATTGCTCGCCCTGCCAGCCGCCAGTCGCGCGGCACCACCCGCGGTGGTCCGGCTGGGGGTGAGCGACGATTCCTTCGGGGTGGCCCATATTACAGCCCCCGGTTCGCTCCCTACCCCCGTCCGGCTGCGTCAGGCGGTCGAGATGGGCGCAGCGTGGGAGCGCTTCCCCGTCTATTTCGCGGATGTCCAGGAGACCCGCGGCGGGCCCTTCACCTGGGAACGCTACGATGCCACCATCGCGGCCACGGTCGCAGCCGGGATCAAAGTGCAGGGCATCCTGCTCGGGTACCCGAAATGGGGGGCGAGTGGCGACTGGCTGAAGGACTGGGAACAGTTCGTCCGCGCGACGGTCAGTCGCTACAAGGACCGGGTGCGTGCCTGGGAGGTGTGGAACGAGCCCGACCTGAAGGCGGACAACGGGGAAGGGGTCTTCTGGAAAGGGAGCCCGGCGGAATACCTCGAGCTGCTCAAGGTCACCTACCGGACGATCAAGAGCATCGACCGGGATATCCTCGTGCTGCTGGGCGGCCTCTCGTTCACCTGGAACAACCAGGACTGGTTCCCCCGCTTCCTTGAGGAACTGGCGAAAGACCCCGCGGCGAAGGAGCAGGCCTTCTACTTCGATGTGCTGGCGCTCCACCAGTATGGTCGCCCCTCGACCCTGTTCGACCTCCCGGTGGGCTACGTCGGTCGGCCGAGCTTTGCCGGCTTTCACGCCTTGATGCAGCGGAAGGGGTTCGATAAGCCGATCTGGGCCAACGAGGTCGGGGTGCCGATCTGGAACGTGGGGACGGGGAAGAACGGTCCCGGCCGCGCGACCGCGGATGAAGCGGCCAATTTCATCTGGCAGGCCTTCGCGTACGGGTTCGCGGCGGGGATCGAGAAGATCTTCATCTTCCAGCTCTACGATGACGGCGCAAGCACGATCGATCCGGCCACCAAGCAGCCGGCTGATTATTTCGGCCTTATCTCCAATGGTGGTGAGGTGCGCCCAGCCTACCGGGCCTATCAAGCCGCGGTTGACCTGCTCTCCGGCGCCACGCTGGTGACACGGGTCAACCTTGGGCGGAAGTACGCCCTCGGGGCCAAAGGGTGGGATGCCATCACCTTCTGGGGCACGCCGGCTGGCAAGGTGACGATCGCCTGGAGCAACATCGGCCAGCCGGCTGAGATCGTCATCCCCGCGACCACCCCGCGCGCCAGGCTGCTCGATAAGTTTGGCAACGGGCGCGCGGTGAGCGCGAGTAACGGTGGGTACCTCCTGAAGCTCCCGGCAGCGACCAATAACAACAACTTTGGCTGCATCAGTGGGGAGTGCGCGCCCCAGGACTACATCATCGGGGGAGAGGTGCAGATCCTGGTCGAGGAGGACCAGCGGGTGCCCGCGGTCACGATCGACCCGCTTGGCCCTGGCAGCATTGCTCCCTTCACCGTCTCCTGGCGGCCGGTCAGCGGCACGGGCATTGGCTGGACCTATGACGTCCAGGTCAAGGAGGACAACGGCGAGTGGCGCGATTGGATCGTCGGTTCGCCGCAGCGCTCCGCCGTCTACGGGGAGCGGCCAGACCTTCCCGTTCAGTTCGAGAAGACCTACCAGTTCCGGGTACGCGCCCGCGACCGGGATGGCAACGTGATCGGTATGGGCTACCCACCCCACGCCCTGGCGACGACCACCGTGCTCGGCGGCACGCTGATCACGACCACGACCCCCGCGGCAGTGCCGATCGTGTTCCAACCGACCGCGCCCGAGTTCGCCCAGCACTATGCGCGCCACGATGGCCTGCGCTTGCTCGGCCGCGCCATCTCGCCCGCGTTCCTTCCCCCCGGCAGCAGCGGCAAGGTGCAGTACTTCGAGAAGGGGCGCCTTGAGGACCACTCCGCGACCCAGCGGGACCCGGCCTGGCAGTTCCAGTATGGTCTGCTGGTCGATGAGCTGCACCAGGCGGGCGCTACCCTCCCGATCGGGGGCGAGGCATCAACGCTGACCTACAAGGACCTCGCTGCTCTCAGCACGCCGGAGCGACGAGTGCCACCGCCCGCCGGACACAGCGGGAATGTCGTCGAGCGCGCCGATGGCTCGGTCTTCATCCCCTTCACGACCGACCTCCGCAGTGCCCCCGGCCACACGGTGCCGCCGTACTTCTGGAGGTACATCACGCGGACTGAGCTCTTCCCGGGCGGCTGGCTCCACGATATCGGGCTGCCTATCACCGAGCCGGTCGAGGCAACGGTAACGAAGGGGAGTGTGAGCGGCCGCAAGATCATCGTTCAGGCGTTTCAGCGCACCATTCTGACCTACGACCCGGCGAACCCTCCGGACTGGCAGGTCGAGCGCGCCAACGTCGGCACCGACTACCGCCGCTGGTTCCCGAGCCGCGTCCCCGCTTCCTGACCACAGTGCGGCCGGCGAACGGTGCCCCGAGCAGCGGGGATACCTGCCCGGAGGTTCCTCCCACGAGGGGGCGATTGCTGCCGAATGGCCACCCGAAATCCGCCGGAGGGAGCGTGCGCTCCCTGCCGCGCGGCCAGCCGGTGCCGGCATCGACTTCAGTTGACGTTAGGGGGTGAGTTGCCACTCCTGAGGTAGGCGGTAGCGCATCACCCGGGTGGTGCGCCCGCTCTGATCACGTTGGCGCACGACACCGTCGCGCGGGATCTCCTGGTAGGAATTCTGGATCTGGACGATCCGCTTCGCGGTGAGGTTGAAGATTACTACCCCGGCCGCGACGGGCTGGAGGCTGGCATCGCGCGTGCGGTCATCGACCACCCGGAAGACCGGGATCTCATGCCCCCGCAGGTGATCCAGCGCAGCGTGGATCCGCTCGTAGTGGCCGGGCAGGTTGTGCTCGTCGAAGACGGCTAACCCCGCGGCCACGTACTCCGCCAGGTTGGCACCGTACTGGTCGGCGTAGGCGAGGAGTTCCGCGAGGGTGGTCGGGTTTTTCGAGCAGGCGGCGACGAGCGGGAGAAGGGCAGAACAGGGGCCGACGAAGCTGACGCGACCCTGCGGGTCGACCACGGTGTAGCGCATGACATTCATGGCTCCATCCGATTATAGGCTGCTCGCCCGCGATTCGGGTGGGCTTCGGTCGGGGGGTGGCCCCAATCTCAGCGCCGCGTGCCGATCGGTGTGGAAGTGCGGGGG
>JAILZB010000084.1 GCA_023512725.1 Chloroflexota bacterium | reverse complement strand
CTTCGGGGTCGACAAAATAGGCCACCCGGCCGCCGGGAACGCTCAAGGGCGGGTCGATCAGCCGCGCTCCGGCCTCCACGAGGATGGCTGCCTGGCGGTCGGCATCATCGACGCGAAAGAGAAAGGTGTTAGAGACGGCGGTCGGGTCGGCTGGGGTAGGCTGGGCCATCCCCCCAGCGGCAACCTCCAGGAGGGCGAGGTCCCCCAGGTCGAACACCTGGGAAGTCGCGGTGGTACGGAGCAGGGTGAGCCCGACGACCTCCCGGTAGAAGCGGCCAACGGCCTCGACATCGGCGCAGCGCACCACGACCCAGCCGAGCGACTGGAAGTGGGGTGGCAGGGGCGGAATACCCGGAACTGTCAGCCGACCCCGGTCCCAGCGCCGCCAGGCTTCCTGGTCTTCCGGGTAGGGGCTGGTGCGGCGGCGCTCCGCAAAGCCCGTGATCTCGCCGGCGGGGTCGCGCAGGTAGGCAAACCAGGAGGAGGGTCGCTCAAATGGCTCGTGGAGCAGCTCCGCGCCAGCTGCCCGGAGCCGCTCGGCCACCCGTGCGAGCGCGGTAACCCGAAAGACTGGCACGCAGGGCGCCTCGCTCCGGTCGCGGTAGCGGGGGGCGGGCTGACCACCGGTCGCCACTTCGAACGCCACCGTTTCGCCAACCCAGAAGGAGGCGCCATCATTCTGGCGGAGCACCGGCAGCCCAACCACTTGCTGGTAAAACGCTGCCAGCCGGGCAGCATCCGCCGCCCGGCGCACGAACCACCCCAGGCCGAACCATCCCTCGCGCATCTCGCCAAAGCCTCTCGCTCCATGGTACATGAGGGGGCGCCGCTCGCGTCGAGGGGCCAGGCTGGAGTACGCTCTGGCAAAAGCCGTTGAGGTGCGCGATGGCCGACCAGTACCAGCGGATCTGCTCCCTATTGCCGAGTGCCACTGAGATCGTCTATGCCCTGGGGCTGGGTGATCGCCTGGTGGCAGTGACCCACGAGTGCGACTATCCGCCCGAAGCACGCCAGAAACCCCAAGCGACCTACAGCCTTGTCCGCCACGACCAATTGACCGCGCTGGAAATCGATATCGCCGTGCGCGAGCGGCTGGCAGAGGATGGGACGATCTATGCCCTGGACCAGGCTGTCCTCGAGCACCTCAAGCCGGACCTGATCCTGACCCAGCAGGTCTGTGATGTCTGCGCCGTCTCCTACGACCGGGTCCAGCGGGCAGCAGTGACCCTCGAGGGAGCACGGGTCGTCTCGCTCAACCCTCATCATCTGCAGGACATCTTCGACAACATCCGACTGGTCGGCGAGCTGACTGGCACTCAGCAGCGGGCCGAGGCCCTGATTGCCGCTGCCTACCAGCGGATCGGTCGGGTGGCGACTATCGCCGCGAAGATCCGACGGCGGCCCCGTGTCGTGGTGCTGGAGTGGCTCAACCCGCCGTATCGCGCCGGGCACTGGACGCCCGAGATCGTCCAGCTGGCCGGAGGGTACGATGCGCTCGGCCGGGCAGCGGAAGATGCCACCATCGTGGAGTGGGCGGAAGTGCTGGAGTTCGCGCCGGAGGTCGTCATCATCGCGCAGTGCGGCTTCGACCTTGCGCGCTCGGAGCTGGAAGCGCGACGTACAGCCTGGCCAGCCGGATGGGAGAAGCTTCCCGCCGTGCGGAGCGGACAGGTCTACCTCGTGGATGGGAACGCGTATCTGAGCCGGCCCGGCCCCCGGATCGTCGAGAGCCTCGAAATCGTCGCAGAGATCCTCCACCCCGGCCTCTTTGCTGGCCTTGCTCCGGCGGGGAGCTATCAGCGCTTCTCGCTCGCGACCGAAGAGGCAAGCTGGGGGACGCGATCACTCTAACGAATCGCTAACGGAATGCCGATGCGGGACTAATGCTGGGGCGGCGGCAGATTGCGTAGGATAAAGCGGCTACACCTGCGTGTCGGGAGCGATCTCATGGCCGATGCAACGATGGAGCGTCCGGAGCGTGGGCAGGCGCAGCGCGAGGTGCGCTACCTCGACCTGGTCGACCAGTGGGGGCCAGCGCGGGCCCGGTCGGTGATCCGCGAGGCGCTCACCTTCGCGGGGGTGAAGCCCGTCGAGGTCAACTGGGAGCAGCGGCGCGCTGAGACCTTCGCCCTGATCGAGCGCCTGGAAGCCGCGCTCGACCGTGACCTCAAGCGGTTCGGCCTCACCTAGCACCAGCCGTCAGGGAGGGTCATCGAGCGTCAGCCAGCCGGGTGCGCGCTCACACCAGGATCGGCGCGGGGGAGTAGCCGCTCGTTGCGCCGGTAGCATGCCCCACTAGTTGCCGGTTAGCTGCCTGTCACTGGTCAGCCGCAGCGCAGTACAATCGGGGTATGCTGACCTCACGGCCTCCCGGGGAGGACCTTCACGAGCACCTCTGCCTCCATTGCGGACGCTGGTCCCCTGCTGGGTCGGAGGAGAGCGCCTGCCCGCGCTGCCACCGCGAGAATCCCGCCATCCACTCCGCACACCAGCTGCTGGGCGTGTGGGGGCTGAATGCCTTCCTCGAAGAGCAGGGAGTCGCTGATACCGTCAGTAACCCGAGCTGGAACATTCGCATCGTCCCCGGGCTGCTGCGTGAAGACGTTGTCCTCGAGATCGCCTGGGGCTCGCCGGAGCCAGCACTCATCCGTCCGCGCGTGCGGCGGTGGCTGCATGCCGTTGGTCTTGATCCGCTGCCCCGGTTCCGCCCGCGGCGAGGGGAGCCCGGGGTGTACGCGGTGGCCGAGCCGCTCTCGCTGACGCAGTACACCCATCCGGCCGGGCTGTATCGCCACCTGGCCCCACGGGTAGCGCTGCTGGTGGCAGCTTTCCTGAGCCTGGGCGACGAACAGGCCGCCCACCCGGAACGGCCGAAGGTACCTCGGGAGCTGGGCTGGGTCGGCGAATGGCTCGCGCGCTTTCTCTCGGCACCTCCTCTCCTTGACTCGCGACGGCTCACGGACCGCTTCTGCGTGCGCTGTTTTCACGATGAGCCGGGCTTCTTCGAGCCAGGCTGCAGCTACTTCCGCGACGACCCGGAGCTGGCGTGGGGGGCAGGCTGCGAGCCCTGGTATGACCTCACCGTCGCGCTCGGCGAGCGGCTGGCGGAGGAAGAGCTCCGCCCGATTTTTTTAGCGGGCCCGGAAGGCGCGCTGCCCCCCGTGCCGCTCGAAGGCCCCGCGGAAGGCTTTGCCCTGGTCGGCCGGGTGCTGGGCCATTTTCGGCCCCGCCGCTGCCCGGGCTTCGTGCCGATGGGGCGGATGCTCGCCCTCCTGGAAGAGTGGGCGAACGGCAAGCTGAGCCTGGTCGAGCTGGCGTTGAGCGCTTATGACCCCTTGCTCACCCGCGCAGTTGGCGACCAGCTCGGGCCGTGGATCGCTGACCTCTTCGAAGGTCGGGTTCAGCCGTTCGAGCGACGCGTGCGGCGCCCCGGTGAGACAGCGTTCGTGGCGACTCGCTTGCTCAACCTCGCCGAGTGGGTCAGTGCGGGGGCATTGGAGCGGCCGCAACGCTCGGTCTAGCCGGGGTCGGGTAGTGGCCGTCAGGGGAGCTGGAGCGTGCCCCGCGCTGCCACGAACCGGGTAGCTGGGCAGAGGTCGGTCGGTCGGTCGGTGGCAGTGAGCCGCCCACCCGGGTGGACGGTGAGGCGGAGCGCGGAGAACGGCTGGCCTGGGCGCTCGATGGTCGCGAGGCTGGCCTCGGGGCTACTGAGGAAGCGGACGCGGGGAGGCGAGGAAGGAGCGCTAGCCTCTGGAAGCGTGACGACCAGAGTGGGGACGCGCGCGAAGGCGGGCACTTCGGTCCAGATGACGAGCGTTAGGGCTGTGGTCGGTGCGACCAGGAGGGTGACATCCATCTCGTCGTCGCAGAGATCCAGGTGGTCCAGCGCGGGCAGAACGCGAGCGGGCCAGGAGATGCGGGAGAGATTGCGATAGGAAGCAAAACGATATCCGGCGACCGCCTCCGGCGGTCCATCCAGGGCGAGCACTTGTTGCTGCTCGACGATCACCGGTGGTGGCTGGGGGCCATGCGGAGGGCCAAATGGAGGAGTGAGCCAGAAGGAGACAAGTACCCGGTCGGCTTGGGTGAGCGCAGCGCGGGTCCAGGGGGTACGGTCGTACTCACCCTGGCGCACAACCGGCACTAGCCCAGCACTGGGCACGAGCGCCGTGAAGACGTAGGTCCCCCAGTAGCCGCCGAGCAGTACCGCTCCAGGGGCCTGGTGGGCCAGGTGCTGCGCCGCTTCCAGTGCTCCGACGTAGCGGTTCGCTCCCCCAGGGGCAGGGAAGGCGACGAGGACGAGGATAAGCAGCCCAACTGCGCCCAGGCGGGGGAGGAGCGACGTGGTGAAGCGCTGGCGGTCGAGCAGGAGCACCAGGCCAAAGGTGAGGGCGAGTGGCCAGGCGATGAGGGAAAGCACTATATAGCGCTCGTCGAAACGGTTCAGACGGACCCAGGTGGCCGCGGCGCTCACCGCGAACGCAGCCCAGCCCCAGCCAGTGAGGACCAGGCACCCGATGGCAGCGTCCATTGGCGGACGGCCGCTCGGGGTGCGCAGAGCAAACGCCTGCTGCCCGAGGAAAACGAGGGCACTGCCCGCCAGGATGCTTGCGAGGGGAGCGGTCACCCACCAGGGCGTCTGCTGGGCCACTGCCCAGAGCGTCCCAGCGTTCGAACCGAGGCGGTCGAGATCGAGCGTGGTGGGAGTGGTAAAGTCGGTACCGAAGGTCGCTAAGCTCGTGGTTGTGTACCAGGCATGGAGCACACGTTCCCCCGCGAACCCGAAGACAACGGGGCTCAGCAGGGCCAGCGCAAGGCGAGTGAGCTGGCGCGCGGTGCGCTCGCCTACGGTGACCACCGCGCGCGCCAGTTCGCCGCCGGCCGCCAGGACTAAGAGGGGAACGCTGACCGTCGAGATCCAGGTGGCAAGCAAGCTCACTCCGGCAGCAGCGGCGAGAAAGCCAAGAGCCCGTCTCTGCCTCGCTCGGCCCAGGGCAGTGCCCCCCTGCCGGAGGAGCCACCAGGCGATGAGAAGCGTGACCAGCTGCCAGGAATACGGTTGGCCGAGGCGAGCGAGGGAAGCGACGACCAGCGGATCGAGGTACAAGCTGGCGAGGTAGGTCGTTGCGAGTAGCAGGCGGAAGCGAGGGAGGAGAGCAACGAGCGGGAGGAGGCCGAGGGCACGCCAGGCGCTCAGCAGGATGTGCATACTTTCGGCGCTCCACCACTGGCCCGTCAGGCGGTGAAGGAGCTGAGCGAGGAGGAACGGCCAGCCTCCATAACGGTCTTGCCCGAAGTAGTAGAGATGGAAGGGGGAGAGCCGGTCGGCGTTGGCCATCAGGAGGATGATGGCATCGTCGGAATCGAACGGGCGGACGTTGGCATCCCAGGGTCCAAAGCGGTGCCAGGCGAGAACGAGAACGACTGCCGCGAGGCTGGTCCAAAGCCAGAGCGCCAAGGCAGGCAGCAGCCAAGGCCAGTGCCGATCCAGTCGAATCGATATCCCCCGTGCCGAGGGAGCGGCGACCATCGGGCGGAGTATAGGGGAGCGGGTGTCCCGGCGGCCTAGAGCGAGGAGCGCACGCTCCCGAACGGAACGAACTGTTGGCGTGCGTTGAGGGTGATGACGAGTTCGAGGCGGCTGGGGATAAGGGTGGCGGAGGGGTTGGTGGGGCGGAAGGTGAGGGTGCCGCCGAAGGTGAGGGTTTGCCCTTGCTGGAGCTGATCTTGGTTCGGTGCCTGGCTAGGGTCGACCGTTAGGCGGACGGCCGGGCGCGGGATCGCATCGACCTGCTCGCGCAGCGTGGTCGCAGTGACGAACGTGGTGAGGGTGCTTCCAAGTTCCAGGGAAAAGCCGATTGGCCCGTCCAGGGAGCTGAGGCTGAGGTCGAACGATTGGGGACCCGTGCTGCCGGGCGGGAGCGCCAGGGGAGTGCGGGCTGGCGGGGCGGCACCAAGCGGGAGGGTCGCCATACCGCTGGCCGAGCGTCGGACCATCGGCCAGGGGCGGCGCGCAGTGGCGGGTGCGTTGAGGTTCCAGCTGTAGAGCCAGGCGCGGTTGGAGAGCGAGAAGGGCACACAATTGATCGGGGTGCAGAGCCGTGAGCCGACTGCGACGACTTCGAGCTTGCCGTCATTGTCGAGGTCGGCAACGACGGGCGAGGAGGCAAGGGTAAAGTCGGAACGTAAGGCTGCGACTTGAACGCCGTTTCTGACCACCGCGATCGACCAGCCGATGGGGATGAGCGCCTCGACCGTGCCGTCGCCGTCGTAATCGGCCAGGATGGGTGAGCCGTAGATGAAGAAATTGCTCTGGCCGTCATAGTCCGTCACCCGCACGCCGGGGCGGCCGCCCTGGGACCAGCGGTGGTTGCCCTGGTGGTCGATCAGGAAGAGCCGACTATCGTTGTCCAACTGGCTGGTGGACGCGATCTGCCCGGGATCCATGCTCGAAGCGATGACAACCTGGAGCCGTGGCTTGCCGGTGGCGGGGTTGGTCTCGTTCAGGAGATTGGCGATAGCGGGAGAAGTCCAGCCGTGGGCATTGGTGAGGGCGCGCCACTTCTCCTGTCCGGTCCGGGCGTCGAGGCAAAGCACGAAGTTGCCCAGGAACTGCCTTTGACTGCGCCCGAACGATGGTCCCGTGCCGACGACGATTTCATACTGGCCGTCGCCATCGAGGTCGGCCGCGGCGGGGGAGGAGTAGATCGCCTCAGGGAAGGGGCCCGCGCGCCAAAGGAGCTGCTCGCGACCATCGTTGGGGTTCGCGAAGCGCGGCGGCTGGAACTGTCCCGCAAACTTGAAGCAATACACGTAGCCACCGTTGCTGGTTGGCTGGCCGGTGAGGGGGTCGATGCCGCCGGCGGAGATGTCGGACCCACAAACGGCTTCGAGGATGCCATCGCCATCGACATCGACAGCGGTCGCGGATGACCAGATGGTGTCGCGATTGAAGAAGCGCCACAGCTGCCGGCCTTGGGCATCGAGCAGGTAGAAATAGTGGTCCCAGCTTCCGAAGAAGACTTCGTTGCGGCCATCCCCATTGAGGTCGGCAATCAGCGGCATGGAGACCACGGGTGCCGGGCGGCCAAACCGCGCTCCTCCCTCGCGGATGTCTTGGGTTTCGAAGCGCCAGGCGAGATCGAAGCTGCCGAAGGCTCCTCCCGAGCCGGGCCGGTAGCGGTAGGCCAGGACGCCGCCCGAGGTGGTCTGCTGCTCTCCGACGTCGGCAGCTACCCCGAAGACGAGATACGGGGTGGGGTCGCCCGGCTGGAGTAACCCGACGGCAATCGGCCCCTGGATGGCACCACCATTCGTATCGTCAGAGCGGAGCTTGGGAACGTCGAACGAAGCGACGACCTCCGGTGGCTTGGTGCGGTCCTTCTGGCGCACCACGTACACCCGTGCTTTGCCCGAGTAGCTGACGCCGCTGGGGGTGACGACCCGGTTGGTGGTGCCAAAGATGATCTCGGGGTAACCATCGCCATCGAGGTCGAAGAGGACAGGCGAGCAGGTCTCGACGATCCCGGAGCCGTCGAGGCTAAGGGCATGGCTGTAGAAAGTCGGGGTAAACGCGGCTGTCGGGGTCCTGAAAACGGGCAAAAGGGGGATACCGGCTCCCGCGCGCGCAAGCGTACCCAGGACTGCACCGCCAGCGATGCCGCGGAGGAGCTGCCGTCGCCCCATCATTCCTCGCACTCCACTCCTCGTTCCTGCCACGGTTGGATCAGCCGCTGCTGACGGCCTGGCCACCACTCCGCGCACTTCTTAGGGTAGCAAGGGAGAGGCGAACGCGCAAACCTGGCTGGTTCGCGCTGGGGCAGCTCACCACCAGACGCTGCGTACGCGTCCTTCGGGGATCGTCCCGCTCGCCAGCACCCGGTCCAGCCGGTGGAAGAACTGCTCGACCTCATGGCAGCAGAGCAGGTCGGCGAGGGCCTGCCGGAGCTGGCGCGTGGCTGCTGAGGTAGCGCGCCAGTGGCGCAGCGGGTCGAGCAAGGCGGGTGGAAGCGGGCGGCCGAAGAAGGCAGCCAGAACGGTGCGCTGCTTTGGCTCGGTATGGAAGGTCAGCCCATGGTCGATCGCCCAGAGCCGGCCGTTCGCATCAGCGAGGAAGTGGGCTGCTTTGCGGTCGGCATTGTTGGTGAGGTAGTCGAAGAGGGCGATGCGCTGGAGCTGGTCGTCGCTGGCCTGGCGGAAGCAGGCGTAGCTGGTGCGGGGGTCGTGCTCGATGTAGCGCTGGAGGGAGCCAACCCCCAGGGGGCCGGTGCGAATGACGGTCGGAGGGATGAATTCCCAGCCGAGGGCACGGCAGGTCAGATAGGCGGCGTACTCGCGGCGGTAGAGCGTGCCATCGGGGAAGTCCCAGAGCGGCACCTCATCGGCCCGCGGCTTGTAGACCGCCCGCCCGGCGGGAGCGCCTGCCAGCGCCAGCTCAACCAGCCAGACTCCGTTGGACCCCCAGGGGAGGGGCTGCCAACGTACAAACTCGGCCGTGCCCAGTGTCGTGCTCTCGTCCATGGGGACTACCCATCACGTTCGATCGTACTGGTCAGCCCGTAGCTTTCCAGGCGCTCGCGGTACAGCTCGGCCTCTTCCAGCGGACAGACGATCACGACGGCGCGACCAGTGTGGTGGGCCTCCAGCATGATCCGAACGGCCTCCGGCTCGGAGAGGCGGGGGACCGCCGCGCGCAAGGCGCGGACCACGTGGTCCATCGTGTTGACGTCGTCGTTATGCAGAATGACCCGGTACGGGGGGAGGAGGGCTGTCCCGCCACGCGTGCTTCTCCGCTGCTCGGTTGTCGTTGCGCCCCGGGTCATCAGGTACGATTATGAGAAAGGGACCCGAGAGGGGCAAGTGTGCGGGAGGGAGAGCCGTGGAGATCGCTGAGATCCGCCAAAGCCTGCTCGGGAAGCCGACCCGCCGTCTGGAACTTGAGCTGCTGGAGGAGGACTACCGGCAGATGCTCGCCGTCTTCGCCGAGCGTGGCTTGGAGGAGCGAGCGGGGCTGCTCACGGCGCTGGCGCTGGGGGTAGCCGAGCTACGTCGCCAGGGGGAGCAGCCCAGCGAGGACGACCTTGTCAAGCAGCTCAACCGGCTGGAATCGGCCTATGTGGCGATGAAGCACAAGGCCTTTCTCCTCGCCCGGGATAACGAGCGAATGGAGCTGGCCCGCAGCGGCTGGGAGGTCGAGCTCGCGGCGCTCCGAAAGCTGCTGGCGGAATTAAAGGGAGAGGCTGCTCCACCGGCCGTGCGTGAGGCGCCCGCGGGGGAGGAACCCGCCCGCCCGCCAGACTGGGAGCTAGAAGCCCCCGCCTTTCTGGAGGAGGAGCCGCGGTCGGCAGCGGAGGGCAGCAAGCGCTCGCTCTGGCGGCGGCTCACTGGCCGCTGAGCCGAGGAGGTAGGGGGAGCGGCGGGCCGTCCTATTCTGCGCGGGGTACCCGCCGCTTGACCAGGTAGGTCTGGCTGCCTTCGAGCACGACCTCGCCATGCTGGTTGGTGACCCAGGTGCGAAAGCGGACCCTCCCCTGGCTCCGCCCCGGGATCAGTTCCACCACTTCGCCCTCGGGGGTGAGGGTATCCCCGACGAAGACGGGCTTGAGCATCCGCGAGGACTGCTCGACAAAGGCGACGATCGAATGCTCGACCGCCCAGTTGAGGGTGCTGGCACCCATCGCCGTCAGGATGGTGACGAGGTAGCCGTGGGCGACCGGTCGGCCAAAGCGCGTCTTCTTGGCGTACTCCACGTCGTAGTGGATTGGATGGGTATCCCCAGTGAGGGCGGAAAAGAGCAGGAAGTGAGCATCGGTCAGGGTCTTGGAGGCGACGCGGAAGCGGTCGCCGAGGGCGAAATCCTCGAAGTACTTCTCCTCGCTCACGGCTGCTCAGGGAGCACTGCCACGCAGTCGATCTCGATCAGGGCGCCTGGCCGGAGAAGGCCAGCCACGATCACACCGGTGGCGGCCGGGAAGCCGTTCTTGAAGAACTCGCGGCGGACCTCGGCGGTTGCCCGGTAGTTCTCAGTTGTCGTGATGTAGTCGGTGGTCATCACGATGTCGTCGAAGGTGGCGCCCGCCGCTTCCAGGATCTTGCCAATCCGACGATAGATCTGGCGGGTCTGGGCGACGATGTCGCCTTCTCCAACGAGGTTGCCCTCATCGTCGGTGGCGGTGGTGCCGGAGATAAACAGCAGGTTGCCCCGCCGGACCGCTGGCGAAAAGGTAAGCCGGCGGAAATGCTCCCAGCCGGGATTGATGGTCTCCTTCGTGCTCATCTCCCTCCCTGGCCAGCGCGCTGGCTACTGCCGCTCCTCTATGGCCGCGCGCGGCTAGACGATGCGCCGCCGCTTGTTCGAGACGTAGTCTACTAGGACGTACTCACCCAGCTTGTCCGGTGTGGCGTAGAAGGCCCGCCCGCGGTTGATCTTCGTCATCTGGTCGACGAAGCTCATCAGGTAGTCGCCGGTCTCCAGCATGAAGGTGTTGATGGTAATGCGTTCGCGGGTGCAGCGGCGCACTTCCTTGAGCGTCTCCTGGATGGTGCGGAAGGTCGGAGGATAGGCGAAGGAGACGCGCGGGCCCTCGAAGTGGGCGGTCGGTTCGCCATCGGTGATGACGATGATCTCTTTGTTCACCGAGCGCGACTTGGCCAGCCACTCGCGGGCGAGCTGGAGGCCGTGCTGGAGGTTCGTCCCGTACTCGTACTCCTCCCAGGAGAGAGAGGTGAGGGTGTCCGCCTTCAGCTCGCGGGCGATGTAGGAGAAGCCGACGACGAGGAGCTGGTCTTTGGGGTACTGGGTCTTGATCAGGCTCTCGAGGGCGAGCGCGACCTTCTTGGCCGCTAGGAAGCAGCCGCGCAGCAGCATCGAGCGGCTCATGTCGAGCAGGAGCACGGTGGCCGACTGGGTCTGCAGTTCATTGCGGTAGATCTCGAAGTCTTCTGCCTGGAGCCGGAGTGGCCGCCGGGCACCCGAGCGGATAACGCTATTCATGACCGTGCGGCCAATATCGATCTGGAGAGGGTCGCCGAACTCGTAGGGCTTGGTCTCCTCCAGCCGCTCGCCCCCGATGCCGCGCTGCTCGCGCAGGTCGTGGTTGCCGAAGCCGTTCCGCTTGAGGCTGCTGAAAATGTCGCGCAGCGCCTTATCGCCGATCTTGCGGATAGCCCGCGGTGTGAGCTGGAGTTTGCCATCCCGCCGCTCGACCAGGCCGGCCTCTTCGAGCGTCTCCGCCAGGTGGCGCAGGTCGTCGAGGGCAGTCGCTTCTTCTTCGCCGAGCAGCTCGCGCACCTTCTCGGGGTCGATTCCTTCGAGGTCCTGGTAGTCGCGCACGCCCTTCAGCTCACGCTCCAGCTCATCCATCTCTTGCAGCTGTTCCATCAGCCGCATCGCCTGCTCGAAGGTGAGGGTGTCGTCGCCGCGGAAGGGATAGCGCTGGGGCATAAACTGGCCGGGCAGCAGTTGCTGCAGCATCATGGCCAGTTCGCTCAGCTCCTGGCGAAGGCCCGGATCGTTGAGGAGGGCTTCCATCGCGCTTTGGAGCTGCTGGCGCTGTTCGGGAGAGAGGCTGTTCAGCAGCGACTGCATCTGCGCCATCGAGCGGGCCAGGTGCTCCATTAGCTCGTCCAGGCTGTTGATGCCGGGCGGGAAGAAGTGGCCGTGGCGCTGCATGAACTGCTCGAAGTTCGGTTGCTGCCCCATGGCAGCGTCGCGCAGCATCTGGTTCAGGTCGCGCAGCATGTTCCGCAGGCCCTGCAGCTGCTGGGGGGTCATGTTCTGGAGCGCCTGCTGCATCCCCTTGAAGGTGTGGTTCAGCATGTGGTGCTGGAGCATCTCCAGCAGCTCCTGGAACTGCTGGCGCGCCTGGGGGTCCATGAACTCGTACTCGGAGAGGGCCTTGATCTGGCCTCCGAGGTCGTCGGGGAGGTTGTCGAGGTATTCGAGCTTGCGCTGGGCCAGCCGCTCGAGCATGTCGCGGAAGGCATCGGGGGTGCTGGCGGGTCGCCCGGGCTGGCCGCCTTGCTGGGAGGGGCTGCCGGGGGCACCACCCCGGGAGCGGTTGCCACGTTGGCGGGAGCCCTGCTGGCTGCTGGGCTGACCGCCGGCCGCGGCCCGGGTGCCATCGTCCTCCTCGTCCGCTGGCTCGCCTGGCATCCCTTCCAACCCTTCGAGGGCGTCAAGTGGCTCTTCAGCCGTTGGGTCGTCCTGGCTGGCCTGGGCGGAAGGGGAAGCTGGCTCATCGCTCGCGGTCGCCTGGCCGAGCGCTTCTTCGAGCTTGCGCTGGATGCCTGCGCGCTCGGCCTGCTTGATCTGCTCCAGGCGCTCGCGGATCTCGTCGATGACCGAGCCGAGGTCGTAGCGGTCGAGTTGCTGGCGGCGCCGCTGGCGCAGCCGTTCCATCAGGTCTTGCAGGCCCAGGATCTTGTCGCCGAAGCGGGTCTCACCACCCCAGTGCATCAGCTTGCGGAGGGCGCGCCGCAGGTCACCATCGGACATCAGGTCGTCGGCCATCGCCTCCAGGAGGTCATCGGGCTCGAAGGGGGCGATGCGCTGGCTGCCATCCCAGCGGGAGTAGCGGAAGCTATAGGGCATGGCTACCTCCGGTAGCGCGTGGCGCCGAACGTGCGGTCCTTGTTCAGCTTGCGGTTGAGATGGAGCCCTTCGAGGATGAACTCGAGGGCGGCGGCGATGCTCGCGGGCGAGCCAGTTGCGCCGAGCTTGGCGAGCGCACTCTTCAGGCTCTGGACGTCGCTGAGCTGGCGAACATAGGCCATGGAAGGCGAGGTATCGCTCACCTCGACGACCAGGCCGTTCTCGAAGCGCTGGACGACTTCATCGAACTCCTGGAGGAGGAAGTACCGCTTCCAGACGTTCAGCACTGCGCCCTGAAGCAGCTTTTCGACGACCTTCTCTTCGCGCTGGTCACCGCTCGATTCCAGCTCGATCTTGCCGGTGGTCGAAGCGAGGATAGCGGGCAGGTCGCTGACCCGCGGGGTGACCTGGCGCTCGCCCAGCTTGACTGAGCGGCGAAACGCGCTCGAGAGCAGGTTCTCGTAGTTCGAGATCGAGACCCGCGCCGAGACCCCCGAGCGCTGGTTGATGTCGGGGCTCTTGCGGGCGAGATGGGTGAACTCGGCGATGATCTCCTTCATGTACTGCGGGACAATGACCTCATACCCCTCAGCGGGGAAGGTCTGGCGCTCCGCTTCCATGATGTCGATCTCGTGCTCGAGGGTGCGTGGGTAGTGGGTCCGGATCTGGGAACCGAAGCGGTCCTTGAGCGGGGTGATGATCCGGCCGCGGTTGGTGTAGTCCTCCGGGTTCGCGCTGGCCACGACGAAGATATCGAGCGGGAGGCGGATCTTGTAGCCGCGGATCTGGACATCCCGCTCTTCCATGATGTTAAGTAGGCCGACCTGGATGCGCTCGGCGAGGTCGGGCAGCTCGTTGATGCAGAAGATGCCGCGGTGGGTCCGGGGGATCAGCCCGTAGTGGATGACGAACTCATCGGAGAGGTAGCGTCCCTCAGCGACCTTGATCGGGTCGACCTCGCCGATCAGGTCGGCGATGGTGGTATCGGGGGTGGCAAGCTTCTCACCGTAGCGCAGTTCGCGCGGGATCCAGATGATCTCGGTATCGTCGCCGTACTCCTCGATGATCTGGCGTCCCTGGGCGGTAATCGGATGGAAGGGGTCTTCGTGCAGCTCGGTGCCCGCAATGGCGGGGATCTCCTCATCGAGGAGCTGGACGAGACTGCGGGCGAGGCGGGTCTTCGCCTGGCCGCGCTCGCCGAGGAGCACGATATCGTGGCCTGAGAGGATGGCACTCTCGATCTGAGGAATAACCGTCTCCTCGTAGCCGAAGATCCCGGGAAACAGGGTCTCTCCCGCGCGCAGCTTCGCGATCAGGTTGTTGCGCATCTCTTCCTTGACAGAGCGCGGTTGGTACCCGCTCGCGCGAAGCTGACCGAGAGTCCTGGGCTTGGTCATTCACTCCCCCTCGTGGAAGCGCGAGGTGAGGCGGGATGGCACTGGGGCGATGGGGGTGGTCGGGATCCTCCGCTGCTGCGCCAGCCGCCAGCGAAACGTCATACGCGATTATACCACCGGGCCGCTCGCTCGTATTCGACATCCTGAGCAGGGAGCCGGACGAGCTAGCGCGGGAGTGCCACCGTGCGCGCGACCGCTGGCTGCTCGTCGATCAGGACGGTTAGCTCGCTCGGGCCGCCGCGCGGGCGGGGCAAGCGGAAGTAGCTGACGAGGGCGTGCCCCGGGCCAAGCCCGCCGGGGTAGGGGTGGCGGTCGAGTAGCTGGTTCCCCTGGTGGAGCAGCACGCTAAAGGCGGGTGTCGCCATGGCGCTGCGGTTCCAGAGGACGTACTGCACGCGCAGTGGGGGGCGGGTCAGGACGCGCTCGATCTCGCCCACCGCGCTCTCCTGGCTGACCGAAACGTCCAGCACCAGGGCCACCTCTGCCCAGCGAGAAGATGCGGCGACTGGGGTCGCGATGTCGGTGGTCATCGCGTTGCTCCGCCGGTGGACTTGGCCCCAAGGAGGCCAGGCTGAGGATAGCGGCTGAATCAGAGGATTCCAAGCAGTTCTTGCAGGCATACCGCTCGTGCAATCGGCATGCTACACTGGCAGCGGGGAAGCGAAAGCAGGTGAGCTTCCCATTCCGGCAGACTGGCTGCTCCAGCTGCCAAAGGGGAAGAGAACCGTGCGCCGGTCTCTGTTCGCACGCCTCGGAGCACTCGTCGCGCTCAGCCAGCTGGTTCTCGCCTGCGCTCCGGCGGCCCCGACCGGTGGGAGCGTCGCCCCGCCCGAGCCGGAGCCGACCGAGATCGTCATGGCCTTCACGCCCTCCTCGGACCCGAACGCGCTCCTGACCCAGGCGACGCCGATCACGGACTACCTCTCGCGTGTCTCTGGCCTGAAGATCAAGCCGTTCATCACGACCGATTACACCGCCACGATTGAGGCGATGACCTCAAAGAAGGTTGATGTAGCCTGGCTTGCGCCGACTGCCTATGTGCTCGCTCACGACCAGAATGGGGCTGAGATCGTG
>JAILZB010000083.1 GCA_023512725.1 Chloroflexota bacterium | reverse complement strand
CGTCGAATCGATGAGTCGCGCCCCCTACTGGTCGACCAAAACCCGCTGGGGGGCCCGGATGGGCGATGACACGCTGCTCGACTCGGTGCTGGCTGGCCTGCACGACCCCTTCCACCAGATCCACATGGGGGTGACAGCCGAGAACGTGGCCGAAGCCTATCGCATCAGTCGCCAGCGCCAGGATGAATATGCCCTGCTCAGCCAGCAGCGCGCCGTCCGTGCCATCCAGGAAGGGCGGTTCCGCAGCCAGATCCTGCCCCTGCCGCTCCCGGGCCGTAAGGGCGAGACGACCGTCTTCGATACCGACGAGCATCCCCGCCCCGATACCTCGCTTGAGAAGCTCGCTGCGCTCAAGCCGGCCTTCAAGCCCGACGGCACCGTCACCGCCGGCAACGCCTCGGGCCTGAATGATGGGGCCGCGGCAGTGGTGTTGATGTCGCGCGAGCGGGCCGAGCAACTCGGCATCCCCCCGCGGGCCCAGCTGGTGAGCTGGGCGGTTACCGGCTGCAAGCCGGAGATCATGGGAATTGGGCCAGTGACGGCGGTGCCGAAGGCGCTCATCAAAGCGGGGCTGCAGCTCAGCGATATCGACGTCATCGAGTTCAACGAGGCCTTCGCGGCCCAGGTTCTGGCCGTGATCGACCAGCTGGGGCTCGACCTTGACAAGACGAACCCGAATGGTGGCGCGATCGCGCTGGGTCACCCCATCGGGGCAACCGGGGCTATCCTCACCGTCAAGCTGCTCTACGAGCTGGAGCGCACCGCTCAGGAGTGGGGTCTGGTCACCCTCTGCATCGGCGGTGGCCAGGGGATCGCCGCCGTCCTGCGTCGGGAAGCAGCCTGACCCCGTTCGGAGCAGAGCCCACGCTCGTCCGCCATCGGACCTCGCCTACCGCCCCGGAGACGTCGACTGGATGATGTTGATCGCCCGGGCGGCAATCATCGCTATCACGATCAGCGAGATGCTCGCCTGGACCATGATCAGCAGCTTCGCCTTGCGCGAAAGGATCAGGGTATCGGTCGGGCTGAAGGCGGTGCTGTGACTAAAGGCGAGGAAGAGATAGTCAAGATAGCCTGGCCGCCAGCGGTCCCAGCCGGGGAGCTGGTTCGTCTGCTGGGGGAAGGCGAAGTCGCTTGCCTGGCCGAGGGCTCCCCGCAGCCGTACCTCCGGACCGCCTGCGTCCACGAGCCAGTACCAGACCGAGAAGATGAGTACGTTCGTTATCCAGAGCAACCCCGCGTCCCAGAGAAGCTCGTAACCATTGCTGTAATTGTCGAGGGAGAGGACCAGCCCGAAGACATTCACGAAGAGGCTGACGGTTAGCACGCCGGTCACGACGAGGGTAGCAAGGCGAAACCAACGCAAGCGGCCGAGCAGCCAGAACACCAGCGGCGGACTAAGCAAGGCGGCTTCCAGCGCCATCTCGACGAGAAAGAGGTCGACCTCCTCGCCAGCGGCTACCTCGCTGCGCAGTTCTACGGTCAGGTTCGAGCCGATGACATAATCGATGGCGACCACCGCAACCAGGGCCAGCAAGGTCTGCCAGCCCTCGAACCGCCGCGTGGGTAGGGAAGTCATCCTGGCAGCATGATACGCTACCAGGCGTGAGCGCACGAGCGACCTCGGAGCCCCATGGCGTCCTGACGGTGATCTGCCCGGATCGGCCGGGGATCATCGCCGCTCTGGGGAGCTTCTTTGCCGAGCGCGGCGCCAACATCGTGGAGGCCCAGCAGCATAGCGAGCTGGCGTCGGCGAAGTTCTTTTGCCGCTTCGAGTTCGAACCCCGCGGTGCCCGCGCGGCCGAGCTGCGGCGCGAGTTCGCTCCAGTGGCCGACCAGTTCGCCATGGAGTGGCGGCTGACCTTTACCGACCGCCCCAAGCGGATGGCGGTCTTCGTCTCGAAGTACGACCATTGCCTGCTCGACCTCATCTGGCGCCAGCGCGCGGGAGAGATCTACGCCGAGATCCCGCTGGTCATCAGCAACCATCCGGACTTGCGCCCGATCGTCGAAGGGTTCGGCATCCGCTTCGAACACGTGCCGATCACTCCCGAAACCAAAATCGCCCAGGAGCAGCACGAGCTGGCCCTGCTGGCTGAGGAACAAGTGGACTTCGTGGTGCTTGCACGCTACATGCAGGTGCTCTCGCCCGTCTTTCTCGCTCGCTACCCCATGCGCGTGATCAACGTTCACCATGGCCTGCTCCCCTCCTTTCCTGGGGCGCGTCCGTATGAGCAGGCGCGCGAGCGAGGGGTGAAGGTGATCGGTGCGACGGCTCACTACGCTACTGAGGAGCTGGACGACGGACCGATCATCGAGCAGGATGTGGTGCCCGTGACCCACCGCGACACTGCGGCCGACCTAATTCGCAAAGGCCGCGACGTCGAGCGGATTGTGCTGGCGCGGGCGGTCCGCGCCCATGTGGAGGATCGCGTGCTGCTGGATGGCCGACGGACGGTGGTCTTCGTCTGAGCGGCTGCTCGCGCCGAGCGCCGATTCGCGCTAGAGTTAGGCAAGGGGGTCGGTCATGTTCCGCTGGTTCCGGTCGCGGCGACCGCCGCTGCCGGAAGACGAGATTGTCGCGAGCATCGCGCCGACAACACGCCAGCACTATCGCGAACTCGACCGCGCTGCCATCCTGGCGCGGATCGACCGCTTCAGTCTGACGGCCGTTGAGGGGGCCTGGGCGCAGGTCCGTGAGCGCCGCAAGCGCCGGCCGGAGCTCGCTCCAAGCGACCCCTTCCTGGAACGCCTGGCGCGCGAGAGCTGCCTGGCGGTGGTGAACTTCGTCCGCCACCAGCTTTCCGACCCGCACCTCCGTCGGGAACGTCTGCTGGCCGCCCTCGAGCAGCAGGAGCAGCGCTGGCAGGAGCTGGCGGCAGCCGGCGATGCCATCGACCAGGTCGTGCTCGGCTACGCCCGGGATGAGATCGCGCGCCAGCGCGCCCGCCTGCTGGCCGAACCACCTGGTTGAGGGAACGATGCTGGAGCACGCCGTCCTCGTTTTCCAGCGCGAGTGGTCCGTTCCCCAGTTTCCACCGCTCGATTCTGCACGGACGCTGCTCGCAATCTTCGCCGCTCCGCGCTTCGGTTGCACGCCCGGCCCGCTCACGGAACTCCTGGCCGCCTACCCCCAGGCCGCCGTGATCGGGTGCTCGACCGCGGGCGAGATCTGCGGTTCCACCCTCCTGGATGAGAGCATGGTCTGCCTGGTGGCACGCTTCGAGCAGACCCGGCTGCGTGTGGTCAGCGCTCCTGCCGGGCGGGCAGCCGACTCGTTTCGGGCGGGGGTGGAACTGGCGCAGGAGCTGGTAGCGCCGGACCTGCGGGCGGTGTTCGTGCTCTCCGATGGGCTGGTGGTCAATGGGAGCGAACTTGCCCGCGGCCTGGCGAGCCTCCTCCCCCCGGAGGTGGTCGTTGCCGGGGGCATGGCCGGTGATGGGCCGCGCTTCCAGCAGACGTGGGTGCTGGCCCAGCGGCAGCCTCGGTCGGGTGTCGCCACGGCGGTTGGCTTCTACGGTGAGGCGCTGGCGGTGGGCGCGGGCTCACAAGCGGGCTGGTTCTCCTTTGGCCTGGAGCGCCGGGTCACCCGTGCGCAAGGAAACGTGCTCTTCGAGCTCGGCGGTCGCCCGGCACTGGCTGTCTACCGAGACTATCTGGGTACGATGGCAGCTGGCCTACCTGCGACTGCCCTGCTCTTTCCCCTCGCGATCCGCCGTCACTGGGAGGACCCCAACCGCATCATTCGCACCGTGCTCGCCATCGACGAGGAGCACCAAGCGATGGTCTTTGCTGGCGATATCCCCGAGGGGGCGCTGGCTCAGATGATGCGGGCGAATACCGACGCTTTGATCGAAGCGGCGAGTGTGGCGGCGGCGGGTGCTGCCCTCCCCGGCCCAGGCATCGCCCTCGCGGTCAGCTGCGTCGGCCGGCGCCTAGTCCTGGGGGAGCGGACCGATGAGGAACTCGAGGCGACCTGTGAGGCGCTTCCCCCCGGGACGACCCAGGTCGGCTTCTACTCCTACGGAGAGTTTGCCTCCCATCGGGAGTGGGGGTGCGACCTCCAAAACGAGACGATGACTATCCTGACCCTGGCCGAGAGGTAGCGGTATGCACCCTCATCTCCTCCGCCAGCTCCGCCGTCTGGGAATTGAGGACCCGAGCGTTCCACCAACCCCGGAGCAATGGAGTGCACTCCTCACCCGGGTTAGCCGCGCCTACGAGGACTACGACCAGGACCGCTATCTCTTCGAGCAGTCACTTGCGGTCTCCTCGCGGGAGATGCAGGACCTCCTGGACCGACTGCAGGCATCCTCCGAAAGCCGGCTCGCGAGCGAGCGGAACCGGTTGCGCTCCCTGATCAGCGCCATGGGCGCCGGGCTCGCCACCCTCGACCTGACCGGGCGGGTGGTGGCGCTCAACCCGGAAGGGCAGCGGCTGCTGGGCTGGACAGAGGAGGAGCTGCGCGGCGCGAGTTTCTTTGAGCACGTGTTCCCGGAGGGCGACCCTGCCGAGCGCTGCCAGCAGTTCCGCGAAGCGATCGCGGGCACCCAGGTCGTCCGGGGGGTGGAAGCACGCTTCCGGCGCCGCGACGGGAAGCTCGTGCCGGTGACCTACAGCCTCGACCCGCTGGTCGAAGAAGGGGTCACTGTTGGGGCGGTGGTCGTCTTTCTCGATATCACGCCGCTTGCGCTGGCGCGAGAAGCGCTCACTAGTCGCGATGCGATCCTTGAGGCCGTCTCCTACGCAGCGCGGCGCTTCCTCCGCGAGCGTCCCTGGCAGCGGCACGCACCGGAATTGCTCGCCCGCCTGGGGGCAGCCAGTGGCGTCAGCCGCGGCTACATCTTCCAGTGTCGCCCTAGCCCGGAGGGGATGGTGCTGGACCAGCGCTTCGAGTGGACGGCGCCGGGTGTCGCAGGCTTCGGCGACCGCCTCAATGGCTTTTCGCTCGCCCGGGGAGGCTTCCGGCGCTGGGAGCGGCTGCTCCGGAACCGCCGACCGGTTGGCGGGCCGGTCTCCCAGCTTCCGCTGGCCGAGCGGGCGCCTCTGGCGCGCCTGGGCATCCGGTCCATCCTGGCGGTGCCGATCTTCGTCGGCGAGGAGTGGTGGGGGGTCATCGGCTTCGACGACCGCTGGCGTGAGCGCGAGTGGCCGAGTGGCGTGATCGATGCCCTCACCGCGGCTGCCGGCGTGATCGGCGCCGCTATCCGAGCTGACCGCGACGAGGCAGCGCTACGCGAGCGGGAGCACCAGTATCGCACGGTGGTGGACTCGGTGCGTGAGGTCGTCTTCCAGACCGACTGCGCCGGGCGGTGGACCTTTCTCAACCCCGCCTGGGCCACCTTGACCGGCGTACCAGTCGCGGAGAGCGTGGGGGTGCCCGCGTGTGCCTTTCTCCACCCCGATGATGCTCCCGCTGCGGTCGGGCTAGCCCAGCGGGTGCTCGCTGGGGAGCTGGCGGAGTGTGAATTTACGGCGCGCGTTAGGACGGCGAGCGGGGCGTGCCGCTGGGTAGCCGTCGCGCTGCGGGCGATCCGGAACCACGCGGGGGTGGCGAGCGGGCTTGCGGGTTCGCTCTACGACCTCACCGAGCGGAAAGCGGCGGAGGATGCGTTGCGGCGGCGGAACGAAGTGCTGGCAGCGCTCCACGAATCGGCACTCGACCTGATGAACCGACGCGACCTGGACGACCTGCTGCGGACCATTATCGACCGCGCTGGTCGTGCCTGCTCGACCACCGACGGCTTCGTCCATCTGGTGGCACCCAGCGGTGACCACATGACTATGCGGGTCGGCACTGGAGTGTTTGCTCCCCTCCAGGGGCGACGGATTGAGCCGGGTGAGGGAGTGGCCGGGCGAGTCTGGCAGAGCGGCCGGCCACTCGCGATTAACGACTATGAACACTGGGAGGGGGCGCTGCACCATTCGAAGCGGGTGGAGCGCTTCGATGCGCTAGTCGGTATCCCGCTCGTCTCGGAAGGGCGGGTCCTCGGGGTGCTTGGCCTGGCGCAGCGTCCGGGCAAGCCAGGCTTCAGCGAGGACGATGTCGAAATTCTCTCCCTCTTTGCGCAGCTCGCCTCGATCGCGATCGATAACGTCCGCCTCTACCTCCAAGCCCAGGAGGAGATCGAGGAACGCAAGCAGGCAGCCGAGGCGCTCCGGCGGAGCGAGGAGCGGGTGCGTGCGCTGCTGGACGCCATTCCCGACCTGATGCTGCGGATCAATCGCGAGGGGGTCTTCGTCGATTACAAGCCAGGCCGGGCGGAGGCACAGGCCGTGCCGCCCCAGTGGGTGATCGGCCGGCGCCTGTGGGATACCTTTCCTGCGGAGCGCGCGGCACGCTTCTTTGCGGCCATTCGGTACGTCCTGGTCACCGGCCAGCCCCAGCAGTTTGAGTTCTCCTTCCAGTCGGGCGAGAAAGTCTTCGACCGCGAGGCGCGCTTCACGCGCTGTGGGGAAGATGAGGTGCTCGTGATTGTGCGCGATATCACGGAGCGCAAGCGGGTGGAACGCCTGAAGAACGAGTTTGTCTCGATGGTAAGCCACGAGCTGCGCACCCCCTTGACCTCGATCCGCGGTGCGCTCGGCCTGCTCGCAGGTGGAGTGGCCGGGAGCCTTCCGCCCTCGGCTGCACACCTCGTGGAGATCGCCCACAAGAACAGTGAGCGGCTGGTACGCCTGATCAATGACATCCTTGACATTGAGAAGGTTGAAGCCGGGAAAGTCCAGTTCCAGCGGGTGACGCTTGATCTCCAGCACCTGGTCGATCAGGCGATCGAAGCGAATGAAGGGTATGCCCAGCAGTTCGGGGTGCGGCTGGTAGCGATCCCGCAGCTCCCAGGAGCGATCGTGCAGGGCGACCCCGACCGGCTGATGCAGGTGCTGACCAATCTGATCGCGAACGCGGTCAAGTGCTCTCCCCGCGGTGAGGCGGTCACGATCGGCCTCCAGCGGCGGGAGGGCGCGCTACGGGTCAGCATCACCGACCGTGGGCCGGGGATCCCCGAAGATTTTCGTGACCGCGTCTTCGAGAAGTTCGCCCAGGCTGACCCTTCGGACAGTCGACCGGCCAGCGGATCGGGGCTGGGGCTTGCGATCAGTAAAGCGATCATCGACCGGCTGGGTGGTACGATCGGGTTTGAAACCGGCCCTGGAGGGACGACCTTCTGGTTCGAGCTGGCCGAGGCCTCAGCCGAGGTGCTGACCCAGGCCGAGGAGGCCCCCGCCGGCCAGCCTGCCGTGCTCGTCGGCGAGTCCGACCCCGATACGGTGATGCTGCTCCGCTTCATGCTGCGCGCGGCCGGCTTCCGTGTCGATGCAGCCCATTCGGCCGCCGAGGCCCGCCGCTTGCTGGCCAGCCGGGACTACGCAGCCATGACGCTCGACCTGGTGCTCCCAGACGGCGACGGAGTCGCCCTGATCCGGGAGTTGCGCGCCCACCCCCGAACGGCCCGCCTGCCGATCATCGCCGTCTCGCTCACCGCCGAGCGAGGAGCCGACGAATTGAACGGCGATGCGGTCGAGCTGGTCGACTGGGTGGGCAAACCGATCGACCCCGGTCGCCTCGCAGCGGCAGTCGACCTGGTTGCGAGCCGCGTTCGCCCGCGGCCAGCGCGCATCCTCCACGTGGAGGACGAGCCAGATATCCAGACCGTGGTCAGCGCAATCCTTGGCGCCGATGTCACACTGGTCGCCGCCGCTTCGGTCGAGGCGGCTCGCCAGCTCCTAGTGGAGCATGCCTTCGACCTGGTCATCCTCGACCTGGCGCTCCCGGATGGCAGCGGCCTCACCCTGTTGCCGCTGATCGCCCGCGCGTCCTCGGCTCCTGCTGTCCTGCTCTTTACCGGGCGGGACCTCGAGCCCGATACCTCCCGTCAGATCGCCCGGGCCCTGGTGCGCGCTCGGACCTCGAACGAGCGGCTGCTCGCGACCATCCGCGCACTCGTGCTACGCTCCACTCCGGTGCCCCGGGGGGTGGGGGAACGTGTGAGCCGTCAGTAGGAGGCAGAGCGATGGGGACACTCCGGAATATCCTGCTGATTGAGGATGAGCCCGACATCCGAACGGTGGCCAAGCTTGCGCTCGAAGCGGTTGGAGGCTATCACGTCGAGGTGGCAGCTTCGGGTCCAGAGGGCGTCGCGCTCGCCCAGCGGGTGCCCCCCGACCTGATCTTGCTCGATGTCATGATGCCCGGCATGGATGGAGTAGCCACCTTCCAGGCCCTGCGGGAAGTCAGCGTCGTAGCCCACGCGCCGGTCGTCTTTCTGACCGCGAAGGCCCAGCGCCACGAGATCGAGCACTATCGGACACTCGGGGCCGCCGGGGTGATCTCCAAGCCGTTTGACCCGCTGACGCTGAGTCAGCTTGTGGAAGCAATCTGGAATGAGCAGCATGGAACCAACGAGCAGCCGGGAAGCGAGCAGCTTAACTGAGCGCCTGGACCAGCTCCGCCAGAACTATCTGCGTGAGTTGCCCGCCAAGCTGACTGCCCTCACGCTGGCCTGGGAGCAGGCCCAGGCGGGGGATGGAGCAGCCCTCGAAACGCTGCGGCTGCTGGTGCACAAGCTGGCTGGCTCAGGCACCATGTTCCGCTGCCCGGCGATCAGCGCAGTGGCCCACACGCTCGAGGAAGAGCTGGACCAGTTGCTGGAACACCCCCTGGACCCCGTGCGCCTCGGTGCGCTCCGCCCGGAGTTGGACCGCCTGGCGAGTGCTGTCGCAGCTTACCTCGAGCCCAGCACCTGAGTAAGGCCGTCTCGTACCGCCTCAACCGTCAGGGCTGGCAGCGCACCCGCGGGCGCACGGAGGACCACGACCCGTGGCCCCCGGGGAGCCCAGCGGAGCGGGTCGCTCGGACCGAACAGGGAGACGACAGCCACCCCGAGCGCAGCGGCGAGATGCCCTGGCCCCGAATCGTTCGCGACGACCGCCGCCGCCCGGCTCAGGACCCCAGGCAGGAGCGGGAGCGGAACGTCCTCCAGGAGGGGAAGCTCCGGCTGCAGGTGGCGCCAGCGGGCAGCCGCGAGCTGGTCAGCGGGACCGGCCAGGGCGAAAACCGGCTGCGGCTGGAGTACCCGCGCGAGAGCGGCAAAGTGCTCGACCGGCCAGCATTTGGCGGCACTCCCGGCTCCCAGGGCCAGGCCGATTGCGCCCGCGGGGATGCCCCTGGCGGCGAGCAGGCGGTCAGCCTCCTGCTGGGTCTCCGGGGCCACGGGGAGCGGTTCCCAGCAACCTGGTGGTTCGCCCAGGGTAGCGAGGAGATAGTCGGTAACGTGCAGGGTGCTCCCGGGCTGGCCAGGTGCGATCACCAGGGGAGGAAGAGCGAGGCGCTCCAGGGCGGGCAGGACCGCCGCTGGCTGGCGCAGCCAGACTACCGCCTGGCGCGGGGTGCCGACCTGCTGGCGAAAGCGGGCATCCCGCGAGTTTTCGGCCAGGAAGAGCGCCGCGGCTGCTGGCTCCTCGATCCCGAGGACAGCATCGACCAGCGGGGCAAGCAGGGTTGCGGCAGGGAGAGACCCGACGAGCACAACCCGTCCCCAGCGCCGCCGCAGGGCACGCAGAGCAGGCGCGGCAAGCAGGGTGTCGCCCAGTGCCCCCGGCCGGATGACCAGGCACCCGCCATCGCAGGGGGAGGCGGATGGCGAAAGAGAGGAGCGCGGAGCGCAGCAGCAGGAGGGAAGCAGCGGGTTAGCGCAATGGCTTGACATTTGCTGCGCCTGCCAGTATACGAGACATGAACACGAACGGAGGAATTGCTGCCCTCTCGCACGGGATCAGCCGTGCCGGGTGGCAGCACCACGGGAGTGGGAAGGTCAATGGCACTGTCGCAGGATGGCCTGTCCGCCTGGCTCCGCCTGCAACGGCTCTTTCAGCAGACACTCCTGGCGCTCCGGGAGTACCTCGAGCACGATGGAGACTGCCCACCGGAGCAGGCAGCGTTCCTGGCTACCGAAACGCTCTCCCACGTCGAGGCAGCGCAAGAGGGCTTACGCCAGACTGCCCGCGCCTCGGAGGCGAGTGAGGAAGAGTGGCGCGCCTTGCTGCGGCCAGCCGACCTGATTGCTTGCGCCGAGAGCCCCGATAGCCGGCCGCGGCGGCTCAATCCGGCGCGCGTCACCGAGATCGAAGCGGTCAATCACGCCCGCGTGGTGCTTGGCCTGGTTCCCCGTGTGCCGGCCGAGGCGGTCTCCTTCCCGGGCTTCCCCAGCTACCGGGATATCCCCGTGCCACGCTCGCCCGCGAGTCTCACGGCGCGCCTGGAAGAGATCGAACGCGCGGTCTGGTATGCAGCAGCGCAGCGACGTCACCCTGAGCTCGCTGAGTTCCGCCGGGTCTACGCCTTCTTCGAGGCCGGCAGCATCTTCGGTGACCCGCGGCGGCTGTTCCGTACTCGCCCGCTCTAGCGGTCGTTAGCTGGCCATCGCCTGTTCGCGCGGGAGTTCGTTGTGCTGGTCGCTCGTCTGCTTGGCCAGGCGCTCGCTCGGCCGCGAGACGATGCGGGCGAAGGGACGGGCGCCGCGCTCGCCTTCCCAGCAGCGCAGGGCGAGCCGCTTTTCATCCATCTTACGGAAGAATTGCTCCCACGTGATCGGCTCGAGTCGGCCGACCAGCTGACCCGGGAACCAGATCCGAATGAGGCCGGGGTCATCCCCCGTCGAGGTGCCCGAGAGGCGAGCGGGCCGGCCGCCGTGTTGCTCTACCCACACGCGGATCGCGGCGTAATCTTCCAGGATGAACCCTTCCCCCCGGCGACGCCAACGATACACGGTGACCTCCTCTGGCAGTGACTCTGGGTCACCTGAGCTTAGCGAGATCGGTCGTCTCACGACCTACGCATTCTGACGGATTTTTTATCCATCAGCAGTGGTCGCCCCCAAAGGTTGGCAGCAGCGCGCCGCTCGGAAAAGATCCGACCGCACGATCGGGCCGGCACCCACCGATCGTGCGGTCGGGATCACTGGCTTAAACGGTCCGGCCGCGCGGTCGTTACAATGGCCCGAGCCGGGGTGCAGCGTGAAGATGGATGACGAGATCCGCCGCGCAGTCCGCGACTTTCTCCTCGCCGGCCAGGCGGGGAGCTATCTCATCACCCTCCAGGCCCACGGCCGCCCTTACGCGACCCAGGTCAGCGCGCTGGTCGAAGCCGACTTCAGCATTCGCATCCGGACCGGCGAGGATACCCTCAAGGCGCGCCACGCGCGGGCCAACCCCTCGGTCGGTGTCCTGTTTGTGGAACGCCGGGATGGCTCCCAGCGCAACGTCCTGATCCAGGGTGATGCCGCGCTCACGAATGATGTTGCCGAACTGGACGACTTTTTCGCTACCCTCCACCGGCGCTACGGCCTGACGATCGACCGCACCTCCCCGCGGATGGCGAAGAGCTGCCTCATTAAGGTGCGACCGGTCTTTCTCCGGGCGGAAGGGTTTCATCCTCGCCAGTTCAGCACCGTGGTGATCGAGCACCTGGCTTGATTAGCGGGGTGCCCGGTCCATGGCGTTGGCGCGGCTGAGCTGGCGGCGCTCCTCATCTTCGAGCGGCTCGTTGCCGATCACGCGCTCCCGTTCTAGTTCAACCAGCTCTTCTTCACTCAGCCCCAGCAGCTCCCCGAGCACCGCCCGGTTATGCTGACCATAGGTCGGTGCCGGGCGGTACGCCCGCGGCGGGGTCTTGCTCAGGCGGACCGCTTGCAGCGGATGCGGGTAGACCCCGCACTCGGGGTGGTCGAGTTCGACAAAGAAGCCCCGGGCTGCGAGCTGAGGGTCGGCTAGCACTTCGACGTACTGCGAGGCCGGCTCGGCCGCAATCCCCGCCGCCTGCAGCCGGTCGGCCAGCGCCCATTTCTCCTGGGGTGCCGTCCAGGCCGCCACCAGCGCGTCGATCTCCTGGCGGGCAGCAAGCCGAGCCGGCAGGGTGGCGAACCGCTCCGCGAGGTCCGGGCGCTCCATCAGGTCGAACAGCCGGATGGCCTCGGCGTCGCTCGCACAGCAGATGGCGATCCACGCATCCTCGCCCTGACAGGGGTACAGGTTCCAGGGCACGTCGGTCGGGCTACTGTTGCCCACCGGTGCCGGCTGGCGACCGTTGAGGACGTAGTCCATGACTGCTTCCGGCAGCAGGGGCGGCATCACCTCGGAGAGCGCGATCTCCAGATATTGCCCCTGACCGGTCTTCTGGCGGTGGTAGAGCGCAGCGACGACTGCCAGGGCTCCGGTGATGGCAGCGATCGGGTCACCGTAGGTCCCGCCCGGCTCAGGCTCCTCTTCGCCCGCGTAGTTGAGCAGGAGCCCGTGGCCCGTGAGGGCCGTAACCTGGTTCCCCCAGGCGGTAAAGTCGCGGTAGGGGCCGGTGGTGCCGAAGGCGGGCAGGGAAACCTGGATGATATCGGGCCGGAGCTGTCGCAGCTGGGCGTAGTCGATCCCGAAGCGCTGGGTCGTGCCGGCCTTGTAGTTATCGACTACCACGTCGCTCAACGCGGCCAGGCGGCGGAAGAGGGCGACCCCGCGGGGGTCAGCCAGGTTGAGGGTGATGCCCAGCTTGTTCTTGTTGAACTCATTGAACTGGGAGTTACGCTCCCAGGGCTTGCGGCCGGGCTCGTTGTTCGGCAGGTTGCCGGAGGCACCCCAGGCCCACTTGCTCCAGCCGCGATGAGTATCCAGATACTGGATCGACTCGACGTGGATCACCTGGGCGCCCATCTCGGCGAGGTAGGCCGTCATGCGCGGGCCAGCCCAAGCGGTAGTGTAATCGAGGACCCGAATACCCTGTAGGGCGCCGGGGACGGCCAGCCACGGGTTCACCCGGTCACTCCTTCTGCCCGGAGTGCTACCAGCTGATCGCGCGTGTACCCCAGTTCGCCAAGGAGCACCTCCTCGGCGTGCTGGTCAAGCAAGGGAGCTGGGCGGCGCAACTCCCAGGGGGTCTCGTGCAGCAGGACCGGTGGGCCGGTCATCGTCACCTCACCCAGCACGGGGTGAACGAGGCGGCGGAAGTAGCCCCGGGCGCGGAACTGCGGGTCCTCGAGCACTTCGGCGATGGTATTGAATGGCGCGATCGGAACGCCGTGGCGCTGGGCGAGGTCGAACACCTCCTGCTTGGTACGGGCGAGGAACCAGGGCAGGAAGGCCACCTCCAGTTCCTCGAGCCGCTCGACCCGCCCGCGCTGGGTGGCCAGGTGGGGGTCGTTGGCGTACTCCTCGAGCCCAGCCATCCGGCAGAACCGCGGCCACTGTAGGTCCGTCACCAGGAGCGAGACGTAGCCGTCGGCCACCGGCATCACGATGGGAGGAAAGCGGAGCGGCCGTCGCCCGGCGCGCGCCCGCCCGCCACCACTCCAATAGGCAGCGCCGAGCAGGTTCTGGTCGGCGATCATGATTGCGGCTTCGAGGATCGACGCATCGACCACCTGCCCTTCACCGGTGCGAGCGGCGTGGAAGAGGGCGACCATCGTTCCCCACGCGGCGTGGAGCCCACCGACGTACTCCGTCTGGCGACCAAAGTACTTGACCGGCTCGCGGTCCGGCTCTCCAGCCGCGATCAGAAAGCTCGAGCGAGCGGCGATGGTGAGGTCGGTCGCCTTCCGCCCGGCGGCTGGCCCCTCCTGCCCAAAGGGGGTGACCGAGGTCAGGACCAGCCGCGGATTGACGGCGGAAAGCACCTCCCAGCCAAGCCCCCAGCGGGCCAGCGTGCCCGGCGGGTAGCTTTCCACAACGGCGTCTGCTCGTTCCACTAGCCGGAGGATGATCGCACGCCCGCTTGGCGTGCTGGGGTCGACGACGACCGAGCGCTTGTTGACATTCAGGTGGATGAAGAGGCCGCTCCGTTCCGGGTGGGGCTGGTCGCCGGGAAACGGCCCGAGCCGGCGCGCGGGGTCGCCCCCGGGCCGCTCCAGCTTGATCACGTCGGCGCCGAGGTCGGCAAGCTGGCGGGTGGCAAACGGGCCGGCGATCCCTTCCGTGAGGTCGACGATGCGGATCCCGGCCAGGGGGGCGGTCATCGGGCGGTGCGCTCCATAGCCACCAGCACGGTACCTGGCGCTGGCCGCGGCGTCAAGCGCAGTTGGCTAGGCGATAGTTACCTCGGGGCAGAGGTAGACATCCTGGATGGCGTGCAGCAGCTCCACCCCTTGCGCCATCGGCTTCTGGAACGCCTTGCGCCCGCTGATCAGGCCCATCCCGCCAGCGCGCTTGTTGATGACGGCGGTCCGCACGGCTTCAGCGAGGTCATTCGCGCCCGAGGGCCCACCCGAGTTGATCAGGCCGATGCGCCCGAGATAGCAGTTCACCACCTGGTAGCGGCAGAGGTCGATCGGGTGGTCGGTCGTGAGCTTGGTGTAGACAAGCGGGCTCGTCTGGCCGTACTTGACGCCATTGCTGCTCAGGGCGCCGTAGCCGTTGTTGTTCTCGGGCAGCTTCTGCTTGACGATATCTGCTTCGATCGTCACCCCGAGATGGTTCGCCTGGCCCGTCAGGTCGGCCGCCAGGTGGTAGTCCTGATCCTTCTTGAAGGCGCTGTTGCGGAGATAGCACCAGAGGACGGTGAACATCCCCAGCTCGTGCGCCTCGGCGAAGGCCCGGCTGACCTCGATGATCTGGCGGTCGCTCTCAGGGCTACCAAAGTAGATGGTGGCCCCCACCCCGACGGCCCCCATGTTCCACGCTTGCCGGACGCTGGCGAACATCACCTGGTCGTACTTGTTCGGGTAGGTGAGCAGCTCGTTGTGGTTGATTTTCACAATGTATGGAATCTTGTGCGCGTACTTGCGAGAGGTCAACGCGAGCACCCCGAGGGTGGACGCCACGGCGTTGCAGCCGCCTTCGATGGCCAGCTTCACGATATTTTCCGGATCGAAATAGGCGGGGTTCTTGGCGAACGAGGCGCCGGCGGAATGTTCAATGCCCTGGTCAACCGGCAGAATCGAAACGTAACCGGTGTTCGCCAGGCGGCCTGTACTCATCATCCATTGCAGGCTGCGCAGGACTTGGTTGTTGCGATTGGAGGCCGCAAACACCTCGCTGACCGAGTCGGGCGAGGGCAGCGTCAATGCGCTCTTCGGAATCGTTGTACAGGTGTGGTTCAAAAGGTCCTCCGCTTCCGAACCGAGGTAGGACGTAATTTGGTC
>JAILZB010000082.1 GCA_023512725.1 Chloroflexota bacterium | reverse complement strand
GTGTTCACCGCATCGGGTGCTGCTTAAAGAACGCAATCACCTCGGCGGCGGTCTCGACCGGTCGCTCGACGATGTGGAGATGGCGGCAGTTCGGGATGATGTGGAGCCGGGCGTTGGGGATCGTCTGGCTGGCGCGCCGCATGCCAAAACCGCTCGGGCCGGTATCCAGGGGGGTCATATCGTCCTGCTCGCCGACCTGGAGCAAGGTGGGAGCCTTGATCCGGGGAAGGTACGACTCGAGATCGGCATGCATCATCGCTTCAAAGCCTGCGGCGAACTGTTCCGGGGTGTTGTCCAACCAGTAGCGGGTGCACCACTCGAGGTCCTTCTTGCCTTCTTCCGATTCGAGGTAGGGACGGGTGAAGGCGTAGAGCGCAATCGCCTCCGCCAGCTCCTTGACCATCCCCGCCGAGCGGGCCAGCCGCTGGAAGATCCGCACCCGCATCCGGGCCGCCTCGTCGTAGCGGGTCATGAAGCAGCCAGCCACCAGGGTATGGGTCTTCTCGGGGTACTTGGCCGCGAAGATCACGCCGATCATGGCACCAAAGGAAGTCGCGTGGATGTGCGCCTTCTCCAGCCCCAGAGCGTCCATCATCGCAGCCAGGTCGTCCGCCCACCACTCCAGTGTGAACTGGACCCCCTGCGGCTTCTCGCTGTTGTGGTAGCCGATCATGTCGTAGTCGTACACCTTGAAGTGCTGACTGATGATCGGCGTGACCTTCATGAAGTTGTAGTGACCAAGCGCAGCACCGTGCACCTGGACAACCGGTTCGCCCTCCCCGGTAATCTGGTACCAGTGGCGATAACCGTTGGCCATCACGTAAGGCATCGCATCCCTCCCGAGCTGCTGGGCGTCATTGTACGAAAGCCTGCCTCCCGGCGCGGCCGATCTGCTACCATCGCGAGGCTGTGGGGAGCAGCCAGCGCCACGGTATCCGTGCGCCCGTGGGAGCGAAGGTCCGGACAAGCGTTCGTCTCCCTCCGATATACTTGAACAGCGACCGCGCCATCAGGAGCCCCAATGCCCGCCTTTCAGCTCGTCTCCGATTTCCAGCCAACCGGTGACCAGCCCCAGGCGATCGACCGCCTCGTCGCAGGCCTGGAACGGGGGTACCGGGCGCAGACGTTACTCGGCGTGACCGGCTCGGGCAAGACCTTCACGATGGCCAGTGTCATCGCGCGCGTCCAGCGGCCGACCCTCGTGCTCGCCCACAATAAGACACTCGCTGCCCAGCTCTACAGTGAGTTCAAAGAGTTCTTCCCCCACAACGCGGTTGAGTACTTCGTCTCCTACTACGATTATTACCAGCCCGAAGCCTACGTTCCCCGCACCGATACCTATATCGAGAAGGACGCCTCGATCAACGACGAGATCGATAAGCTGCGCAACGCAGCTACCCGATCCCTGCTCAGCCGGCGGGATGTCATCATCGTCGCCTCCGTCTCTTGCATCTATGGCCTGGGAGCGCCGGAAGAGTACGCCCAGTTCGTCGAACGGATCGCAGTCGGTGAGCGGCGCAAGCGCGACAAGATCCTCCACCGCCTGGTGGATATGCAGTACGAGCGGAACGACCTCAACTTCGTCCGCGGGAAGTTCCGGGTGCGAGGAGATACCCTGGAGATCTTCCCCGCCTATGAAGAGACCGCCCTCCGGATTGAGTTCTGGGGCGATGAAGTTGAGCGGATCGTCGAGGTCGACCCGCTGACAGGGGAACTCCTGGCCCAGCGAACAGCGGTCGAGATCTACCCCGCGAAGCACTTCGTGACCACAGAAGAGACGCTCAAGCGCGCCATCGCCGACATCGAAGCCGAGCTGGAGGAGCGGGTCGCCGAGCTGGAACGCCAGGGCAAGCTGCTCGAGGCGGCTCGGCTGCGTCAGCGGACCACCTACGACCTCGAGATGCTGCGCGAAGCGGGCTACTGTAATGGCATCGAGAACTACTCCCGCCACCTGGCGCGCCGGCCACCGGGAAGCACCCCCTCCTGCTTGCTGGACTACTTCCCAGACGATTTCCTCCTGTTCATCGACGAATCGCACATGACGATCCCCCAGGTGCGCGGGATGTATCACGGGGACCGCTCGCGCAAGGAAGTGCTGGTCGAGTATGGCTTCCGCCTGCCCTCCGCGCTCGATAACCGTCCCCTGAACTTCGACGAGTTCAACGCCCACATCAACCAGGTGATCTTCGTCTCCGCCACGCCCGGGCCGTATGAACTGGAGGTGAGCGAGCAGGTCGTGGAGCAGCTGATCCGGCCGACCGGCCTGCTCGACCCGACGATCGAGGTGAAGCCGACCCGTGGCCAGATCGACGATCTCCTCGCCGAGATCAAGGCCCGGGTAGCGCGCAAGGAGCGCGCACTGGTCACCACCCTTACCAAGAAAATGGCGGAGGACCTGGCCGACTACCTTCGCGAGATGGGGATCAAAACCCACTATCTCCACTCGGAGGTCGAAACGCTCGAGCGGGTCGAGATCCTGCGTGACCTGCGTCTGGGCGTGTACGATGTGGTAGTCGGGATCAATCTGTTGCGCGAAGGGCTGGACCTGCCGGAAGTGAGCCTGGTGGCCATTCTCGATGCCGATAAAGAAGGCTATCTTCGCTCAGAGACGGCGCTCATCCAGATGATCGGGCGGGCGGCGCGGCACAGTGAGGGCCATGTCATCATGTACGCCGACACGGTGACTGCCTCGATGCAGCGCGCCATCGACGAGACCTACCGCCGGCGCCGGGTCCAGTTGGCCTACAACGAGCAGCACGGCATCACCCCACAGGGCATCCGCAAAGCGATCCGCGACCTCACCGAACGGGTGCGTGCGGTAGCGGAGGAGCGCCCGCCCTATGTCACGGCCAGCCCGGCAGCGTTGCCGCGCGATGACCTCGCCCGCCTGATCCGCGACCTCGAGAAGCAGATGAAGGAGGCGGCGAAAGCGCTCGAGTTCGAGCGGGCAGCGCTCATCCGCGACCACATCGCGGAGTTGCGTGGGCTGCTGGCCGAAGAGACCCTGGTGCCACTGCGCTAAGCCCGAAGTGCGCTGAGGCGCCCGCGTCAGCGCAGGAGGGGAAGGACCTCTTCGCCAAAGCGGGCGATGCTCTCGCGCTGCGCGCTCGGGCTGATATCCCAGAAGAAGGCAATGAAGGTCTCTGCGCCGCCCGCGAAGTACGGGCGGATGCGCTCGGCAACCTGCTCGGCTGTCCCGATGTTCGCCCGCTGCAAGAGCGCTCGCTGTTCCGGGCGGCTGGCGACGATCTGCTGGAGCCGCGTGGCTGCGCGCGCTGGCTCATCGACAATGACCATCTGGTGGACCGCCCGGCTGAGGGTGCGCGGGTCGCGGCCAATCGCTTCACAGTACTGGTCGAGGAGGGCGCTCTTGCGCTGGAACTCCGCTGGGGGGGCAGCGGTCTCCCACCCATCGGCGTAGCGGGCCACGTTGCGCAGCGCGAGCTGCTCACCGCTTGCCCCAACGATGATGGGCGGGTGTGGCCGCTGGAGGGGGAAGGGCTGGCAGACAGCCTCCTCGATGCAGTGATACCGGCCGCGGAAGCTCGGCGCTGGCTCGGTCCACATCTTGCGAATGATCTGGATTGCCTCGCCGAGGGCGCGGATGCGGTCGGCCTGGGGCGTGAACGGCCAGCCATAGCGACGGAATTCGCGCTCCGCGTTCGGTGATCCCGCCCCGAGCCCGAGGATGAGGCGGCCGCCGCTCATTACGTCGATCGTGGCGCCCATTTTGGCGATCAAGGCGGGGTTACGCCAGGGCGTGCAGACCACCAGCGTGCCAAGCTTGACCCGCTGGGTATCGCGGGCGAAGCCGGCGAGGGTCACGAACTCTTCGAGGCAGTTCGGGTCGCCGGTGGTCTCGGGGATGGCAACGTGGTCGCGCACCCAGATCGAGTCGAAGCCAGCTGCCTCCGCCGTCCGCGCTTGCGCCGCAGCCTCGGCATAGCTCGCCAGGCCCGTTTCGATCCGACAGCCGATCGACCACGTTGCCATCGCGTGCCTCCCTCCGCCTGGCCAGGATAGGTGATAGCGCGGCAAGTGGCAACTGGGCGCTCCACCGGGCCAGGCGGCGCGGGAAGGACTGGCAGATGCGGGTGGGCCGCCCTCATCTTTCCCGCATGGAGCGGCTTCTGGTGATGTGCACGATGTGCGGTCTCATCATACCGGGGCGCGGTCCTGTTCGACACCCGCCAAGCGGACGACCGGGCCGTGGCGGTGCAGCGCAAGGAGGGCTCGGGATCAGCACTTGCGGCTATGTTCTGCTGCTGCCAGAATTCGCCCATCCACCTCGCGGCGTGAGCAGTGAAGACGAGCATGGAGTTCGGGCTGATCAGCGGTGTGTTTACCTATCCCGGCCTGGACCAGGCTGAAGCGATCGAGCTGCTCCGCTGGGAAGCCCAGTTCGCCGAACGCGCCGGCTTTGCCACCTTGTGGGTTCTGGAGCGCCACTTCGGGCCTGCTCGCTCGACCGGCGCTCCTAGCGTCATCCTCGCCCACCTGGCGGCGCTGACCCAGCGCCTCGGCCTGGGGTTTGGGGTCGCACTGCTGAACTTGCACCACCCCCTGCGCTTCGCAGAGGAGGTAGTCTGGCTGGACCACCTCTCCGAGGGACGGGTGCGGCTGGGGCTGAGCGCCTCGGCAAGCCTAGAGGAAGCCGCTGTGTTCGGCGTCCACCCAGCTACGCGTTGGGAGCGCTTCACCCAGCAGCTCGCCCTGCTCCGTCAGGCGCTTGCTGGCGAGCCCGTCGTCTGGCCGAGCCTGGTCGGTGAACCACTCCCGGTCACGCTGGTGCCGCCCCCTCTCCGGCCAGGCGCGCTTCCGCTCTGGCTTGCCGCCTCGACGGTGGCGGCAGCAGAGAAGGCGGCACACCTGGGGCTTGCCCTCCTGGTCGGCAATCGGCCGCCGGAGGTGGTGGCCCAGCAGCTGGCTGCCTTCCGGGCAGTGCGCGCTCAGCTGGGTGCCCCTGCCGAGGAGACCGAGCGCTTGCTGCGGGCAACGGTAGCGAACCGGCGGGTCTACCTTGGGCGAACGGTAGCCGCGGCCCGACAACACCGCGAGCGTGCCGAGCAGGCGATGGCACGCCTGCAGCCACGACCCGCTCGTGTGCAAGCCGCTCCCCAACCACCCCAGCTCGTCTTTGCTCCACCCTACTGTGGCGAGCCCGGACCGCTGGTCGAAGAACTCCGGGCCTACCAGCAGCTCGGCGTTGGCCAGGTCATCCTCGGTATCGGTGCCGGAGGCTATGGCTTGCCACGGGAGGTGAGGCAGGAGATGCTCGCCCTAGCTGCGGAAGCAGTGCTGCCCGCATTTGAGGCATCCTCACCCTGGGACCGGCGCTAGCGGGCGCTTGCAGCCCCCCATGACCCCCGCCTAGGATTGCCCCCGTGAGGGCACCGGCGTTCTCTCGTCGGCCGCTGGCCGCCTGGCTCGACCTGCCACCCCCGGCCACGCGCTGGCGTCGGGGTACTGGAGCGGCGCTGCTCCTCGCGCTGGGCCTCGTGCTCTGGCCGGTCATCGTCCGGGCTGAGCGGCCGCCTACCCTCCGCGACGCCCTGATCTGGCTGCTGGGATGGGGAAGCATCACCGTACTCCTGGCCATCGTCGATGGACGAGCGGGCAGACGTCTGCCACGCCCGCAGCTGGCCGACTTGGGGGTCGTCCTGTTGCCCGCGGTGGTGGCCCTGCTCCTCACTGTTCCTACCCTGACCGACCCCTATTTCTCCGCCATCGGCGACGAGTATGCCTTCTGGGAGCTTGCCCGCGACCTTGCCCGCGGGCTGCCCCGCGACCCTTTCAGCCAAGCTGGGGTCTATGGCAATCACCCGGTCCTCTCCTCCTACCTGATGGCAGCGACCATTCGGCTGTTTGGCGCCGACCAGTTCGGCTGGCGGATGGCCTCGGCGGTGGCGCTGGCGGGTGCGGCCGGAGCGATGGCAGCGCTCGGGACCGGAGCGCTCAACCGGGCGGCTGGCCTGGTCGCGGGCTTCACCACTGCCGTGGCTCACCCCCTGCTCGCCTACGCCCACACTGGCTACAACAACCTCCAGCCGGTACCGCTGACCATCCTGGCGCTGCTTGCTGGGCTGGTCAGCCGACGCACGGGCAGCCTAGCGATGGCCTGGCTGGCGGGCGTACTCGCGGGCCTGGGCTGGTACACCTTCTATACCGGCCGGGTGGCGGTGGTGGCACTCGTGCTCCTGCTGCTCCTCCAGCCGGGGGCGGGCCGGCGCTCCTGGCAACTTGCGTTCAGCCTGGCCGGCTGGGGGCTCACGACGTTGCCGCTCTGGGTGGCCAGCCGGGAAGAGGTGCTCACCCGGATGGTTGCCGAATCGGCAGCGGCAGCAAGTGGGGGCGAGGTGGAGGCCATCGTGACGCGGATGGTGGCGCTGGGTGGGCAGGCGCTGCGCGCCCCCTGGGCCGGCGACCGCACCAGCCACTACATCTCTGGTTCCTTGCTCGACCCCGTCAGTGGGGTGCTCGCGCTGGTGGGGCTGGTGGTCGGGGTGGTGCTGGGCTGGAGGGCACCTTGGCGCTGGCTCTGGCCCTGGTTCGGGCTGGCCCTGCTTGCTGGGGGGGCTACCGCCCAGTACGACCAGCTGCCGAATTCGCGCTCGTTCTTCCTCCTGCCGCCGCTCGTGCTGTTCGGGGGCCTGGCGGCTGGCTTGCTCTGGGAACGCGTGACCCGGTTGGGTGGACCGCGGCTGGGAGCGGCCCTGGTCGCCCTGGCGGCCCTCGCGGCGGCCGCGACCACCACCCTGAATCTCTACCGCCTCCACGTCGAAACCCCGCAACGGTTGGCCCTGACACCGGAAGCGGTCGCAGCGATGGCGAGCGAGCGCTCCCGCTGCCGGGAGTGGCTGGCCGGGCCGCTCGTACTTGCCGACTCTCCCGAGCCGGTCTTCCTCAAGCTGGTCGAGGCCTACGGCTGGCAGGGGCGGGTGCAGGTGCTCAAACCGCCGCAGCCACTCACGCCGCGCGACCTTGCCCTGGACCGCTGCGTCATCGCGTTCGGAGCGGGTGGTGCAGCGGTCGCAGAACTGCAGCGGGTCGCCGGTGAGCTGGGCCGCAGCGACCAACTCATCTGGCTGGAGGATGGCACGGGTGCTCGGCGGGGCCTGTTCTTACCCTGGCGCGTGAGTGGCGGGAGCCGACCGCCCGCGGCAGTGCCTTCCCTCCCGCCAGTGCCTCCACCGTTCCCAGCGCCGACGCCGTACCCGGCGCCACCCGCCCTGCCAGCGGCTCGCCCGACTGCTCCGCCAGGCCTGCCAGCCTATCCTGCCCCTCCCTAGCCTACCGGTCGGTTGCCAGGCTGCAGCGAGGGAGAGATAATTCCCGTGCGGGCGCAGAAAGCGAGGAGCTAATGCGACGAGCCGGTCTTGGGCTGGTACTCGTGCTGGTCGCTACGTTCGGTCTCGTCCCTCTCAGCCGGGCCCAGCCGCTCCGCTACGTTGCTCTGGAACCGGCCGCGGGCACCCTGGAGAGCGTCTTTACCGTGACGGGCACCGGGTTTCTGCCGGGGGAGGCAGCGGTCCACACCTTCGTCGCACCGGATGGGAGCATCGAGCCGGGGCGGAAGAGCGGGACCCTGGCGCTGCACCTTGCCGATGAGACGGGCATGTTCCAGTTCCAGTTCGTTCCCCAGCGGGATTTTACCTCCCCGGTGCCTGGCCCCTGGAAGCTGAACGTCTGCCTCACCGATTGGCGCACCTGCGCAACCCTCGAGTTCACCCTTTCCGGCTAAGCGAGCGCGCTGTGCGCATCCTGCCAGCCTGCTCGCTGCACTTCGGCTACCCTTGAGCCGGAGCATCCACGGGGAGTTGGGAAAATACCATGGCAAAGCAGTATGACGTGGTGGTGCTTGGTGCCGGCCCAGGGGGCTATGTGGCGGCGATCCGGGCCGCGCAGCTTGGGCTGAAGACCGCGATCGTCGAGAAGCAATGGTGGGGGGGGGTCTGTCTCGCGGTCGGCTGTATCCCCTCGAAGGCGTTGCTGCACAACGCCTATCTCGCCCATCTGCTCACCCACCGGGCCGCCGAATTCGGCTTTCACGTCGAGGGGCTACGCGCCGATTACGCGGTGGCCTTCCAGCGGAGCCGGATGGTGGCGGAAGGGCGGATGAAGGGCGTGAACTTTCTGATGCGCAAGAATCAGATCGACCAGTACGAGGGCTGGGGGGTCTTCGACGGGCCGCATGCGCTCAATGTCGAGCTGAACGCCGGTGGCAGCGAGCGCCTGGAGGCTGCGAACGTCATTATTGCCACGGGTGCGAGCGCGCGCCTGCTGCCTGGAACGAAAGTAGGCCGGCGCGTCATTACCTACCTCGAACAGATCCTGAGCGAGCACGTACCGCGCGACATCATCATCATCGGTGCTGGCGCGATCGGCGTGGAGTTTGCCTACGTCCTGAATGCCTACGGAGCAAACGTCACGCTTCTGGAATACGAGCCGCGGATCGTGCCGCTCGAGGATGAGGAGGTCTCGAAGGAGCTCGATCGCCAGTACCGCAAGCTGGGCATCACCGTCATTACGAGCGCGCGCGTCCGAACGGTCGAGGAGAACGAGGAGGAGGCGGTTGTCATCTACGAACAGGACGGGAAAGAGCACCGCCTCACCGCTGAGTACGCGCTCCAGGCGGTTGGGTGGGCGCCCCGCGAGGATACCTACGGCCTCGCTTCCACCGGGGTGCAGCTCACGCCCAAGGGCTGGATCCAGGTGGACGGGCGGATGGCGACGACCGTGCCTGGGGTGTACGCCATCGGGGATGCCACCGGCCTCGTCCAGCTTGCCCACGTGGCCAGCGCCCAGGGGATTCTGGCAGCGGAAGCGATCGCGGGCCGGCCGACCCGAGCGCTGGACTACCTGATGATGCCGCGCTGCACCTACTGCCATCCCCAGATCGCCAGCTTCGGCTACACCGAGAAGCAAGCACGCGAGGCCGGCTTCGAGGTTAAGGTCGCCCGCTTCCCCTGGGTCGCGAACGGGAAGGCGAACGGCCTCGGCGAGACGGCTGGCTTCCTCAAGCTGGTAACCGAGGCAAAGTACGGCGAGATCCTCGGCGCCCACCTGATCGGTCCGGATGTGACCGAGCTCCTGCCCGAGCTGACACTCGCTCAGCAGTACGAGATGACCGCCGCGGAGATCGGCCACAACGTCCACGCTCACCCGACGCTTAGCGAAGCCTTGATGGACCTTGCCCACCTGGCTGAAGGGATGAGCATCAACCTCTGAGGCCGCCGCGGAGCGCGGCCGCTGGCTCCCCGCGGGTGGGGGCAGCTGGCTGGCGAAGCGAGCGCTGCAGGGCGAGGCAGGCGAGGAGCGCCGCTGCAAACCACGCTGCCGCAAAGAGGAACAGCCAGCGGAGGTCGTAGCTCGCCACCAGCGCAGCGAGCACTGGCCCGAGGAACATGCCGGTATTGCGCGGGAAAGGGGCGAGGCTAATCAGTGCGGTCCGGTTCTCGGGTGGGGCGTGGATGGCGAGGGTGGCGTTCAGCGGGCTCATGGTGCTCGTCCCAGGAAGGTTGCGCAGCAAGAGCAAGCTCAGGAGGGCAAGCGGGCCGCTCGTCAGGAAGAGCAGCAGGTGAAGGACGAGCAGGGCCGCCAGCCCGGCGGCCGCGAAACGCTCGTGGCCGTAGCGGTCGCCAAGATAGCCCAGGAGCGGAGTCACGACCACTGTCATCAGCCCGGCCGAGCCAAGCACGAGCCCGATCATGCGGGCAAGCGTCTCGCCGGTGTAGTGCTGGGCGAGCAAAACGGGGATATACGGCTGGACGGCGGTGTAGCCGATCAACAAGAGGAACATGGTGAGGAAGGTCCAGCGCATCGTCGGGAGCTGGACCGCCTGGCGCAGGGTGAGGCTCAGGTGCTGGCGCACGCTCTGCGGGCGGTGCGGGCGCGCGGGGTCGCGGATGCCGAGCAGGATCATCCCCGCCGCCAGGGCAACCAGCACGGCATCGAGAGCAAAGAGGCCTCGGAGGCCAAGCAGCGGGATCAGCAGCGAGCCCGCCAGCGGCCCAAGACTCTGGCCGAGCGGTACGACTGCCTGGACGATACTAATGGCGAAGCCAATCCGCTGGCTGGGCGTGATCTGCGCTACCACCGCCATCAGGACGGCAATATTCCCGTAGGTCAGGCCGAGCAGCAGCACGGCCACCAGGAACTGCGGCAAAGAGGTGACCGCAACGAGCGTCAGGTAGACCACCAGCTCGAAGACCTGGGCCCGAACGATAATCAGCTTCGGACTGTAGCGCTCGGCCCAGACTCCCCAGAACGGGGCGAGGACAAGGGCGAGGGCCAGCGGTAAGCCGGAGGCGAGGCCAGTCCAGAGCGTCACCTCGGCTGCGCTGAGCCGCAGTTCCTGCTCCAGATAGAGCGGGATGAACGCTGCCAGGTGGCTGAAGGTGGCAAATTCGAGCACCAGCGCCACCGAGAAGATGGCGAGCACCCGTCGCCAATCTTGCTGGGGCCGCATGGCGCCGATTAAACCACGGATGCCCCCTGCTTCGCCGGCTGCGCGCCGGTAGCGGACCTTATCCGCCGAGGTCGCCAAATTCGTAGAGAATGGCGCTGGCGGCGACGAGCGCGGCCGTCTCCGCCCGCAAGATCCGCGGCCCCAGCGACACGGGCAGCGCGCCCTGGGCGCGGGCCAGCGCGACCTCCTCCTCGCTCAGACCGCCCTCCGGCCCGACAATCAGGTTGACGGCGAAGACGTGCCCGGCGCGCTCACGCAAGACGGTGCGCAAGCCCCGGCTGGTCTCGCCTTCCCAGGGGACCAACGTCAGCCCCTGGGCCTGAGTGAGGGCCGTTGGCCAATCGACCACCGGGTGGAGGCGCGGGAGGCGACCGCGGCGGGCTTGTTCGGCCGCTTCCTGGATGATCCGGTTCCAGCGGTCGTAGCGCTCGGTTGCACTCGCCGCTGGAACGATCGCGCGGGCGGTCGCTACCGGCACGAAAGCGACCACCCCCACCTCGGTGCATTTCTGGAGAACATACTCGAACTTGCTGCCTTTCAGGAGCCCCTGGAAGACGACGATCTTGGTCCGGGGTTCGCCCTCGGCCAGGCGCTTGCTGAGGATCCTCCCCTGGGCGCTCGTCCGCTCGATCTGCTCCAGCTGCACGCGGTATTCCCAGCCGGAGTCATCGAGCACCGTCACGCGGTCGCCCGGCCCAAGGCGAAGAACATCGCGCAGCTGGCGGGTGGTCGGCAGGTCGAAGGTGACCCTGCCCGCTCGGAAGGCGCTTGTCGGCAGGAAGAAGCGCTGCTCGCCGATGGGAGCCTACCGGGGGAACTGGTCGATCGCCTGGGCGGCGCGCACGATCATGTCGACGGCGGCCTCCTGGCCGATCCGACCGAGATTGATAATCAGGTCATAGTGACGGGTGTCGACCCAGTCGATCCCGTACTGGGTCTGGAAGAAGGCACGCCAGTCGCGGTCGAACTGGGCAACCTTCTGTTCGGCGGCTTTGCGGTCCAGCCCTTCTTCCAGCATCACCCGCTGGACCCGGTAGGGGAAGGGCGCGACCAGAAAGACGCGCAGGACCCGTGGGTGGTCCTTGAGCACGACCTGAGCGCCGTGGCCGAGAATGACGCAGTCTTCCCGGGCGGCCACCTCGCGGATGAACTCATCGATCAGCTTGCGGTACTGCTCGTGGGTGGGAGGCGGTACGGGCGGTAGCCCGGCCATCGACCAGGAGAGCAGGTCGTCCATGGGGTAGCGTGCCAGCAGCTCAGCCATCCGGGTCAGCAGGCTGGGGCTCTTGGTTGCTTCCCGCAGCGTCTCTTCGGACACTCCAGCACGGACGGCCACCGCACTGGTAATCTGGCGGTCGAGCAGGGGTAAATGGAGCCGTTCGGCCGCCAGCCGCGCAACCTCGTCGCCGCCGCTGCCATAGCCCCGCTGCACGGTGATGATGGCCATCCAGCCCTCCTTACGCGGCACTCCCCCGTTGCTGACCGCGCGCCTCAGGTTCTGCTGTTGGTTCCAGAGTATCGCGCACCGCGGCAATCAGCCTCCAGTCGTTCTCGGCCCGGCTGGCCAGGAGATGGAAGCCCGCCGCGGCGACCGCCAGGGCAACTTCCGTCTCGCGCTCCTCCAGCAGCCCGCTCAGCAGGGCGTGGCCGCCCGGGCGGGTCACGCGTGCCAGCTCGGCGGCGCTCGCGATGAGGACCTCGGCGCTGATGTTCGCCACGACCAGGTCGAAGGCGTTCGTTGGCGCTTGCTCGATCGTTCCCGGCTGGACGGTGATCTGCTCGCTCAGCACGTTGGCAGCAACATTCCGGCTGGCGACCTTGACCGCCTCGGGGTCGAGGTCGAGCGCAAGCACCTGAGCTGCTCCAAGCCGGGCTGCTGCCAACGCGAGGATGCCCGACCCGGTGCCGAGGTCGAGGACGCAGTCGCCCGGGCGGACGGTCTGTTCCAGGGCTAGCAGGCAGAGATGGGTGGTGGGGTGGAGGCCCGTTCCGAAGGCCATCCCCGGGTCGAGATCGATTACCACCTCAGCGGGCGCTGGGGTGTAAGGCTGCCAGCTCGGGCGGATGACCAGCCGCTGCCCAACGTGGAGGACCGGGAAGTGCTGCTTCCAGGCTTCGGCCCAGTCGGCCTCGTCGACCGTCCGGACCGTGAGGTCATCCAGCGGGCGGAGCTGGCTCAGGTGCCAGAAGGCCTGGCGCAGCCAGCGGAGGCGCGCCCGCGCTCCCCGTCCAGCCGGGAGATAGCCCCGCAGTCGGACTGGTCGGCTCAGGTCGGGTTCCCAGGCGCCCCATCCACTGCCTGGGAGGATCGCTTCCTCGATGATGACGCTCACTCCCTGCTGGGCGAAGGCGGCCACCACCGCGTCAACGGCTTCCCGGTCGACCGCGAGCGCGAGTTCAAGCCAGCGCACAATGCTTCAACGTCAGGATGATACCCCGGGCCCTAGCCGCCGCTGATGGCGTCCTTGAGCTTGCTGAAGAAGCCGCGCTCCTCCTGGTGGTTGCTGGTACCACTGCCGAAGGTCTTGGCCAGCTCGCGGAACAGCTCCTTCTGGTACTCCGAGAGGTTAGTTGGCGTGACGACCCGGATCTTGACCAGCTGGTCGCCCCGGCCCCCACCCCGCAAGTAAGGGACGCCCTTCTCTTTCAGAGTGTAGATCCGGCCGGTCTGGGTGCCGGGGGCGATCTTCAGCTTGGACGGCCCATCGACGGTTGGGACTTCGACCTCATCGCCCAGGGCAGCCTGCGCGAAATTGATCGGCAGCTCCAGCAGGATGTCGTAATCGCGTCGCTTGAACAGCTTATGCTCGCGGACATTGATCACGATGTAGAGGTCGCCGCTCGGGCCACCGCGCTGGCCTGCCTCTCCCTTGCCGGGGAGGCGCAGCTCGCGTCCGTCGTCCACCCCGGCGGGGATGTCGATCTCGAGCTTCTCCGCCCGCCGCTCGCGGCCAGTCCCCCGGCAGGTGGGGCAGGGCTTGACGATCACGCGCCCCTCCCCATTGCAGCGACCACAGGGAGCAATGTTGACAAAGTGACCGAAGATGCTCTGCTGGACGCGCCGGATCTGGCCGCTCCCGTTGCAGGTTGGGCAGCGCTCAGGCGGCGTGTCCGGGTCGGAGCCGCTACCACCACACTCGCTGCAGACTTCCGTCCGCACGATCTCGATGACCTTGCGCGTGCCGAAGACGGCTTCTTCGAAGTCGATCGTCAGGTCGTAGCGCAGATTGGCGCCCCGCCGCGGGCCGCGCCGGGCCGACTGCTGCGCCCCCCCGAAGAAAGTCTCAAAGATATCGCCAAAGCACCCAAAGCTGCTGAAGCCTTCGAAGCCGTTCGCGCCCACCTCAGCGGTGCCGTAACGGTCGTAGGCGGCGCGCTTCTGGCTGTTGCTCAGCACCTCGTACGCTTCGTTGATCTCTTTGAACTTGGCCTCGGCGTCAGGCGAGGGATTCCGGTCCGGGTGGTACTGGAAGGCCAGCCGGCGGAACGCTTTCTTGATCTCCTCCTCGCTGGCATTGCGGCCAACGCCGAGGATCTGGTAGTAATCCCGCTTCGTTGGCATACCGTCCTGAACCTTCCTTCGCGACCAAGCGACGAATCCCAGGAAGCGCGGCTAGACCGCGCCTCCGCTTTAGTGTATGAGAGCCCTTGCAGCGTGACAAGCAAGAACTCTATTAGAACCTCTCGGCCCACTGGCCCGACTGTTGCAGGGAGCCCGATGGACATCCACCACGACCCCACCACCCAGCGCTTCTTCCTCCTCCTTCCCGGTGGCGAAGCTGAGCTGCGCTACCATGAGCACAACGGCATCCTGGACGTTCTCTCAACCTACACCCCGCCCGCCGCGCGCGGCATGGGCATAGCGGCCGCCCTCGTGGAGGCAGCGGTCCGCTACGCGCGCGAACGCGGCGACCGAGTACACCCCACCTGCTCCTACGCCCGCCAGTGGTTCGCCCGCCATCCTGAGGCGCAGGAGCTGCTTGCCCCGACAGCGCCGTCATAAGCGGCTGTTCAGGTCCGGGGGGGCAACCGACGCTTCCGCTTGGGCGCTTCTTCGGAGGATTCGAGCTTCTTGCTCGCGCGGGCGGCCAGGAGCTGCTGGTAGCGGCGCTCGGCCCGACGGACCAGGGTGAGGGTGAGGAAGGTGACCAGTGTCGCGACCACGGTGATCAGATACAGCCCGGCCCCGGCTGCCAGTCCGATCGCCGCCATCATCCAAACGGTCGCCGCGGTGGTGACCCCCTTGACCCCGCGTCCCTCGCGGAAGATCGCTGCCGCGCCGAGGAAGCCGATGCCGGTGACCACCTGGGCCGCCACCCGACCAGGGTCGTCGAACCCCGGGCCGAGGGCCGGAAAGCCGACCAGCGAGACAATCCCAAACAGCGCTGCTCCCATCGCCACCAGCATGAAGGTGCGCAGGCCAGCCGGTCGGTCGCGGCACTCCCGCTCAAACCCGACCACCGCTCCGCAAGTTGCCGCCAGCAGCAGCCGAGCAATCAACTCCCATTCGTCGGGGCGCGTCATACTGCAACGGTAGAACGGCTTGCCCCCCACTGCAACCCCAGCGGACCAGGAGTGGGTTGGGGTGGTGTGGCCGCTTCCCCTCTCAGCAGAGAAGGAGGGGCTGCTGGCTCGGCCGTGAGCATGGGAGCAGCCCGCTCGGGCGGGGAGAACGTGCGTATTCCCCTGGCGAGGGCAGAACTC